>CAIQON010000210.1 GCA_903873475.1 uncultured bacterium
AGGCGCTGGCGGGTCCGGCGGGCCGAAGCGGCCGCCGGCTGCGCTCAGCCCGCGTCGAGCACGAGTTCGCGCCGCACGCCGCGCACGTCCATCTCGTACTCGAGGTCGAGCACCGGTGGACGCACCCAGTGCCAGGTGAGGCCGGCGCGCATCGCGCCGCGGCTCGCCAGCTCCGCCGCCAGGAACGGATGCGGATCATGGATGGTGTAGAGCTGCGCGGCGGTGATGTCGGGCCAGGCGAATCCGAGCGCAGCCATCCGTCGCTCCATCTCGCCCAGGACCCAGCGCGCCTTCTCGACGATGGCATCGGGCGACGTCTCGCCGCGGCGGACGATGTGGCTCTCGTAGTGGCCCTTGCCTTCCGGGGCCTCGGCGCTGCCCGCAACGACGAAGGTTGCAGGCGCATCGGCCGACGGCACGGTGTACGAGAACGCGAACAGACTGGGCACCGGCGGCTTGTCGAGTTCAGGGCAGACATTGCTTCGAGCCACCGGGTTCACGCCGTCGCGGATCAGCCCCCAGCGTTCCAGCGTGCCGACATACTCGCGGTTGAACGAAACGAAGCCTTCCTCGGTGAACGGCGCCGGCGAGCGCAGCTCGCACTGGCAGAACGCCGCCGTAGGGCGGCCGACGGCTGCGAGGTGCCGCTCGATCGCCGCGAACCCTTCAGCCAGCGCGACCGGACGCAGGAAGCGCGCACGCACGATCTCGAAGCCCGGCCCGGCGGCCACGCCGGCCGAATACTGGAACGGGCCCGGGACGAAACGGTAGCCCCCGGGCGCGAACTGCGGTAGCGACGCTGTCACCGGCACTCTCCTTCACGAACGAAAGCCGGATGGTAGCCGGTGCCGGCATGCCGGCACCATCGCTCACGCCATGCGCACGGCAGACCGGGCAGCACCCCGGGAGGCAGCGCCGGTCGTCAGCCTTCTCGGCGACGGATCGTGAACAGCAGGTAGCGCTTCTCGCGCCGGAACACGTCCGGGTCGAGCGTATCGAGGCGCACGCCGTCGAGCTTCGCCTGCAGCGTATCGCGAAACAGGTAGCCGAGCAGCCGCTGCTTCAGGAACAGCTTGTCCGATCCGAAGCGTGCCATCGGCAGCGCGAAGCGGGTCGCCAGCAACCGGCCGTAGGCGAGGCTGGGCACGCAATTCTCGGTGACATCCACCCGCTCGGTGATCTCCAGGCCATGGCGCGCGAGCGCCGCCTCGAAGTCGGACAGCACATGGCCCGAGCGGTTCTTCGCGCCCGGCTGCAGCCGGTAGTAGTCGATGACGATCCAGCGCCCGCCCGGGGCCAGCAGCGCCTTGACCTTCGCCAGCCCCTGGTCGAGGTCGATGTACTGGAACGACTCGGCGTTGATCACCGCGTCGAACTTCGGGTCGATGGCCGCAGCATCGACCTGCTCGAACGGGCTTTCGATCAGCGGGATGTGCGGCCAGCCGGCCCGGATGTGCTGCGCATGCGCCCGGTTCGGCGTGACGCCGGTCGGCTTCGCGCCGGCGCGGTCGAGCCGGTTCAGCAGCCCGCCCATGCCGCAGCCGACGTCGAGCACGCGCTCGCCGGGCTTCACCCGTTCGACCAGCAGCGATGCATAGTCGTCCATCGCACGGCTGACGTCGGCCAGGCTGATCTCGTCTGCCGAGACCGGGATGTCGCGGAAGTAGCCGTAGTGCAGGAAGTTGTTGCCGAAGATCGCGCCGTACAGTTGCAGTTCGAGGTCTTCGGCCGGGTCCCAGACCGAACGATCGGCACGATGCTCGCGCAGGTAACGCAGCAGCGCCGGCAGGTTGAGCAACCGGCCGGCGACACGCGCGATCATGGCGCGCTCCGCTGGCCGGATGCTCGCCGGGATGCCGGCAGCTGCGCCGGCATCAGACCAGGGCTTTCGCGATCTGGTCCTTCGTCAGCGGCAGGTCGCGCACGCGCACGCCGATCGCATGCGCCAGCGCATTGGCGATCGCCGCACCGGTCGGGCCCTGCGCCGCCTCGCCTGCGCCGAGCGACTTCTGGTCGGGCCGGTCGATCAGCACCACGTCGACCTCCGGCACTTCGTCGAAACGCAGGATCGGGTAGTCGTCCCAGGTCATGCAGCGCACGCCCGACGGGTCGAATGGCACCGCCTCCTTGAGCGTCCACGACACCGCCTGGATCACGCCGCCTTCGGTCTGGTTGATGATGCCGTCCGGGTTGATCGCAAGCCCCGCCTCGACCGCGGCCACGCAGCGGGTCACGCGCAGCTCTTGCTCGAGCGACACCTCGGCCACCACCGCGCAGTAGGACTGCTTGTTCTTGTACTGGGCGAACGCGATGCCCATGCCGGTCGTGCCGTCGGAGGCCTTGCGCGACTTCCAGTTCGCACGATCGGCCGCCGCCTCGATCACCGCGCGGGCGCGCGGGTCTTTCATGTGGCGCAGCCGGTACTCGACCGGATCGACGCCGGCCGCCTCGGCCAGTTCGTCCATGAAGGTCTCGATCGCGAACACGTTGGCGAACGCGCCGAGCGAACGCAGCGCCGACACGCGCACTGGCATCTCGGTGATGAAGTGGTGGATCACCTTCGAATTGGGCAGGTCGTACAGCGGCACCGCGTTGCGGTCGCTGCCGCCGCCACCGGCCAGCGGGATCATCCGCGGCGGCGGCTTGGGCAGCGGATCGGCCAGGTGCCAGCCGGCCATCAGCCAGGTGCCCTCGGGCTGGCGGCCCGGCCGCGTGCTCTGCGTGTTGCTCCAGAGTTCATGGGTCCAGTCGACGATGTTGCCGCCGGCGTCGAGCGAGGCCGTGACCTCGACGCTCATCGCCGGGCCGAAGGGCTCCCACTGGAACTCGTCCTCGCGCGACCACTGCAGCTTGACCGGACTCCCCGGCACCGCGCGCGCAACCAGCGCCGCGTCGAGTGCCGCGTCATCGGCGCCGTTGTGGCCGTAGCAGCCCGCGCCTTCGGCATGGTGGACGGTGATGTCCGCCTCGGGCATGCGCAGCGACTTGGACAGGTCGACGCGCAGCGGGAAGATGCCCTGGCTGTGCGACCAGATCTCCGGCTTGCCGTCGTTCCAGACCGCCACCGCACAGGACGGGCCGATCGAGGCATGGGCGATGTACGGCTTGGTGAACGCCGCCTTCATCGTCTTCGCCGCCTTCGCCTTCGCAGCATCGTCGGTCTTCTCGTGCACCACGTGCACCGTCTTGGGCAGCGTCTTCAGGTGGTCGTACACCGCGCCTTGCGCCGGCAGGTTCGTGCGGTCGTCCCATTTCGTGCGGTTGCGCAGCGCGCGCGCGGCGCGGATCGCCTGCTCTTCCTTCGTGCAGACCACCGCGAGGAAACTGCCGTCGCGCACCACCTCGACCAGCCCGGGCATCGCGCGCAGCCCCGCCTCGTCGTCGATCGACAGCAGGCGTGCATCGTAGCTCGGCGGGCGCACGACGCGACCATGCAGCATGCCGGGCAGAACCATGTCGTGCACGTAGCTCGGCTTGCCGGTGACCTTCGCCGGGATGTCCAGCCGTGGCACGTCGGTGCCGATCAGCTTGAAGTCTTCCACGGCCTTGGGCCGGAACTGGGCAGTGGCCTCGCGATGGAACAGGCCGGGTTCGAGCAGGTCCCAGTAGGTGACGCTGCCGCCACCGATGGCGCTGATCACGCCGTCGTCGACGGTCAGCCGTTCGGCGCTCACGCCCAGCTGCTGGGCGGCCTTCTGCAGCAGCGTGCCGCGGATCTCGGCACAGACGAAGCGGATCGCGATGCCGCTGTGCTCGATCGACAGGCTGCTCGAGGTCATCTCTTCATTTGGCGACGCATCGGTGCCGGCCGGCTTCATGACGATGCGCGACAGCGAGACGTCGAGCTCGTCGGCGGCGATCTGCGCGAGCGCGGTGGAGATGCCCTGGCCGATGTCGACCTTGCCGGGCGACACGGTCACCCCATGCGAGGCCGGGCCGGCAGCGCCGGGCACCAGGCGCACCCACTTGTCCAGGATCGGGTTGACGGAGAGGCTGCCGGGCAGCGGGGAGGAATCGTTGGTACGCGACATCGTTCGTGACCTCTCGGGGTGTTCAGGCAGCCATCGCCGCGGCGGCGCGCTCGACCGCGCGGATGATCCGCGCATGGGTGCCGCAGCGGCACAGGTTGTCGCGCAACGCGGCGGTGATCTCGGCGCGCGTCGGCTTGGGGTTGGCGTCGAGCAGCGCCTTGGCGCTCATCACGATGCCGGTCACGCAGTAGCCGCACTGCGCGGCCTGTTCGTCGATGAACGCCTGCTGCAGCGGATGCGGCGCCTCGGCGGTGCCCAGGCCCTCGATCGTGGTGATCGACTTGCCGGCAAAGTCGGACACGGGCACGTTGCACGACTGCACGGCCTTGCCATCGACCAGGACCGTGCAGGCACCGCACTGGCCCTGGCCGCAGCCGTAGCGGGCACCCTTCAGCGACAGGTCGTTGCGCAGGATGTAGAGCAGTGGCGTTTCGGGGTCGCACTGTACGGCGTGCGCACTGCCGTTGACGACGAGTGTCAGCGTCTGGTCGGTCATGTCGGTTCCATCCGTGTGTTGGGCATGGCCGCGCTCAGGCGCGGCCGGCCAGTTGCTGCAATTGTCGGTAAAGCGTGTCCGGGATGTCGACCCCTTCGGCCGCTGCCCGGGCGCGCGCGGCGTGGCGGCGGTCGCCCGGCAGGCGCACGCCGGGGTCGGCGAGCATGGCCGCGATCAGCGCCTCGACGCGCTCGAAGTACACCGCGCTGCCGGCCGTCGAGCCGGGATCGATCGCGATCAGCGTGTGGCCGATGCGGGGCTTGTTGCCAGGTTCGAAGTACGAGTCGTTCTCGAACGCCAGCGCCGCACCGGTCAGGCCGCAGCAAAGCAGTTCGACCATCATCGCGAGCATCGCCCCCTTGGCGCCGCCGATGGCGAACAGGCTGCCGGTGAGGGCGGCCTTCGCATCGGTGGTCGGGTTGCCGTCCTTGTCGACTGCCCAGCCCTCGGGGATCGGACGCCCTTCCTTTGCGGCGATCATGATCTTGCCACGGGTCACTTCGGTCAGCGAAAGGTCGATCAGCACCGGCGGCTTCGCCGCGCGCGGGAACGCCGCCGCGATCGGATTGGTGCCGAAGACCGGCCGGCGCCCGCCCCAGGCATTGATCGCGCCGGGGGAGTTGGTCAGCGCGAGGCCGATCATGCCGGCCGCGGCGATCGGCTCGAGGTGATAGACCGCGGCACCGTAGTGGTGGCTGTTGGTCAGTGCGACCAGCGAGATGCCGTGGGTGCGCGCGCGGGCGGTCGCCTCGCCGACGGCCATTTCGCAGGCTTCGTAGGCGAGGCCGCCGCGAACGTCGATCAGGCAGCTGCCGCCGCGCTCGTGGACGAGCGCCGGCCGGGCACTGCCATCGACCCGGGCAGTGGCCAGATGGTCGACGTACAGCGGAATGCGCGACACCCCGTGCGTCGCCAGGTCGTCGCGGTCTGCCGCGACCAGCGCGCGCGCGGTGGCGGCGGCCTGTGTCGGCGCCGCCCCTGCCTTCACCAGCGTGGCAGCGGCCAGCTCGGTCAGTTGATCGAGGGCAATGCGGGGCATCAGGGTTCCATCTCTCTGCACTCAAACCGCCGAGTGTAATGGCAGAGGCCGGGAAATGCAGGGTGCCCGTGCTAGACTCGCGGGTTTTTGTCGGCGCCAAAAAGCGCCGAAGTCTGCGTCATGCCGGCACCTTGCCGGATGACCCGTCCGATGCCGCCACGAGCGGTGCGGATTTCCCAGCCACAGAACGGACGCCACCCCCAATGTCCCGCGCGCTCAGAAACATCGCGATCATCGCCCACGTCGACCATGGCAAGACCACGCTGGTCGACAAAATGCTCCGCCAGTCTGGCACGTTTGCCGCCCACGAGAAAGTGACCGAACGGGTCATGGACTCGAACGACCTCGAGAAGGAACGCGGCATCACCATCCTGGCGAAGAACTGCGCGCTCGACTTCGACGGCGTCCACATCAACATCGTCGATACACCCGGCCACGCCGACTTCGGCGGCGAGGTGGAGCGCGTGCTCGGCATGGTCGATGGCGTGCTCCTGCTGGTCGATGCGGTCGAAGGCCCGATGCCCCAGACCCGCTTCGTGACGAAGAAGGCACTGGCCCTCGGCCTCAAGCCGATCGTCGTGGTGAACAAGGTCGACCGCGACGGCGCCCGTCCCGACTGGGTGGTCGACCACACGTTCGACCTGTTCGACAAGCTCGGCGCGACCGAAGAACAACTCGACTTCCCGGTCGTATATGCCTCGGCGCTGCAGGGCTGGGCCACGCTCGACTGGAAGAAACCCGGCAGCGACCTGCGGGCGCTGCTGCAGACCGTGCTCGAGCGCGTGCCCGCCCCGCCGCTGGAAGACACCGAAGGGCCGCTCCAGTTGCAGATCAGCGCGCTCGACTACTCCAGCTACGTCGGCCGCATCGGCGTTGGCCGCATCAAGCGCGGCAAGCTGCGCCCGTCGATGGATGTGGCAGTGCTGTACGGCGACACCGCCCAGCGCAAGGCGCGTATCAACCAGGTGCTCGGCTTCCAGGGCCTCGAGCGGGTGCCGATGACCGAAGCCATGGCCGGCGACATCGTGCTGGTCTCGGGCATCGAAGAACTGGCGATCGGCACCACGCTGACCGACATCGACCATCCCGAGGCACTCATTCCGCTGAAGGTCGACGAGCCGACGCTGACCATGAACTTCATGGTCAATACGTCGCCGCTGGCCGGCACCGAAGGCAAGTTCGTCACCAGCCGCCAGATCCGCGAGCGGCTGACGAAAGAACTGCTGACCAACATGGCGCTGCGCGTGGACGAGACCGGCGACACCGACGTGTTCGCGGTGTCCGGCCGCGGCGAACTGCACCTGACCATCCTGATCGAGAACATGCGCCGCGAAGGCTATGAACTCGCGGTCGGGCGCCCGCGCGTGATCACCCGCGTCGTCGACGGCGTCACCTGCGAGCCGTACGAAATGCTGACCGTCGATGTCGAAGACGCGCACCAGGGCGGCGTGATGGAGGCCCTCGGCCAGCGCCGCGCCGACCTGCAGGACATGGTGCCGGACGGCCGTGGCCGCGTGCGCCTCGAGTACCGCGTGCCGGCCCGTGGCCTGATCGGCTTCCAGGGCGAGTTCATGAACCTGACCCGCGGCACCGGCCTGATGAGCCATGTGTTCGACGACTATGCGCCGACCAAGGGCGACATGGCCGGACGGCGCAACGGCGTGCTGATCTCGCAGGACACCGGCGACTCGGTGGCCTTCGCCCTGTGGAACCTGCAGGACCGCGGACGCATGTTCGTGAGCCCGGGCGAGAAGCTGTACGAAGGCATGATCATCGGCATACATTCGCGCGACAACGACCTGGTCGTCAATCCGCTGAAGGGCAAGAAGCTGACCAACGTACGCGCCTCGGGTACCGACGAGGCGATCGTGCTGGTGCCGCCGATCAAGCTCACGCTCGAGTACGCGGTCGAGTTCATCGAGGACGACGAACTGGTCGAGGTCACGCCGAAGTCGATCCGGGTACGCAAACGTCACCTGCTCGAGCACGAGCGCAAGCGCGCGAAGTCGAAATCGGGCGCTGAAGTACCCGCCTGACCGCCCTGTGTGCAGGGTCGCGGACAGACGTCCCCGACCCTGGCAATCCCGCGGACGCGCACACGCAGTATTGCTGACAGGCACGGGAACCTGCAGGCATCCGAAGGAGTCTATGGCGTACGGGGGTTACCCGTGCCCATGGAGGAACTGCGCAATGAGCAAGATGCCTGATGGCACCACGCGCCTGCCGATGGCAGAACGCTCTGCGCTGCCGGAGCCAGCCCACGTCGTCGGCGCGATCGGGCTGCTGTCATGGATTGCCGCGCTGACGCTGACAGACTTCGCCCATGATGCGCTCGGTATCGGTGGTATCGGTGGCACCGGTGCGCCGGCCTCTCCTGGCGCGTTCGCCCTCTACGAAATCGCGTCCGGGTACGTGCTCGGGTTCGTGGCAGCCGTCGCGGTGGCAATGCTCGGCGGCCTGCTGCGTGCAGACGCTCCCGAGGTGTCCGCCGGCGCAAACCCGTGGTTGCGCCAGCTGGTCGCGCTGGCGCTGTTCATGGTTGCCGTGGCGTGCGTAGCCGGCGCGGCGGTACACAACGCCGAGGGCATAACGCTGCTCTACGACATCGCGTTCGCCACCGGGCTGCTGGCTGTGTTCGCCGGCGTCGTACCGCTGCACCGGCATCTGGCGTCACCGCGTGACGGCTGACCAGGGTACTGCATCCCTGCTGCACTGAGTCCGGGTACATCATCCGGGGCATCCGTGCAGCGTGCGTCGGTACGTGTGCGCGGCCACGTCAGTGCGACGCGCGGTGCTGGTCGAGCCCTCGCGAGGCAGCGCCGCCCTGAACCTGCACAGGCGCGCCGCCTTAGCCCTTCGGCTCTGCCGATCGGTGCGGGATCAGCGGCCGACAGCCCCGAACACCCGGCGCGCGACATCTGTTGCCGCTCCCACGGGATTGGCGCGGATCTTCTTCTCTTCCTCGCCGATCATGAAGTACAACCCGTCGAGCGCCTTGTTGGTCACATACGGCTCAAGCTTGGCCTGCTTTGCATCGACGACTCCGAGCGAGGCACCGCGTTCTGCAAGCTGATTGTACTGCTGGGCAAGCCCGACCTTTTCAGTCGCTTTTCCGACAACCGGCAGGAATCGATTGAAAAGCTCGCCGCTGGTGGCCTTGCGAAAGTAGTCGGTCGCCGCCGTCTGGCCGCCGGTCAGGATGCCCTGTGCATCCTGCACGCTCATCGACTTGATCGCCGACTGCAGCAGGGAGATCGACTGCGGCACCGCCGCCTCGGCGGCCTTGTTGATCGACTGATGCAGTTCGTCGAACTGCCCGCTCATCCCGAGCAGGCGAGCAGGACTGCGCAGCCGCTCGAGCGTATCGGGCAGTGGAATCTTCACCTGCGGGTTGTTCCAGAAACCGTTGGCTGTGCCAAGCAGCGAAACCGCCGTGGATGCACCCTGGCTGAGCGCAGCACGCAATGCACCCACCTGGTCCGCGCCCGAGATGCCGGCGAGTCCCTGTGCGCGCAACGAGGCCGGCACGCAGAACAGGGCCGCAGAGGCGAGCAGCAGGCTGGCCACGTCGCGGCGCTTCAGCGAGACATCGACCTCATGGTCGACAAGGATCAGTCCAGTCCGTGTGCGCATCGTTTCTCCGATATCGTACTTTGTTCGATTTTCGATCGAGTAGCGTGCGGGGTCAGCCGCCGGTCGACAATGCCTCGACCGCAGGAGCGTTGTCCTGGACGACGCCCGCGTCGTGCTGGACGACGCCCGCGTCGTGGGCCTGCTGGTCCGCGTGGTAGCTCGAGCGCAC
>CAIQON010000211.1 GCA_903873475.1 uncultured bacterium
CACCTTGACGTCGCTGCCCGCGCCCGTCGTGGTCACCGCGCTGTTCGACAGCGTCGCCGTCGCACCCGCGAGCACCAGGTTCGTCGCGATGAACCCGCCCACCGCCAGCGAGTCACCGGTGCCGAAATCCCCGGCTCCGCCAGCTGTCCGCAATTCGCTCGTCAGTTCGGCCGTCAGCGCCGCCGATTCCGTCGCCGTCACGCTGACGTCGCCACCTGCGCTCAGCGTCGCCTTGTCGATCGTCGCTGTCGCACCGCCGCGCACGTCGTTCAGCGACACCGCACCCGATACGCCGAACGCTGCTCCGGCCGCAAACGGGTTGGTCGTAACCGCCGACGAACGGGTCGCCAGCGCCGTCGTCGCCGCGATTTCGGCCGAGTCCTCCGCCGACACCGTCACGCCGGCCCCGCCGGTGATCGTTCGTGCGCCGACGTAGCTCGCGCTGTAGCCGATGCTCGCGTCGGCTGCACTCGATACCTTGTTCAGCGACACCACCGCGCCGACGCTGAGACCCTGCCCGCCCACCAGCCCGCTGTCGGAACTCGCGTCCGCCTCGCTGACGTTGTTGATCGCGGAGGCGAGCGTGGCATCCGCCGTCGCACTGACCTCCACCACGCCACTCGCACTGACGGTCGTGTCCAGGATCTTCGCCGTCGCTCCCGAGCCCGTGTTCGCCCCGAACGCGTTGGCGATCGCCGGATCCCCGATCAACGCATCGATCGTGTTGAACAGGATGTTCTGCGACTGCCAGCCGATCGTGTTGAACGCCAGCGTCGCCGCCACGCCGGTGTCGCCCGACGCCACGACGTTGTCCACGGTCGCATCGATCGTGGCCTCGTTCGCGGCGCTTACCGTTACGTCGCTGCCCGCGCCCGTCGTGGTCACCGCGCTGTTCGACAGCGTCGCCGTCGCACCGGCCAGCACCAGGTTGGTCGCGATCAGTCCCCCTGCAGCGAGCGAGTCGCCAGCGCCGAAGTCTCCCGCCCCGCCCTCGTTCTGCAATTCGCTGGTGAGTTCCGCAGTCAGCGTCGCAGACGCCGTCGCCGTCACGCTGACGTCACCGCCCGCACTCAGCGTCGCCTTGTCGATCGTCGCCGTCGCGCCGCCGCGCACATCGTTCAGCGACACCGCGCCTGACACGGCAAACGACGCTCCGTCGGCAAACGGATTACCCGTCACCGCCGACGAACGGGTCGCCAGCGTCGTCGTCGCCGCGATCTCGGCTGCATCCTCGGCCGACACCGTGACGCCGGCTGAGGCGCTGATCGTCTTCGCACCCGCGTAGCCCGTGCCGTAGCCGATGCTCGCCTCTGCTGCACTCGATACCTTGTTCAGCGATACCACCGCACCGACGCTGAGGCCGCTCGCACCGGTGAGGGTGCTGCCGACGGATGTCGACGTGACGTTGTTGACGAGCGATGTGAGGCTTGCCTCGGACTTCGCGGTTACCTTGACCTGGCCTGCCGCCTCCACCGTGCTGTCGACGATGCGGGCCTTCACGTCGGAGCGCGTATTGGTCCCGAACGCGTTGGCAATCGCCGGATCGCCGATCAGCGCGTCGACCGTGTTGAACAGCACGTTCTGCGCCTGCCACCCGATCGTGTTGAATGCCAGCGTCACCCCGATGGCCTTGCCGCCCGACTCGACGGCGTTGTCCACGCTCGCGCCGATGCTGGCCGTATTCTGCGCGTCGACCTCGACGTTTCCGTCCGCCCCCGAGGTTGAGACGACGCTGTTGGAGATCGTCGCACTCGCGGCACTGACCACGACGTTGGTAGCAATCAGGCCGCTCGCGGCGAGCGAATTGCCAGTCCCGCCGAAAAGGCTCGTGGACGCGCTGGACTTCGCTTCGCTGCGAAGCAGCGCCGTGAGCGAGGCCGACTCGATCGCGGCGACGCGGACGTTGCCAGTCGTCGCTGCGACGGTAGCCCGGTCGATGGTCGCGGTGGCACCACCGCGAACTTCGTTGAGCGCGACCGCGCCGGACACGCCGATCGCGTCGCCCTTCAGGAACGGGTTCGGGTTGGCGGCCGCCGAGGCCGCCGCCAGCACAATCCTGCTGTCGATCGAGGAGTCGTCGGTCGCAAGGACGGTCACGCCGGCACCGCCAGTGATGGTCCGCGCGCCCGCGTACCCCGAAGTGAAGCCGATGCTGGCCGTCGATGCGCTGCTCACCTTGTTGAGCGAGACGATTCCCCCGGACGCCGAACCGCTGGCCCCGGTCAGTACGCCCGCGCCAGCGAAGGTGAGCGCATTGCTGACCGCGGAAGACAGAGTCGCCGCGTTCTCGGCCTTGACCGTGATCGCACCGCCAGCGGACACGACGCTGTCCTCGACGTAGGCGTGCGTGCCTGCGCCGACGTTCGTCCCGAAGATGGCAGCGCCGGAAACGCTGCCGATCAAGGCTTCCACCGCCCCGCCGACGAAACTGTCCGGCATGTCCCAGCCGATCGCATTGAAAGCGATGGCGTAGCCGATCGATACCGCCGAACTGTCGGAGATCTGCGCCAGGCCCGAGCCCGCCTGCGCAGCGGTTTCCGCAATCGCCCGGACCTCCATCGTGTCACGGGCCTCCACGCCCACGGCACCCGCGCCCGCGGTCGACACGGAGCCCCCGGAGACATAGGCGTTGACATCGCCGAGCACGACGTTGCCGGCGTAGGTGCCGCTTACGCTCAGCGATCCGGTAAACACGGCGCTCGCGCTGAGGGTCTTGGCCTCGGCGATCGCAGTCAGGGCGGCGCTCTTCAGCGCGCTCGCGCTGACCCCGCCCCCCGCGGCAGCCTGCACCGTAATCGAGTCGATGTACGCCTCGACATCCCGATCCAGTTCGTTACGCGCAACCGACGCAGCGATGCTGACGGGAAGCGATCCGCTCAGGTCGGTCGCCATGTCCGGCGACCGGGCGGTCAGGCTTGCATCATCATTCGCCGAGATCGTCAGCCCGCCCGCGCCGCGGGTGTTGACGGTGCTGCCTTCGATGTAGGCTTGTGTCTGACCGGAAACGCTGTTGAGCGCGGAGCGTGATGTCGCCGTGTAGCTGGTCTTGGTTTCTGCCAGCAGGGTGAGTGAGCCGACATCGATACCGGCGCTGTTCGAGATCCGGACGACTGCGTTGTCGGTGAAGGTGTTGCTTGCACTCAAGCCCAGAAGACCAGCGGCGCTTGCCGTCACCGTACCGCCGGTACGCGCGGTGAGCGACATCGCTCCGGCCGTACTCACGGTTCCGCTCACCACGACGCTTGCGTCCGAGGTCGAGGCCACAGCCGCCGTGACCGTACCGCTCAGCGCGATGTTGCGGGTCACCTCGGAGAAGAGGGTGATGTTGCCGCTGGTCGCGACCAGCGAACCGAGCACCTGGATCGACGCGGTGCGCGCGGTGAGCGCGGCAGAGGTGGTGACCTGCGTCGCGTCCTGCGCCAGGGCGGTCAGGGACACGTTGCCCGCCCCGGTGCTGACGGTGAAGCCGCTCGACAGGACGATCGACTCCGCAGCGACGACAAGGCCGCCACTGAGCGTCAGGTTCTCGTTCAGCGTGACTGAATCCGCGCCGTCTTCGCCCTGCACCGAGAGCGCAACTGCGCCGAGGCTGGAGGCGTCATCGAAGATGAACGCATCGTCGCCGGAGCCGAGGTTGACGTTGATCGTGCCTGTCGACAGACCGAACGCAACGGCGGTGTACGCGCCCGTGCTGTCCCACCGGAACTCGAGGACACCCGAACCGTTGACGCGAAGGTTCAAGGTGTCCCCGCCGGAACTGCCGGAGAAGCTGAGCGTCGAGCCCGTGATGGAGTACGAGCCGCCCAGCAGCGCGGAGATGTCGGCCCCCTGAAGCAGCGGTGCCACCTCGATCGCACCGGTGGTGTACTCGAGCGCCCAGTCGCCCGCGCGCGCCGCGCTGCCGGTGGCGTCCGTAGAAGCAGCCACATCGGCACCGGTGATCGCCGCGAAGCGCTGCACGAATTCGATGCCGGGCGCCCCGCCCGCGACATCGCAGCCGTAGAGCAGGATGTCGGCACCGGAACTGAGGGCCGAGCCCCAGCCCGAGACCCGATCCCTCAGCGCCTCGAGGCGGCTCGTCGTAAGCTGGGTGGATCCGAGGCGCAGGCTGCCGCTTCCACCGTGCGACACGACCTGCACGGCGGCGAGACCCTGATGCGGCGCAAGAAGCCTGCTGATCTGGTCGATACCGTCGTAGCGCGCATCGAGTACGACGACCTCGATGTCGGCCACTCGGGACACCCGCACCTGGGGCGAGTCGTCCTCGCCAGGCCGAGCCTGTGCAGGACTCTCCAGCACCGGCGGGAGCAAACCGCGCTCCGCCGGGCCCGAGTCTGGTTGCAGCGCAGGCGGCGCCGTCTCGTCGTTCTCCGGTGACGCGCCGAGGCTGGCGATCGCACGCACCAGCGCCTCGTAATCGGGCACCGCGGCGTCGATGACCACGATCTGGCTCGGAGGCGGAAGGCTGTTCACGCGTTCGGCATAGGACGCGAGCGACATCCGCTGCTCGACCTCCGACCGCGCCGACGCGGTCACCAGGGCCGAGGCCGCGGTGCCTTCCGCCGTCTGCACCGTCGCCGGCTGTGCTGCCCCGGCGGTCGCGGCGGGCGGCTCGACCGTGGCTACCGGCTCACCGCTGACGGCATCGGCCTTCGCGATGACCGGATCGATCGCGACGATGGACGGGGTGGAGTCAGTGATACCGCTCGGGTCAGGCTGCGGGGCGATGGCCGCTGCGGCCTGCTGCGCGGCATCCTGCGTGGCATCCTGAGACCCGCGCGCGCCCGGCAGCGCGAAATCGACCGGGACGGAAACGGCACTGACGAGCGCACGCGCGGTCGGGACGAGCGACGCCTCCAGCGCGGGCTGCACCGCCACCGAGGGTGGCGGCGGCGGCGGAATGATCAGCCCCTCGCCCGAGAGCAGGAAGCGCTGCTCGAGCGCCTCGAACAACGGCTTGCGGCGCACAGGCGGCTGCAGGCGCCGCGCCTTCAGGCTGCGCGCTGCCCGCACTGCGCGGATCCACACCGATTCGACGGCATTCATGCGGGGATCACCGGTTCATCCCGTTTGCTAGTGAAGCAACGCATTGACGGCGATCAGATCACTTTCACTGAGCGCACCGGAAGCCTGCAACAGACGCAGACGGTTGAGAACCAGATCGTAGCGGGCCCGCGCCGCATCGCGCTTGGCTGCGTAGAGATCGCGCTCGGCATCGAGCATCTGCAGGATCGTATGCAGCCCGGCACGGTAGCCCTGCACCTTCAGCTCGCGAGCACTTTCTGCCGAGACCACGCCTTGCGCCAGCGCACGCACGCGCACCGCGCCGCCAGTCACCCCCTGGAAGGCGGCACGCGTCTGGCGCTCGACCTGCCGCAGGTCGCGCTCCTTGTCTTCGAGCGCGCTATGGAAGCGCTTGACCGCCTCACCGGTGAGCGCCGAGGTGAGCCCTCCCGAGTAGATCGGCACATTCAGCCTGAAGATGAGATCGCTGGTCTCGACGTTGCTGCCGCCGCCGAACAGACTGCCACCCGTGTCGCGCCGGTTGTTGCTCAGGACCAGGTCGAGAACCGGCAGGTGACCGGCGCGCTGGCGTCCGATCTCCTGCTGGGCCACTTCCACGGCGCGGCGCCGCGCTTCGAGCAGGAGGTTCTGCTTGTGCGCCGTCTCGACCCAGACATCCATGTCGAGCGGGGCCGGATTGTCCAGGGGGATCCGGTCTCGAAGCGGCTTCAGGTTCGGCAGAACCCGCCCGGTCAGCTCGCGCAGGGCCTGGGCCTTGTCGTCGAGGTCGTTGCGCGCGGCGACGACCTCGGCTTCCTTGGTCGCATGGCGGGCACGGGTGTCGTGCAGTTCGACGATCGCCACCAGCCCGCTCTTGAAACGCTGCTGGACCAGTTCGAGCTGCTGCGCGATGGCCTTGAATTCGGATTCGGCGAACTCGCGTACGTCGCGGGCAGCCAGTACGCCGAAGTATGCGGTACTGACGCGAACGATGAGGTCCTGTTCTGCCGCACTGAACGTCGCTGCCGCCTGCTGCACCTTGGTCTGGGCCTGCCAGTAACCCCGCCATGCCGAGAGCTTGTAGACCGGCAAGGTGACGTTGAGCGTCCGGGCCTCGGTGGGAAACACCGAGGATCCCGAGGCGAAGACCGGGTTGCGGCTGTCCAGGATGTTCTGGCGCGTGCGCTGCTGGATCGCTTCGAACGATGCCGTCGGCAGCAATGCGGCGCGCGCCTGCGGCTCGGCGTAGGTCGCGGCTTCGAAGTCAAATCGGGCCCCGCGATACTTCGGATCGTTCTCCCTTGCCAGCAGAAAGACCTGCGCCAGGTCTTCAGCAACGGCGAAGCCGGGCGCGAGCAGCGCGCACAGAATCACGCAGCAGATCGGGATACGACGCATCATCCTGCCTCCCCTACTCGGGCTTCGGCTTGCCGCGCGGCTTCGGCATGTCGGCCTTCGCCGCTCCGTCGGCCGCGCCGGATCCGGCGACGCTGCCCTCTGCAGGCTCGCCACCGGCAGGCGCGCCCAGACGGTCGGCAAGGACGGCCACGTTGGCAAGGGACATCAGGTGCGCGTGGATCCAGGCCAGCAACCCGGTCCGCGCAAGATCGAGGAGCTTCGCGTCGTCGAGCGACTGCAGCTTCTGCTCATCGACCACGCTGAAGCCCTGGAGCACCATTGGCGACTGCCCGGCACGGGTGACCTCGAGGACCCTCGGCACGAGAAGGTCAAGAGCCTGCAGTTTCTCGACGAACAGGCGCGTGCGGCGGATCTCGCCCTGGTAGACGGAGAGGAAGTCCAGCGCCTGGGTGAGCAGTGGCGTGCGCTCACCCTCGTCGGTGAACAGGCGCTCGCCGTCCTGCGCACCATAGCCGGCGTAGCCCTCGTCGATGTAGACGTTGAAGTCTTCGGCGTTCTCTTTCTCGGCCAGCACGAACGGGTAGCGCCGCACAAAGGCGGGTACATAGCGTCCGCCCCAGCGCCCGTCAGGCTCGATGAGCAGGTTTTCGTTCTGTCGCACGCCCACGATCGCGATCGGAAACGGCGCTTCGCCCTCGCGGCCGGTGAAGGCGATCGGGAACTCGCGCGCGGCGTCAAAAAACTCGACGGCCGCCAGCGGAATGGAGTTGGTCGCCTGGCAGAAGCGGAAGTCGTTGTTGAGGCGTCCGAGCCGGGTCTGGCGGTGGATATCGGCGTTGAGCGGGACTGGGCGTTCGTAAAACAGGAGCGTAGCCAACGGTGGTGCCTCGTCGCGAGAGGGTTAGGACATTTTTTCACGCGAGGATACACGTACCCGCACAGCGTATTCGTGAAATAGTACCGTTCGCGCGCAAATTTCCCGAATGATCGTCTTGCCACTCGGCAGCGATTTCACGCGTCTGTCAAACGCACATCACATTGCGCGCGCGGCGCTGCCCGTGGTCGCCAGGCGGCCCGCCAACTAGCCCTGCACGCGGCGGATCGGGCGCAGCAGGTCGGCGTGCTCGCCGAAGCGGCTGATGTAGGCGGAGTTCAGGCCCAGGCACTGGGTGCTCTCGCACTGTGCACGGTAGACACACTGGTGAAAGCCGTTGCGATCGAACTCTGTCCAGAACGCCGGGTCGATGAACAGGCGCGGCTGGTCGTTGCACAGGGCGCCGCTGTCCGGGCCGAGCAGGCACTCGGGGAAGTTCTTCACTTCTACCCCGCGCCCGTCGCGCCGGGCCAGGGCGAGCGCCTCGCGCAGGAAGGGCAGCGCCTCGGCATGGGACACGAGCAGGTCACTGGCGTCCGATTCGCGCATCGGAAAATAGAACCAGAACTCCATCTGGGCCAGGCGCTCGAGCGCGCGCAGGCGATCGACCAGCGCCGGCATCTGCCGATAGCTGCGGGCGGTGACCACGGTGTTCGTCAAGGTCGCCACCCCGGGGTAATCCTCCAGGATCTCGAGGCCCCGCATCGACTTCCTGAACGAGCCCGGGACGCCGGTAATGTCATCGTGCGTTGCAGCATCGGCGCCGGCGATGCTCACGAAGAACTCATCGACCCCGGCCGCGATCAGGTCCTCGCAGTAGGTGCGGGAGGCAAGCCGCATGCCGTGCGTCTGGATGCGCACATGCTCGAAGCCGTGCTCCCTGGCCAGACGCGCCCACTTCGGCAGATCGCGGTTCAAGGTGATCTCCGAACCGGTGAGCACGAGACCCGTCAGGTCCTGGTGGCGGGCACGATCCTGCAGCACGCGCAGCAGCTGTGCCTCGTCCTGCGGCGCGAGCCGGTCCATGGTGCCCTCGATCATGCAGTGCACGCACTTCAGGTTGCAGCGGAACTCCATGGTGAGCGACACGTACTTCGCATGGTCGTACTTCGACATCGTGGCTCGCGGCGCGGCCGTCACGGGCGTGCCGCCGCGCCGCACGATCTGCACCGGGTGCACCGACGGTTCAGAAGACGCCATACCACGCTCCCTTCACGATCTGCAGCCGGCCACCGTCCATCCGGTAATCGAAGCCTACATCGAAGCGCATATGGTCGAGGCCGTCGCGCTGCTGCTCGACGAACTGCAGCTGCGCGGACGGGAATTGCAGGCGCCGCAGGAAATGCAGCAGCTGGTCGATGTCGACACGGCAGAAATAGACGCCATCGCGGTCGATCTTGTTGGCAAGCACGATGGTCTCGCAGTCGAACAATTCCGGCCAGAGGAGTTCGGCCAGCGGAACCCGTGCCGGATCGAAGTGCACGGAGGTCGTCGCCTTGCCGGCGATATTCTCCCGCTCGGTACGCGCGTCGAAGAAATAGTACTGGTTCTTCAGTCGCAGCCCGCCGGATGTCGCTTCATAGCAGATTCCGGAGGAGACCCGACTGCCGATGTTGCCGATGTAGACCTGCACGTTTTCCAGGGGCACGCGGCCGGCCAGCCGGTCATGGTCGAAGTCCAGGGAGAACATGAAGTAGGGCAGTTGCTCGCCCGGTGCCAGCGGGCAGCGGATTCGCGGCGCAAGGGCCGCCAGCACGCGCGGAATCGACCGCTGGCGGTGCTGGCGCTCATAGTCGTAGAAATAGAACTCCCAGCTGATGCGTCCTTCTGCCTGCTTGATGCCCCAGACGGTATTCGAGGCGCCCAGGCTGGCGCGCAGCGCCTCGATCAGCGCCTCGCCCTCGGCGGCCACGCCCTCGGCTTCGAAGGAGCGGCGCAGCAGGTTGACCGAGCGCAGCCTGCCCGCGCACGGCGCCGCGGCCGGGTACTCCCACAGACAGAAGTCGAACAGGCGCTCGCCCTCATGCGCGATCTCGAGGTTCATGCGCCCGCCTCGATCACATGGAACGGCATGTCGAGTTCGACCTGCGAGAAGCGCATCGTGCCGAACCCGGCTGCATCGAGCAGCGCGCGGTAATCGCCGGCGCGGCGATAGCTGCGGAAAAACAGCGCCACCGGCAGCGCGCCCCATGCGAATCCGCCCTCCACGGGTGCCGCCCGCTCGAGTATCCACACCCGGCCACCCGGGGCCAGCGCCGCACGGGCGCGGTGCAGAAAGCCCAGTGCCTGGGCGTCTGGCCAGTCGTGCAGCATCGACTTGAAGACGATCGCGTCAGGTGCGCCGGGGAATGGGGTATCGCTCTCGCCGGCCGGGACGAAGCCGATTCGCGCCGCCGACGTCAGCCGTGCGACATGCCGCTCGCCGAGATGGCAGACGACCGGCAGGTCGAGTACCGTGGCGCGCAGCCCGGGATGCCGGTCGCAGGCCTGCGCCGCGAACTCGCCGCTGTTGCCGCCGACGTCCAGCAGGTGCTGGCAGGCGGACAGATCGGCCACGTCGAGCAGGACCGGCGCCTCGTGGCGCGTGAGCGCGCTGGTGAAGCGTACCCAGCGAGATACATGCGCGAGGTTCTCCGGCGTCGGATCGCGGGCACGGTCGTAGGAGAACAGTTCGAACAGCCTGGCCGAACGCTGGAAGCGTGCGGGATCGACGATGAGCGCGGTGAACAACTCGAGGAAGTCCGGACCGACCAGATCCAGCATCGCGAGCTTGGCCTCGAGCAGGTCGCGATAGCGCAGGGCCTCGCAGAACGACGCAGACAGCCGCAGGTCGGCGCCAGGCGCGAGCACGCCGCTCGCGCGAAGCGCGCCCAGCAGCAGAGCGGCGCCAGCCGCATCCACGCGACCGGGCAGGGCCTGGGCGGCATCGGAGGCGACGAGCCGATCGATGATCCCCAGTTCGAAGGCCGTGGCGAGCGCACGCGCACCGATCGCATCAGCGAGAAAGGCGTCGACTCGAACGTAATCCGGATGCGGCATGTTGTTAGGATAGCGGCTTATGGCAAACCCCATCCGAAGCATCCTCATCCTCGGCGGTGGCACCAGCGGCTGGATCGCCGCTGCGTTCCTGAACCGCTTCCTCGATCCGGCCCGCTGCCGGATCACGCTCGTGGAATCGGCGGCCATCGGTACCATCGGCGTCGGCGAAGCCACCGTGCCGCCGCTGGTCTCCCTGCTGCGCCTGCTGGGCGTGGAGGAGGATGCGTTCCTGCGCGCCTGCCATGCGACCTACAAGCTCGCCATCCGCTTCGACGGCTGGACACGCCGTCCCGTGTGGCACCCGTTCGGGCACGTGGGTACGGGACAGCTCGAAGGTCTGCCGCTGTTCCATCACTGGCTCGACCGGCAGCGCGCCGGTGACGAGGCGTCGCCCTACTCGGCTTTTTCGCTGCAGGTCCGGCTGGCGGAGGAAAATCTCGCCCCTCGGTCGACCCAGGCGGCCTCGGAGATCATTCGCCGGGGAGCCTACGCCTACCACCTCGATGCGCGGGCCTTCGCAGCCTTCCTCTCCGAACTGGCCGTGGGGCGCGGCGTGCACTATCTGGTGGACGACATCCAGCAAGTGGTGCTCGACGCAGACGGGGCCATCGGCCATGTCGAGACACGCGAGAACGGGCGGCTTCAGGCCGATCTCTACCTCGATTGCACCGGCTTCCAGAGCCTGCTCAGCGAACAGGCACTCGGCGATCCGTTCATCGACTGGTCCGATCGGCTGCTGTGCGATCGCGCGGTGGTGCTGCCACTGCGCGCCGAGCGGCCGATGCCCCCGTTTACCCGGGCCACCGCGCTCAAGGCCGGATGGTCTTGGCGCATTCCGCTGCATCACCGCACCGGGGCTGGCTATGTGTACTCCAGCCGCTTCGCGTCCCAGGATGAGGCGGCCGCAGAACTGATCGCGCATTGCGGGCTGGACCCTGCAGCCAGCAGCCCAGGGCACCTGCGCATGCGCGTGGGCAGGCGTACCCGTTTCTGGACGCGCAACTGCGTGGCAGTGGGGTTGTCTGCTGGCTTCCTCGAACCGCTGGAGTCCACGGGTATTTTCTTCATCCAGCGCGCCGTCGAGCTGCTGCTGGACCACTTCCCCGACGCCGACTTCGCGCCGGCGCTCGCCGATCGCTACAACCGGCGCATGGCAGCCGAGTTTGACGAGGTACGGGACTTCATCCTTCTGCATTACCTGCTCAACACCCGGGAGGAGCCTTTCTGGCGAGCGAGCCGTGCGGTGGTACCGCCCGAGTCCCTGGCACGAACGCTGGCCGAGTATGACGAGACCGGCGTCGTCGACTGGGAGGGTCGCGCACTTTTCGGCGAGACGAGCTTCTATGCGATCGCGGCAGGCTTCGGACGGCTGCCCCGGCGCGTGCATGGCATGACCGGACAGACCGATCCGGAGCGGGTGCGACAAGCCCTCGCGGCGATCAAGGCTGGCAACGAAGCCCAGGCGCGCCAGATGCCGGGACACGCGGAGTTCATCGACGCCCTCAACCTTGGTGCAGGCCGCACTGCGGGCGCCGCTGGCGGCGGCACAGGGAGCCGCTTCGGGTAGTACAAAACAGGGTCGGGCGGGTGAGCGTGCTGCGCGGTCGGCGGTCGGTTCACAGCCTGATTGCAGGCGCCCTGTAGACACTCACCTTCGTCGGGACGCTCGACTTTCTCGCTGTCTGCAGTCGGCGCGCGAGGCGCCGCGCTTTTGGTTCCCGTAAAGACTCACCTTTCCGGAACACGTTCGGGCACTTCACCCTCCAGCCATCGCGCCACCTGTGTGGCGACGTCCTGCAGGTCGACCGCGCGGTGGATCTCGACGACGATGCGCTGTGCGCCAGCACGCCGGATCGTCGCCAGCTTCACCCCGTCGCGCGACACCGTGACCGGCACCTCCGGGGCGAGGACGCTCGGCGTGCCTTCCCCGAGCAGTTCGGCCAGTATCTGCTTCGATGCGCGTGGTACCGTACCACGCGCGCCGAGCGCTCGCGCACGCGCCAGGACGGACTCAGGATCGATCTGGAGCGCCTTGGACAGAGGTCCTGCCCAGTGGACCTGCAGGTCCGTCGGCTTTTCGAACGCCGCCACGATGTCGTCCGGCAACTCGGCCAGCTTGAGCAGCTTGGCCGCGTTGCTGAAATCGATGCCGGCGCTTTCGGCGAGGCGCCGCACCGAGGGAAACAGACCACTGCGAAGCGCCATCTGGATGCTTCGACCCTGCTCCCACGGACTCAGGTCGCGACGGCCACGATTCTCCTGATCCATCTGCAGCCACAGGTCCCGGTCCGTGACCTCCTCCACGATGGCCAATACCTCGAGACCGAGATCGAGGCACGCGCGATGCCGTCGATGGCCGAACACGATCTCGAATGTACCCGCTACCCGACCTGGCCGAACCTTGATCGGCTGAACGTTCACCCGTGCCTGTTCGATCTCACGCTTCAGTTCCGCGAAGGCGGGCGAGGTGTACTCGGTCGAATGCCGGTTGGCGAACGCGCTCGGCTGGATGCGTGCGGGATCGAGCAGACGGACTGGGATTGTCCCCTCGAACTCGGCGAGCCGGGCCTTCACCTCTTCGAGTTCCTTGCCGAGTGCGCCTCCCTGACCCAGCGCGGCCATCATGGCGCCTACACCGGTAAAGGATCGCGACGACGCGGATGCGGTAGCCGCAGGCGCCAACGGTCTGCTGGCTGGGGTAGGCGAGGGCGGCGGCATCTTTGCGCCGGAGGCATCCTCGCGGCCCGGAAGGGTGGCCGGCGGCAAATTGATCAGCTTCGATTTTTCCGCGATACGTTTCATGTCCCCTGCCTTCCCTGATCGACGCGTGCCACTGGCCGCTAGTGCGAGGGCCGGCCGTGGTGACCCGACGCGCGTGGTACCGTACCACGCGTTGTTCGAACCCTGTTCACGTGCCCTGGACCTGCCGGCGCCAGACAGCCTGAATCAATTGCTCCATGAGCTCCGTCACCCGCTCATAGGCTTCCGCCGCCCGCTTGTAGGTCCGGTTGTTGCCGTCATAACGGGTAACGTCGTAGACCGTCCCGAACTCCGCGGCGCTACTGTTCGCGACCGCCGTCTTCGGGATTTCGACCGGCATGACTTTTCCCTCGTAGGCCTTGCCGATCCATTCGCGCACGACGGACGCCGTCGCGTCGTTGTTGTCGACGCGCGTCAGCAGCACACGGATGAAATCGAATTCCTTCGTGATGGCGCGTCGCTCGACCAGCTGGGCCGTCAGATCGGAAAACAGCCGCCAGAACTGAGCCGACGAGGCCACGTCCAGTGCATTGGGCGGCAGCGTCATGATGATGCCGTTGGCCGCCATCAGCGCATTGATCGTCACATAGGACAACGCCGGCGGCGTGTCGATGATGATGACATCGTAGTCGCGCCGGACGTCGTCGATGCCGAGATTGAGTACATCCCAGAAGGCAAACGATGGGTCCTGGCTCTGGCGCGCCGGCAGCATGAACTCAGCGGCGAACAGCAATGGTGCGGCCGCAACGAGATCGATGCCGTCCCAATAGGTGGATCGAATCGCTGGTCTGATCGAGCGCTCGGTCCCGGCGCAGAGTTCCAGGATGGTCTCGCTTTCGGCCACCTCGGAATCGGGCAGGATGCCGTGCAACGTGGTCAGGCTTCCTTGTGGATCGCAGTCGATGCACAGCACCTGATGACCGCGCAGGCTCAATCCCTGGGCGAGCGACATCGCGGTGGTGGTCTTGCCGACACCACCCTTGAAGTTTGCAATGGTCAGGACGCAGGCCTCGGCATGCTCTGGCCGCCGTGCGGCAGGACGATACGCCCGTACCCACGCACGGGTTTCAGCCAGCGTGAACTCACGCCGAGCACCGCTCTCGTTCGGCGTTCCCGAAGGCAGGTCGCCCTTGGTCAGCCGATAGGCGATCTGCCCACGTTCCACCCCACACATGGCGGCGACCTGCGAGGCATTGAATCGCGGCGCAGTCTTCCGCGCGGTTGGAGACAGCATCGCACCCCTGACCTGCGATACAAGCAGGGCGGCACGATCCGCCTGATCGATGATGCTGCTCAGCGGCTGCGGCGTAAGATGGATGATTGGAGAATTCACGTGTCGAGACCGTTTTTATGTATCGTTTTAACGGGACCATGCGTGTTTGCACGCGCATGACGTCAATGTACCAGACTGGTTTGCGCACGAATTCATTATCACTGGACACCGTTGTTCCTTCATGAAGGTTTTTGTAAATATCCTTCTATTCTTTCAAAACCTTTATCCTCCGAAAAAGGAATACCCGTCAAGCGGTTACCTCCAATCATGTGAGCCTTCACAGGCAGCGACGTGAGGCTTTGCAGGTCTGCGTGTGAGCGCATTCAGGCAGACCGCGGAGGATCCACAGGCCGTATCGTGTGTGGATACAGGAAGTTGCGCAAAGTCCCGTGCTTTCCTGTGCAAGCTCACCTGTGGGCTGCCATCCCTGCCGCCGTGCCGGCGGCACACTCGCACTGGCACCCGCACGACGCCCTGGAGCCCGAGTCATTGGCCTGCCGTGTCCGGGAACGCACGCGATCGTGTCCGGTGCAACCGGTCGCGAATACCGCCAGCGCTGGACGGTACATGTGTGAGCTTCTGCAGGAAACCTTTGAGCAATGCGCCGCAATTCGTTGGTGAGGATGTGCTTGCGCCTGCGCTCACAAGTACATACGCTCCAACCATGGCCAGCCGCGCACACCCGCAGGACGACGCACGCGTGACAAGTCCGAATGCGGCGGGCGTCACGGATGACGCTGGTGTGAGGGCAGACGGTGCCGGAATGCCATCGACGGGCGAGGAGGGCGCCAGCCGATCGGCGCGCGCCGATCGCGACGGCGTCGTGCGCAAGCACGTCAACACCATTGCGCTGATGCCTACCGAACGGCGCATCGGTCTGCTGACCCGCAAGCTCTTCAATGTAATGCTGCGGCTTGCCCAGCAGCAGGGCGATACCGAAACGTATACTGCCCCGCTGCGCGAACTGATCACGCTCGCGCGCTTCGACTCCAAGGACTACCAGCTGCTCAAGCGCACGCTGCGACAGATGATCAGCACGGTCGTCGAGTGGCAGAGCCCGACCGACCGCGAGTTCGTGCGCTGGGAGGCCTGTGGCCTGGTGTCGGGGGTGTCGCTCAGCAAACCGCCGGAGGCAGGCGGCGCGGTGATCCTGCAGTGGAGCTATGCCCCGCAGATCCGCAACCAGCTGCTCAGCCCCGAACGCTATGCCCGGCTGTCGCTCGAGTTGATGACCCGATTGCGATCCCATACCGCGCTCGCGTTGTACGAGATCTGCGCGCGCTACATCGACAATCCCAGCCACCTCACCGCACGGCAACCATGGCGCTGGTGGAAGCCGGTGTTGACCGGGCAGCCCGACCGTGCCGATGGACGACAGGCGCAGTACCGCTACTTCAAGCGGGACGTGCTGCTGCCGGCGATCGCCGAGGTCAACGCACTGACGGACATCGTGGTCGCCGGTCCGATCGAGGCGCGCGGCCCCGACAACAAGACCATCACCACGATCCAGTTCGAGGTGCGGCGCCGTGACGTGCCCGACCGGCTGCGCAGCACGCCCGCGGCAGAGCTGGTCGACCTGCCGGTGCTCGGGCATGCGATCCGCAATGGCCTTTCGCAGGCTGAGGCCGAACGCCTGCTGGAACAGTACGACGCCGACCGGCTGCGCGCGGCGGTCGACCAGCTGGTGCAGCGACAGTCGGTCCCGGAATCGGCCGGGTTGCCCAGCATCGGCCAGCCGGCCCGCTGGGTTGCCGCTGTGCTGGAGGCCGAACGCAAGCGCCAGCCGGCTGCGGGCACGTGGAACGAAAGGCGGATAGGGCAGGGCGTCGCCCCGTCGCGCGAAGCGCGCTGGCGAGAAGAGTGGATCAAGCGGCGCTACCGCGATGTGCACGGCATGTTCCTCGAACACGACGAGCCGGCGAGGGCGGACTGGCTTGCGCGCTACCGGGAGTCGCTGGTTGCCCAGCGCTCGGTACTGGTCAAGCGGCTCGACCGTGACGGCTGGGAGCACCCGATGGTGCGCGCCGACTTCCTGCGCCATTTCGCGCGCGCGATGATCGGCGAACAGTGGGACCAGCCGTCGGCTGAGGATATCCTCGGCCTGGCCGCCGAGATCGGCGACGATCCGGCACCGGCCGGCTGAGCAGGGCGCTCCCGCACGCCGTCAGGCGACCTCGATACCGTCCGGATTGACGATGCCGCGCGCATAGGCCGCGGCCGATCCCTCGAGCGCAAGTCCCATCCAGTCGCGCAGCACACGTGCTGGCTTGCCGGCCCGTAACTGGCGCGCAGCAAAGGCGCCGCGAAGCACGCGTGCGCCCTTGTGCGTACGATCGATGCCGGCACGGTCGAGCCAGGCTTCGCAGGCGCGATGGACGGTGCGCACGGTGAGCGGCTCGCCGCGCGGTGTCGCGCAGAAGAGGGCGCCGGCGGCATCGGTGCAGAGCCGTGCACGAACGCAGATCCAGGCATCCAGCAGCGGACGCACCGACGGGCTGACCGGTGCGACCCGCTCTGGGCGTCGCCCGTATCCGGCGACGGTCACGAACGGTGGCGTCTCGTCCAGGTGCATGTCCCGGCGCCCGAGCGCGACAATCTCGCGTGGCTGAAGGCCCGATCCGATCGCCATCGCGACGATGGCCGCATCGCGCAGCATGCGCCATCCGCCGTCGGCGCCGGCATCGACTGCAGCCATGCCCGATGGTAGTAACTCCATTGCCTGCTGCATCGCCGACAGGAGCCGGGCTTCCTCGTTCTCCGTCAGCGATTCGGGCAGGGGACGCGTCCGTGGCGCGGGATACTGCTGCATCAGGGTACGCGCCGGGTTGTCGCTGCGCAGGCGGGCGTGCGACAGCTCCGAATGCAGCAGTTCCAGCGTGCGCAGGTAGCGGTGGCGGGTGAGGGCGGGCGTGCCGTCGCGCTGCAGGTGCTCGAGCGTGTCCAGGAAGGTCGCGATCTGTTCCGGCCCGGCATGCTGCAGCGTCGACCCCTGCCTGTCGAGCGACGCAAGGTAGCGGCGTACGATCGACAGGTGCTTCTGGATCGTCGCGGGCCGGTACGGCGCGCCGTCGTGCCGCTGCCGGCGCAGCCACTCCAGCGTGCAGGCCAGTGGCGTCGACTTCCAGTCTGCGGGGACGGCGCCTGCCTCGGCACGCTCCCGGTCGGTCCCTGCGAACAGGTCTGCCGTCGAGTCTGCGCAGGGTTGTGCCATCGAATGTGAGCGTGGTGCAGGGGTCATGCGGGCAAGTGTAGCGCCCTCGCACTGGCCGCTGCCTGAATGTCCTTTCCCCAAAACGGGCGCGACCGCCCGACACGGTGAAGGCATGGGTGTTTGATGTCTTGAAGCCATTGGGGAAAGGACATCGTGACAGCGGTGCAATTGCAAGCTGCCGGTCGCCGCCACGGCCGGGCGCACGTAAGATGGAGTACCAGCGGCCCGGGGCGCCGCACATCCACACGGATGAGCCGCCCAGTGCCTGCGCGACCGCACGGGGGACTGTATGGAGGCAATCGACAGCCGGATCGGCGAAGCGCCTTACTGCATGATGATCACGTTCGAGATCGATCCGAAGGACGAGGCCGAGTTCAACGACATCTACGACAACGACCACGTGCCGAACATCATGAAGCTGCCGGGCGTCACCGAAGTGCTGCGCTTCCGCGAGACCGGGCCGAACGCAAAGGGCTATCTGGTCTACACCGCGGTCTACATGATGGCCACCGAGAACCTGCACCTGACGCCCGAATGGACGGTGCTGTCGGACCTCGGCCGATGGGCGCCTGTGATCCGTCCGAAGGTGAAGTCGCGCACGCGCAGCACCGGGCCGGTGGTCGCCCGCTTCCGCAAGGTGTCCGACTGATGGCGGGGATGCAGCAGCGCCCGGGGATTCAACCCGGCGCCGACTGCCGGACCTTCGGGCTCGATGACCTTCCCTGGAACGACCTCGCACTGGAGCCGAGATGACCGGAACCCGCCCGCACCTGCCTGCCGTACTCCTGTCCGCCGCGCTCGTCCTGCCGGCGGTAGCCGCGGCCCAGCCGACCGGCGCCCCCTTCCCGAACAAGCCGATCCGCTGGATCGTGCCGTATCCGACCGGCGGCACGTCCGACTTCCTGGCACGGCTGATAGGCCAGCGGCTGACCGAGGCCTGGGGCCAGCCGGTGCTGGTGGACAATCGCAGTGGTGCCAACGGCAACATCGGCACGGAAGTGGCGGCACGCGCGGCACCCGATGGCTACACGCTGTTGCTCGTGGCGAGCACGTTCACGATGAACCCGGCGATGTATCCGAAGCTGCCGTTCGACACCGCGCGGGACTTCGCACCCGTGACGACCTTGCTCTGGCAACCGTACGCGCTGTCAGTGCATCCCTCCGTCCCGGTCACGACGATACGACAGTTGCTCGACCTCGCAAGGGCCAAGCCGGGCGACATCACCTACAGCTCCGGCGGCAACGGCAATGCGACCCATATCGCCGGCGAACTGTTCGCATCGATGGCGAAGGTCTCGTTCACCCATGTCCCCTACCGCGGCGTCGGCCCGGCGATACAGGCACTGCTTGCCGGCGAGGTGAAGCTGTCCTGGGCGTCGTCGGTCGCGGTACGGCCGCATCTCACCTCGGGCAAGCTGCGCGTGCTCGCCGTCACCGGGCGCAAGCGCATCGCCGCGCTGCCCGACATACCGACCGTATCGGAGTCGGGAGTGCCGGACTATGTCGAAGGCAACTGGCAGATGGTGCTGGTGCCCGCGCGCACGCCGCCAGCGGTGGTCGACCGGCTCAACGCCGAACTGGTCCGCATCCTGCGCACCCCGGAACTCACCGCATCGATACAGCAGACGGGCTCGGACGTGATCGCCAACAGCCCGGCGGAATCGGTGGAACTGGTACGAACCGACCTCAAGCGCTATGGCCAGCTGATACGCGCGCTGGACATCCGCGCCGACTGACGGCCGTGGCAGGGTTGCAACGGCGCGACACCCGGCAGAACGACACACGCCGCGCGCGCACTGTTTCCGCGCGCCACCGCCGTGCGACCGCGTACCATTGTTGCCCCATCGGTAGTGAAGGCATCTGTCTACATGGCAAACCTGACATCGTTGTTGCGGGACGAGATCACCCGCCTCGCCAGGCGGCAGATCAACGCGGAGATCGTTCCGCTGAAGAAACGCTGGGCACAACAACGCCGCATGATCGCGGCACTGAAGGAAGAGTGCAGCGCCCTGCGCCGCGAGCTGTCGCAACTGAGCAAGCGCGGCACGACGGTCGCGCCGAAGGCCGCCCCCGGGACGGCAGAAGGCGGCGCCACCCGGCGGCGCTTCCGCGCCGACGGCCTGCGCTCGTTCCGTGTCCGCCTCGGCCTCACGGTGCGCGAGGTCGCCCTGCTGCTGGGCGTGAGTGACCAGACCGTCTACAACTGGGAAACGGCGTCGACCCGGCCGCAGCCGGCGATGATCGAGACGATCGCCGAGCTGCGCGCGCTCGGCAAGCGGGAAGTGAAGGCCCGGCTGCTCAAGCTGCAGGAAGCAAAGTAGGGCCAGGGCGGTTGCCGGCCGGGCAGCACTGCGTGCACGGACCTGGATACCGGCCGCGCCCTACTCGCCACCGAACGCGAGCACGTCCGCCTCCGGCCGCCGCAGCAGGGTCTTCAGCAGCGGCGGCTCGAAGTGCCGCTGCACCGTGATCGCATAGAAGTTCTCGTGCAGGTCCGGCACCACGCAGTACTCAGCCAGGGTACCGCTGCGCAGTTCGTCCTGCACCACCACGGTCGGCACCAGCGCCACGCTGTCCGAATCGCGTGCGAGCAGCCTGAGCAGGGCCATGTCGTCGACTTCCGCACGCAGGCGGTAGCGTAGTCCGCGCTGTTCGCAGATCAGGTCGAAACCCGTCCGGATGTCGTTGTCGCGTCCCGGCAGAAGCAGCGGTACATCAGCCAGGTCGTCGGGGAAACGGAACGCGCGTCGCCTCGGCCGCGGCTTGCCCACCAGGCTCACCGGCTGGCGTGCGATCCGGCGGCAGCGCCAGGGATCGTCGACCGTGGCCGGAACCCGCCGGTTGGATAGCACGAGGTCGATCGCATGCACACGCAGTCGCGCGAGCAGTTCCTGCAGGCTGCCCGACTGCAGCGCGAGCGAGACGTCATCGCGCACCAGCAGCGGCCGGACGAAGTTCTCCTGGAAGTTGCGCGACAGCGTGGCCATCGCGCCGATGCGCAGCACCTGCCGCTGTTCACGATGTCCATCGCGCAACAGCGCGAGCAGTTCGTTGCCGGAGGCAAAGATGCTCTCGGAATAGGCGAGCGCCAGGTGGCCCGCCTCGGTGAGCTTCAGGGTGCGGCCGACCCGGGCAAACAACGGCTGCCCGAAGGATTCCTCGAGCTGCCGGATCTGGTTCGACAGCGCAGACTGCGACACATGGAGGCGCGCGGCCGCGCGCGTGAGGTTGCCCTCGCGCGCCACGGCCCAGAAGTAGTGCAGGTGGTGGTAATTGAGCCTTGCCATGCGCGTCTCCGGTCGCTGCCATCGTTCTGTATTGATTAACGAACTGTACTGAACAATGAATTTTACGCATCATCCATGGCTGCGTACATTCGGCGCCCAGACCCGCCCCGATGACACGAGCACCCCGGAGCCCGAATGGATGCCACTGCGCTGCACCCGCTGATCCAGGACCTGCCGGCCTGGCGCAGTGCCCTTTTGCCCGGCCTGTCGGCCGTGTTCGCAGCCGGTGCGCTCATCGCCGCAGCGCTGCGCCCTTCCATTGCCTCGACCTGGCTGCTGGTGCGCTGCTGTGCGGCGCTGGCGCTCGCCATCGCGGCTGCGTCGCTGCTGCTGGGCGCAGCGGCCGGCCATGCTGTGCAGACGTCAGGACCGCTGCACCTGCTGCGCGCCGACATCACGGGCGCCGTGATGACGCTGCTGGTGGCGTTCGTCGGCTGGGTGATCGCCGGCTATTCGCGCCGCTATCTCGCCGGCGAGCCCGGACAGGTGCGCTATGCCTGCTGGCTGATGGCGACGCTCGCCGGCGTCGGCGGCGTGGCCATCGCCAACGACCTGCTGCTGCTCGCGCTGTGCTGGATGCTGGCCAGCGCCTCCCTGCAGCGGCTGCTGCTGTTCCAGGGCTCGCGCCCGGCTGCGCGCATCGCCGCGCACAAGAAACTGATCGCCAACCGCATCGCGGAGGTTTGCCTGTTCGCCGCGATCGGCCTGTGCTGGATCGCCTTCGACACGCTGCACATCGACGCGATGCTGCAGCACCCGTCATTGTCGTCGGGCGAGGTTCCGATGGTCGTGCATGCCGCCGTCGTGCTGATCGTCGTGTCGGCACTGCTGAAGTGCGCGCTGCTGCCGTTCCATGGCTGGCTGATCCAGGTGATGGAGGCGCCGACGCCGGTGTCCGCGCTGCTGCATGCAGGCGTGGTCAACCTGGGCGGCTTCGTGCTGATCCGGCTCGGTGGCCTGCTCGACGTGGTGCCGGCGGCACAGACGCTGCTGGTGGTGGCGGGCACCGCGACGGCGGTGCTCGCGGCGCTGGTGATGACCACGCGGATCAGCATCAAGGTCTCGCTCGCCTGGTCGACCTGCGCACAGATGGGCTTCATGCTGATGCAGGTGGGGCTGGGCGCCTATCCGATGGCGCTGCTGCACCTGGTCGCCCATTCGCTGTACAAGGCGCACGCGTTCCTGGCCACCGGCGGTACCGTACGCCGCACGACGGAGCTCGCGCTCGCAGGCCGTATCCCCGTGCAGGGCCTCGCCGCAGCCCTCGCAGTGGCCGTGGGCGCAGGCGCCGTGATCGCGGTTGTTTCGCTGGGATGGGCACTGCTGCCTTTGGCGCCAGCATCGATCGGGCCTGGTCAGTGGGTGCTGGCTGCGATCGCGAGCCTGGCGCTGGCCCCGCTGCTGCCGCTGCCCAGGGACCGCGATAGCCTGCAGCCGGTGGTACTGCTGTGCTCTGCAGCGGCGATGGCACTGGCCTGGGTGCTGCTGCACCAGGTCGCGAGCCACTGGCTGCCTGCGCGCGAAGCCGGCGGCGGCGGGTTGCCGTGGCTGTTGGCCGGTGTCGTGTTCGCTGCCTTTGCCGCGCTCTACCTGCTGCAGTCGATGCTGCGCGCCAACCTGGATGGCGCGCTGTCGCGCCGCCTGCATCCCTGGTTCTATGCGGGCCTGTTCCTCGACGACCGGCTGACCCGGATCGCCTTTGCAGCCTGGCCGCTGCGCAGCCAGCGGAGTCCCGCATGAACGCACCCTTCGAATCCCTGCTCGACCGCACCCGGTCGATCGCCGCGGCGATCGATGCCGCGACCGCACGCATCGTACCGGCCTGGCCGCTGGACCGCCTGATCGCGGTCAACCCCTACGAAGGCCATGCCGACAAGCCGATCGCAGAAGCACAGGCCAGGCTGCGCCGGCTGGGCGGCACCTCGCTGACCATGCCGCGCACCTGGTACCGCGAGGAATGGCTGGCCGGCCGACTCACCTGCGCCGACCTGCAGGCGGCGATCGAGCGCTGGCAGGACGAGGTCGGTTCAAGCGCAGGCAATGGCGCTGCCGTGCAGCCGCCACGTGCCGAGGCCCTGCTGGATGCGCTGCTCGATGCGCTCGAACGTGCCGGCATGGACGACACGCCGGCGACGAGCCCGCGCCTGCCGCTGGCGACCACGCTGGCCGCGGGGCCCTGCCTGCCCGGCCAGCCGGTGTGCTGGACCGACCTGGTGGTGCACCAGGTCAGCCAGCACTGCGCAGCCTGGTTCGACGATGGCCAGTCTGCATGGCGGTCACGCGGGCATGCCGGGCTGTTCGCCAGCTGGTGCGAGCGGATTGCCTTCGACCGTACGCTGCCGTCCGGCGCGGGACCCGCCTCGCTGCATGCCTGCGCAGGCGACCTGCCATCCGATCCACAGGCCGTGGTCAGCGCGGTCGCCGAACGGCTGTGCATCGCCGACGCCGACTTGGAGGAATGGTGCGAAGCGCTGCTGCTCGATGTCGGCGGCTGGGCCGCGGCCTGCGCCTGGCGGCGCCGCTACCCGGCTGCGTCCTCGGCCGGCGATGCTGGTGACGCGCCCGGTGCCGACCCGATGGAAGACCTGCTCGGCATCCGAGCCGGCTGGGAATGGCTGCTGCTGCAGGACGACCCGACGCTCGCCGGTCGGCTGCGGATGGCAATGCGCGACGCCCGGACGGCCGATGAGCTGGCCAGCGCGCAGCAGGACCGGATCGACTGGCTGCTGCAATCGGCCGTCGAGCATGCCTACAGCCGCCCGCTGTGTGCGGCGCTTGCACGCAGCACGGCCCCAGCGGAGCCCTCGGCACACGCGCACGAGACCCCGGCGGTGCAGGCCCTGTTCTGCATCGACGTGCGTTCGGAACCGTTCCGGCGTGCGCTGGAATCGACCGCGCCCGGTATCCGCACCTACGGCTTCGCCGGCTTCTTCGGCGTGCCGGTCGCACATGTGCCGCTCGGCACCGGGATGCCCTCGCCGCGCGTCCCCGGCCTGCTTGCCGCGTCGGCCTGCGCGACCCAGACACTGGCCGCGCCCGGCTACCGTGCGATTGGCGAGGATGTGCGGCTGGCCCGGCTGCGCCAGTTGCGGCTGCAAGGACAGCGCCGCTGGGCCACGGTGCGCGGCGCGGCGGCCTCCGCGTTCGGTTTCGTCGAGGCGATCGGCCTGTCCTATGCCGGCAAGCTGCTGAAGGACAGCCTGCCGTCGACCGTACGCGCGACCCGCTGGGAAGACCATGGCCTGCATGCGGACGAAGCCGCGCGGTTGAGGCTGCGCCTGGCCGTCCCGGCGGACGGCGCTGCGTCGCCTGTCGAAGGCTGCACGACCGGCACCGAGGCGCAGATCGATGAAGTGGCCCACGAGCAACCCGCAGGCGCCGAACTCGCCGCGCGCATCCTCTCCGTGCTCGCAGCGATCGGACTGAGGCCGCCGCTCGCGCCACTGGTTCTGATCGCAGGCCACGGCAGCCAGACCCGCAACAATCCGCATGCCGCATCGCTCGACTGCGGGGCCTGCGGCGGCCACACCGGCGAAGTCAACGCGCGCCTGCTGGCCGGGTTGCTCAACGACCGCCGGCTGCGTGCCGAGCTCGCGAACCGTGGCATCGCGATCCCGGAAGGCACGCTGTTCATCGCAGGCCTGCACAACACCACCACCGACGAGGTCACGCTGTTCGAGGATGTCGAAGTGCCGCCGTCCCACGTCGAGGCCGTCACCGGACTTGCGAGGCACTTGCGCGCAGCCGGCGATGCCGCGCGCGCCGCGCGGGCACCGTCGCTGTCGCCAGACCTCGCCGCGGCAGACCCGGTACGCCTGCTGCGCGAACTGCGCATCCGGGCCAACGACTGGGCGCAGACACGCCCCGAGTGGGGACTGGCCGGCAATGCCGCCTTCATCGCTGCACCGCGCGCACGCACGGCAGGGCTGGACCTGCAGGGTCGCGCGTTCCTGCACGACTACCACTGGGCGGATGATCCGGACCTGGCGGTGCTGGAACTGATCATGACCGCGCCGCTGGTGGTCGCCAACTGGATCAACCTGCAGTACTACGCCTCGACCGTCGATCCGGTGCGCTACGGCTGCGGCAACAAGCTGCTGCACAACGTGGTCGGCGGCCACATCGGGGTGTTCGAGGGCAACGGCGGGGACCTGCGCATCGGGTTGCCCCTGCAGTCGGTGCACGACGGAGAGCGCTTCCGGCATGTCCCGCTGCGGCTGCATGCATTCATCGAGGCACCGGCCGGCGCGATCGGGACGATCCTGGGCCGGCATGCACGGCTGCGTGCGCTGGTGGAGCATGGCTGGCTGCACCTGTTCCGGCTGCCGGAGGCCGGTGGCCTGCCGCAGCGCTACCTGCACGGCACCTGGGCGCCGGCCGCGGTCGCCCCGACGGCGGGCTGACCCGCCAGGTCACCGCGCGTCGGTTCAGCCCCGGGACCGGCTGGTACACGGCGATCCTCCTCAGCGCGGCTCGGGCACGCCGACCGTGAACGTGCCTACCGTCACCTCCTGCCCGCGTCCGCCCAGGCGAAGGATGACTTCCTCGTCGCGCTGCCCGGGCGTCCCGAATCCCGTCGAGAAGGTGAGCATCAGGGTCGTGGCGGGTGCCACGATCTGCTGGTTGTGCCCGTAGAACTGCGCCCTGACCGTGTAGGTGCCCGGCTTCGCGGTGCGCAGGGAGAACTCCTCGGGTCCGTAGCCGCCGGTGAAGTCGTTCGACATGCGACCGCCCTGGTAGGTAAGCCTGCGCCCGTAGAATGCGCGCTCGCCGTTCGGATCGATCACCCAGAGGTCGATGTCGGTATTGTCCGCATCCCACGACAGCACGACCCGCAGGTCGAGTGGCAGGTTGCGCAGCAGGCGCGGGTCGATCGCCCGGGTATCGAGTGTCGGCCCGCCGGTGGCCGCCGAGCGCGCGACGATCGCGTTCAGCTCCGCCAGCGCGATCAGTTCGATGTCGGGGAAACGATTGTTCCACGGCCGTTCCACCACCTGCCACAGATGGTCGATCGCCGGCTGCGCCTGGCCGGCCTGCGCGAGCGCGAGGCCGAGATCTCGATACGACTGTGGCTCGTCCGGACTGAGCAGCAGCACCTTCCGCAGCACCGGCAGTGCCAGGGCAACCTGCTTCGCCTGCAGCAGGCGGTAGCCGAGGATGCGCAGGATATGCCGGTTTTCGAGGTTCATCTCCGCGAGGTTCGACAGCACCCGGTTCGCGAGCGCCGGCTGGCCGCGCTCGAACAGGAGGTCGGCGACGTCGAGGAAGAAAGCCGTGCTGGCCAGGTAGGAAGGACGTTCGTCGAGGTAGATCTCGTAGAGCGCGCTGTCGGGTGCGGCACGCAGGCGCTTCGCATAGGGCGCATCCGGCACCCACCTGGCGAGTCGGATCGATGCCTGCGGTGCCGCCGTCGCGTTGCCGGCCGCCGTCTCGGCGGCACTGGATGCCATGGGCGCAGGCGCAGGAACCGCATTCGCGCGTGCGACCGATGCGGGTGCTGGCGGTGCTGCACGCTGTTCGGAGCGCCGTGCCGAATCAGCGGCAGACCCAGCGGCCGACCCGACGGCGGCGCCGGTCGGTGCCGGCACGGTCTTCGACACCGCCTTGGGCGGCTCGTCCTTGGGGAACACCCGCTCCCACCACGACTGCTTCTCCGCGAAGCGGGCGGCGATCCGGTCGAGCTGGCGGCTGCGCGCGAGCAGGTCGGTATCGCGCTGCTGGGCAACCAGGCGCTCGTAGGCCGCGCGCAGCGCAGGCGGCGGTTCGATGCGATAGCGGGCGTAGTCGGCAACCGCGTCGAGGACGATCAGCGAGGTCTCGGGCGTAGGCATCGAGAAGCGCATGCCCAGCCGCCGGATCTCGCCGCGGTTACGCTCGGCGTTGGCTTGCAGCGCAGCCAGCCGAAGCGCCGCCCAGCGCTGGGCGGCGAGGCTGCCCGACGGGCCGCTCGCGCCGGCCGCGCGGGCGGCGCCGCCGGACACCTCGATGCGGCGCAGGGTGCGCGCGCCGTCGGGTGCGACGATCTCCAGCTCGATCGTCGCCACCGGCGCAAGCATCCGGCCGGCGACGACGATACGCCCGTCCTCCGGATACACGCTTGCCTGCACCAGGTCGGTTGCACCGTCGGCGCGTGCGGCGATGGCGCGGCTGCGCTGCGTGCGCAGTTCACGCACCGCATCGGCGGTTGCCGTGCGCTGCAGGTCGATCAGCGCACCGCCCGACTGTTCGGCCCTGTGGCGCAGTGCGACCGGATCGGCGGCGGTCGAGGCTGTCAGCGCATACATCGGCACCTGGGCCGCAGGCATCGGATCGGGGCCGTAGTTGCCCAGCCCGTCCGAGAACAGCAGCGCGAGCCGTGCCGACGCCGGGATCGCGATCGCACCCAGGTTGGTCGCGCCATCGTAGGCCATCTTCTCGATTGCCGATCGCAGCGAACGCCAGTCGCCCCCGGTCACCTCGAAACGCTCCGCCGGCAGCGCGACATCGCGCACCTGGATCAGTTGCACGGTCACGCTGCCGAGCGCGCGGAAGTATCCGTCGAGCACGGCCAGTTCGCGGCCATGGTCACGGTTCGCGCCCGAGCCCGATGCATCCCAGACGATCGCTATCTCGGCCGGGGCCGGACGCGCACGACTTGCCGCCGCGAGCGGTATCTCCGCATACAGGAAGGTGTCGCCGGCGAACGATGCAGTCGATACCTGCGCACGGTTGCCGGCGGCCGGCACCTGCACGCGCAACTGCGGGTCGACGGCGGCGCTGCGTTCGACCACCAGCCGCGCGCTGCCGTCGGGACCGGCTGAAGCCATCAGGCGCTCGGCGCCCAGGCTGGCGGACACCATGCGGGCCTCGGTGCCGGGAAAGCGCAGGTCTGCCTCGAGGCGGCCGATCGGCTGCCCGAACTGGAGCGGCAACTGGTAGTCGAGCCGCACTTGTCCCCTTTCGGTCGTACGCGCGAGCGACTCGCCGATCTCGAGCACGACCCGACGGCTGCCGTTGGCTGGCAGCGGATACACGCGCAGGCGGTAGTTGTTGCCTTCGGTCACCTCCAGCAGCGCGGGATCGACCCGCGCCCGGATCACGTCGTCGAACACCTGGCGGCCGCGCGCCTTCTCGACCGGTACCGCGGGACGCAGTTCACCATCGATGTCGAGTGCGAAACCGGTCACAACCTGGCCGGGGCGCAGCGGAAACTGCAACTCGCCTTCGAGCACCCGGTCGTTCGGGTTGCGGAACTCCATCTCGATACGGGTGCGCGCTGCCATGCCGACGATCTCGGCATCGACGCGCACGCGCACGACCTGGATCGGCAGGCGGGCTTCGGCGACGACCATGCGCGGCCGTGCCGGCAGCAACGGCTGCAAGAACGGTGGCACGGGCCGTGCGGACGGTTCGGTCGTCCCTGCGGCCTGCGCCCGGGCGACCGGGACTTGCGCCGGCAGACCGGCCAGCAGGGCACCGGCCTGCAACGCGAGGACGAGCAGAAGGAACCGGCGCAGGGCGCGCCGGGCGAGGGAGGGCAGGGTTCGGAGATTTTCCATGGTCCTGCATATAACGCGGCAGGATGGAAAACGGGGTAAGCGCGCGGCAAAGACTTTCGTTCGCGAGGTGAGCGACATGGCATTCGCGTGCCGCACAGGGCAGCATAGGCCCGTATCTTTCAAGCGGCCCGCACGGACGACCGCGAACCATTCAGAGGAGTCAGCATGCTTTTCCTGACCGAAAGCGACGTGATCGATGCCCTGTCCGGCGGACATCCCGCACTCGAATCCGTCGATCTGATCGAGGAGCTGATGCGCCAGCAGTCGGCCGGATCCACCTTCCAGCTCAAGCGCTGCACGGTGACCCATCCCGATCATCCCGGCCACCTGTGGCACAACCTGCGCATCCTGCCGGGCATGGTGCCGGGCATGGGCACCGCGGCAGTGCGGGTCTACTCCGGCTACCGGGGCACCAACCGGTCCGAGGTGATCTGCCTGTTCGACTGGGAGACGATGCAGATGGTGTCGATCATCTCCGACTACCACCTGCACGCGATCCGTACCGCGTCGCCGTACGGGGTCGCCGCGAAGCACCTCGCGCGCGCGGATGCGAGTTCGATCGGCATCATCGGCACCGGCCGCTACGCGCGTGCAATGACGGCTGCGACCTGTGCCGTGCGCCCCATCCGCACGGTCAAGGTCTACAGCCGCGATCCGGCGAACGTGCGCAACTTCTGCGAGACGATGGAGAAGGAACTCGGCATCGAGGTGCTGCCGGCGGCGTCCGGGCGCGAGGCGGTGCGCGGCACCGATGTGATGATCACCGCCACCTCGGGCAATGTCGTCGTGTTCGAATCGGGCTGGCTGGAACCAGGGGCGCTGCTGATGTCGCTGGCACCGGGCGAGTTCGACCCGGAGACGATCCTGTGCTCGCGCGTGTTCCTGTCGAGCCCCGAGCAGGTGCTCGGCGACGACCCGCCGCGCAAGCCGTTCTCGACGGTGCTGGCCGACGGCCGATTCCGCGCAGAGGATATCTGCGCCGAGTTGTGCGACGTGGTGGCAGGCAAGAAGCCCGGGCGCGCCAGCCCCGAGGACATCATCCTCTACGAGTCGCCGGGCATGGGCATCCTCGATGCCGCCATCGGCCAATGGGTATGTGGCCGCGCCAGGCAGAAGGGCCTGGGCACCGAGCTGCCTTTCGGCGAGGCGCTCGGCGGGCACTAACCTCGCCGTTGCACAACCGTCGCTGACGGGCCAGAATCGGCGCGATCATCCCACGACGTCATGCAGAACGCCGGGGTCAAACGGAGGAAGTCGCCATGGCACCATCGCGCTCGCTGTCCCTTGCGCAACCTCACCCGCAGTTGCGCAGGCAGTTGCTTGCATTCACGGTCGGGGCGATCGCGATCGCTTCGCTGCCCGTTTCCAGCGCACTGGCGCAGGGCACCGGCGATTACCCGAACCGCCCGGTGCGCCTCATCACCGGCTCGCCGGGCAGCACGGCAGACATCAGCGCGCGCCTGGTCGGCCAGAAGCTGGTGGAACGCTGGGGCCAGCAGATCGTCGTCGACAACCGCGGCGGCGCAGGTGGCATCGTCGGTGCCGAGATCGCCGTGCGTTCGCCGCCCGACGGCTACACGATCTTCAACGGTCATATCGGCACCCATGCCAGCCCGCAGTTCCTGTTCCGGAAGCTGTCCTACGATCCGGTGCGCGACTTCGTTCCGATCACGCAGCTCACGACCTCGGGCATCTCGCTGGTGGTACATGCGGCGGTGCCTGTCGCCAACCTGAAGGAGTTCCTCGGCTACGCGAAAGCGAAGGCCGGTACGCTCACCTACGGGTCGGCCGGCGGCGGCACGAGCAGCCAACTCTCCGGCGAACTGTTCAACCTGATCACCGGCGCGAAGCTGGTACACGTGCCCTACAAGGGCGCCGGCTTCGCGCTGACCGGCGTGGTGTCGGGCGAGGTGCAGTCGGCCTTCCTGTCCACCACCACCGCGGCCCTGCAGGTGAAGGCCGGCAAGCTGCGCGCCCTGGCGGTGTTCAGCAACGAGCGCTTCCCGGTGGCTCCGGAGATCCCGACCGCGGCGGAGCAGGGCTTCCCCGGCATCGATGCCACGGTCTGGTTCGGGCTGTTCGCGCCGGCGAAGACACCGCGTGCGCTGGTGCAGAAGATCAGTGCCGATGTTGGCGAGATCCTGCGCCAGCCCGAGGTACGGAGCATCCTGCTTGGGCAGGGCGCCGATCCTTCGCCATCCACGCCGGAAGCCTTCGACAAGTTCCTGAAAAGCGAGATCGTGAAATGGGGCAAGGTGATCAAGGCGGCCGGCATCGAGCCGATGTGAGGTTGCAGTTCCCGGGATGCTCATCATGATGCCGGCTGCTTCCGGTGGCTCGCGCGTCCAGGCACTGCAGGCCTATTCTTTCATCCAGCCGATCGAAGGCTCGCCCTGGCCGGCGCACCTGACCTTCGTGCCCACGCGCGACGAACTCTACGTGCCGATCGTGCTGCGCAAGCCGGACGGCGACGGCCCGTTCCCGGTGATCACGATGGGCCGTGGCGACGGGCACGGCGGCATGCCGCACGTACTGGAGCAGGTGCAACGGCTGCGTGCGATGCAGGATGCGCTGATCCGGCGCGGCTATGCCGTCGTGTACGTGAACTACCGGCACGAGATCCCTCGCGCCTACGGCAACGGGCCTGCGGTCGACATCGCCGACGACATCAGCGGCGGCGAGAACCTCGTCCGCAAGTCCGCCGCCACGCTCGACTCCGACGACCTCGCGGCGATCTGGCAGTACCTGCAGGGCCTGCCGTTCGTGCGGCCCGAGGCGATCGGCGCGATCGGCATCAGCCATGGCGGCGAGATGATCCTGAAGGCAGCAGCCGAGGGCGCACCGCTCGCGGCCGGCGTGGTTGCCGAGGGTGCATCGCACGAATTCCTGTCGGTGGACACCGGACCGTCCGCACCGCGCCTCGATGGTGAGCTGCAGTACCATGACATCGACGTCGTGAGGCGCCATGCCGACAAGGCTGCGGCGATGGCCCGTATCGCGCGCATCCGCGCCCCGATGCTGCACATGGGACGCTACACCGACCACCTGCAGGGCATCTTCCAGCTGGCCCATGAATGGATGCGCGAGGCGGGCAAGGCGTCCGACTGGGCCTGCTTCGAACATCCGGAGCATGGCTATTGCCTGGTCTATCCGGGCGCGGACGGCAGCTTCGGTCCCGACCCGGTGCAGCGTCTGGCTTTCGAGCTGTACATGGATTTCTTCGACCGGCACCTGAAGCCGGCAGTGGCACCGACGACACACGGCGGGCGATGAACGAGACCGGCTTCCGGAACCTGACCGCCTTCTTCGATGGCCGGTCGCTGCCGACGCTGATGCCGGAGCTGCGGCCATGAACCCTGGAGACACGATGAACACGCCACCTGACCCGTACGGCGTCAACGATGAGGGCGAGGACCTGCACCCCGATGCCGTGCTCGCGCGCGCGCTTGCCCGACGCGGCGACACCTTCGACGAGTTCAAGCTGCTGATCCGCGAGCAGTCCGCGACCTACGACCTGATCTCGAAGACCGCCGGTTACGTGCACCACTACACCGGCAAGACCGGCTCCGCGCAGCAGCTCTCCGGGGTGATGCGCGAGCTGATCACGCTGTGCCAGCTCTGCGCGAAGGGCGAACACCGGTTCTCGCCGAACCATGTGCGGCGCCTCTACTGCCACGGCGTCACCAACAAGGTGATGTTCGAGGCAGCATCCGCGATGGCCCCGGTCACCGGCTGGACGACGATCGCGCACGTGGCCACCGCGATTATCACCGCGAACAAGCCCGAGTATCCGTTCGGCAAGATGCCGCCGGGTGGTGAGCCCGCCGAGCTGGTTCCGTTCCCGGAACTCGACATCGGCCGTGACCGCATCGCAGGCGATGCCGACGACAGCGAACTGGGCAAGGACGAGTATGCCTACATCGCCAGACTCGACCCCGATCTCGCCCGCGTGGCCGCGCGCTGGGTGGACCATTGCCTGAGCCAGGGCGGACGCAACACCCGCGGCACCCGGCTCGGGCCGGGCGCACGCGAACTGGTCGCGATTGCAGCTGCCTGCGCTCGCGGCGAGGTCGAGTTCGCCGCCGAACACATGCGCCGCGCCTACGACCATGGCATCAGCCGCGTCCAGGTGCTCGAGGCGGTGTCCTGCGTGCTGCCGATGACCGGGGCGATGACCCTTAAGATCGGCGTGCGCGCGATGAAGCTGGCCGACGGGCAATCGTGAACAGGTCGGTCGCGCACGCCCTGTCGCATGTGCTCTGTGCGCTGGCTGCAAGCCACGTGGCTGGTACGGCGATCGCGCAGGAATGGCCCGCGGCGCCGATCACCGTGGTCTCCCCGGTGCAGGCAGGCAGCGCCGGAGACACCTCGCTGAGGCTGGTGCTCGCGAAGCTGTCGGAGAACCTGAAGCAGCCGGTCATCGTCGAGAACCTGCCCGGTGCCGCCGGCATGATCGGCTATGACCGGCTGGCCCGCGCCAAGCCTGACGGCTACACGATCGGCGGCATCAGCGACAGCACGCTCACCTACGTGCCGCTGGTGCAGGGACGAAAGGGCTTCAATGCCCTCGATGCGCTGGAACCGGTGACCCTGCTGTCGACCAGCACCTGGGTGCTGGTGTCGCATCCTTCGTTGCCGGTGCGCACGGTGAAGGAACTGGTTGCGTTCTCGAAGGCCAACCCGGGCCGTCTCGACTATGCAGCGGCGGGCATCGGCGGCTCGCACCATGTCGTGATGGAAGCGTTCAAGTCGGCGAGCGGCAGCAACCTGGTGCACGTGCCGTATCGGGGTGCCGCCGCGGCACTGGCCGATGTAGATGCCGGCCAGGTACCGGTGATGTTCTCGGCCCTCTCGGTCGCGTTCGGCCGCATCCAGGCGAAGCGGCTGGTCGCGCTGGCGGTCGCCACGCCGGCGCGCACGCCGCTGCTGCCCGAAGTGCCGACGCTGCAGGAGGCCGGGCTGCCCGGCTTCACCTTCTCGACGTGGACAGGGGTGCTGGTTCCGAAGGGGACGCCACCGGCGATCATCGAACGCCTGAATGCAGAGCTGGCGAGGGCACTGAAGGATCCGGGAGTCGCCGGCAAGCTGTCGGCGCTCGGTGCGACGCCACAGCCAGGGACGCCCAGGGCGCTGACGGAACTGATCGAATCGACGACGAACCGGATGCGCAAGGTGATCCTGGAGGCGAAGATCCGGGCGGAGTGATGAGGCTCCGCGGGCTGCTTTGACACGTCATGCGCCTGGTACTACGCTGAATCCATGACGCAATACCAGGCGTCGAGTTGCTCGCTCAGCCTGGGGTCGGCGGTGGCAGTGCCCGCTGCTGAAACGCAATCTTCGCTGCAATCATCCCGATGCCCACGAGCCCACAGCCGCACCTCGGATATGCACTGGCGCTGCTGCTCTGCATCTGGAGCATCGCCGCACCCGTGCATGCAGCTGCAACGGCGAACGTCCCCCGCCTGCGGGCCCTCGACTTCAAGCCGTTCGAAACCGCACTCGGGCGTTTCACGCCACAGGCGGCCGCGGAGGTCGACGCACTGTTGCGGCATGCGACGATCCCGCAGGTCCAGGAAGCCATGGCTGCGGGTAGCCTTTCCTCGGAAACGCTCACGCTGTACTTCCTGAATCGCATCCGCCGCCACGATGAACGGCTGCGAACCTACCTGGAGCTGAACCCGGCCGCGCTCGACGAGGCCCGCGCTGCCGATGCGCGGCGCAAGGCCGGCCGGCCGCTCGGACTGCTCGATGGCATCCCGATCAGCCTCAAGGACAACATCGAGACGGCACCGCCGATGCACACGACTGCCGGCAGCGCGCTGCTGCTCGACCATGTCGCGAAAGCCGATGCGCCGCTGGTCGCGCGGCTGCGCGCCGCTGGTGCAGTGATCCTGGGCAAGGCGAACCTGTCGGAGTTCGCGGGCGTGGTCACCCTCGGGCTGCGCATCGGCGGCAGCAGCGCGGTGGGCGGGCAGACGGTCAACCCGCACGGGGCATCGGTCACAGGCGGGTCGAGTGCAGGCTCGGCAGCCGCTACCGCGGCGCGGCTCGCCATGGCCAGCATCGGCACAGAGACATCGGGTTCGCTGGTCGCGCCATCGGCGTGGAACGGCGTAGTCGGCATGAAACCGGGCAGGGGGATGGTGGACGGCGCCGGCGTGGTGCCTCTGCTTTCCGCGACCGACACGGCAGGACCGGTCGCGCGGTCGGTCACGGATGCCGCGATACTGCTCGACGTCATCGCCCTGCAGCCCTCGCGTATCGCAGCTACCCTGCGCAGGGATGCGTTGTCCGGCATCAAGGTCGGCGTGCTCGAGCGCGACATCCTCGAAGGGCGCGGTAACGCAGCGCTGCTGGACCGCGCAAGGACCGGCCTGGTCGCTGCAGGTGCCGTGCAGCGTCCGATCCTGCTGCCACAGTCGCCAGCCTGGGCTGGTGGCGCACCGTTCGTGCAGTTGCTGGCGTCAGGCATGCGCCTTGACATGATGGGTTACGTGTCGAAGCTCGGGCTGGGCGTGGCTACGCTGGACGACCTGCTCACGTGGTGCGGCGCGATGCCCGACCGGCGCGCACCCTTCGGCTTAGATGTACTTGCCGCCTTGTCGAAGACGCCGACGCTCGACCGCCGCGCGCACGATGCGCTCGTCCTTCGATTGCGGGAATCCGCTGCGGCCATCCTCGATGCCACCTTCGACAAGACCGGCGCCCGCATGCTGGTGAGCATGGACAACATGCATTCGACGCTTTACGCGAACGCGGGCTACCCGGCGATCACCGTGCCGCTGGGGTTGCGCGAGGGCAACGGCACCCCGGCTGGCGCCACGTTCATCGGCCGTCGCGGCGAGGATGGCGCGCTGCTGGCGATGGCATATGCGTTCGAGCAGGCATCGCGGCTCCGGACAGAGCCGCGGCTGGATTACACTGTGCGGCCCTGATCCGCATGCCCGGTGCGGATCGCGCACCGACCTCGAGCCCATGACCGACCCCGCGTCGCCACCTTCGTCCGGCCTGCCGCCGCTCCCGCCCGACACGCTGACCATCGCCGCCGACACCGCGCAGGCGCTGCTCGCGCTCAAGGCAGTGCTGGTCTATGAACGGCAGCCGTTCATCTACACCACTGGCTGGGCCAGCCCGGTCTATGTCGACTGCCGGCGGCTGATGTCGCATCCCGGCTATCGACGGCTGCTGATGGACCATGCAGCCGGACTGCTGCGCTCGCGCCTGGGTTCGTCGATCGACGTGATCGCCGGCACCGAGACTGCGGGCATTCCGTTCGCCTCGTGGATAGCAGACCGGCTCGACCTGCCGATGGTCTATGTGCGCAAGAAGTCGGTCGGCTGGGGTTCGCATGCGCAGATCGAGGGCGACCTGCCCGAAGGCGCGCGCTGCCTGCTGGTCGACGACCTGACCACCGACGGCCGCTCGAAGATCGGCACCGCGCGCGCGCTGCGCCAGGCTGGTGCGCAATTGAGCGACATCTTCGTGATCTTCAACTACGACATCTATCCGCAGAGCCGTCAGGTGTACGAAGAGCACGGCTTCACCATGCATGCGCTGGCGACCTGGAAGGACGTGTTCACCCAGACCAAGTCGCTCAGCTACTTCACGCCGAAGCATGCGAAGGAGATCAAGGACTTCCTCGCCGACCCGGTCGGCTGGTCCGCGCTGCATGGCGGCGCCGGCGTAGTCCCCAGCGGCACCCCGGAACATGGATGAGGTGCTGAGCGCGCGGCTCGACCCCGCGCTGAAGGCGGTCGCGGCGAAGCTGTTCGACGACGTGCGCCAGGCCACCTTCGACGGCGTCGGCGTCACGCGCGCGAGCTACGGCGACGGCGAAAACCGCGCGATGGCGATCATCGAGGCGTTCGCGCAAGCGGAAGGGCTCGCCTGCGAGCGCGATGCAGTGGACAACCGGATCATCCGCGTGCCCGGCGAGCCTGCCGGCTCACCGGTGCTCATCGGCTCCCACCTCGACTCGGTGCCGCAGGGCGGCAACTTCGACGGCCTGGCCGGCGTGGTCGCCGGGCTGCTGGTGCTGCTGCACTACAGCCGCAGCGGGCAGGTGCCGCCGCGCCCGATCCATGTGCTCGCGCTGCGCGGCGAAGAGAGCGCCTGGTACGGCAAGGCCTACATGGGTTCGCTGTCGCTCACCGGGCAACTCACCACGGTAGACCTGGACCTGAAGCAGCGCGAGACCGGCCGCACGATGCGCGAGGACATGCAGGCGCTGGGCATCGACACCGCCCGCATCGAGGCGGGCGAGCGGCTGATCGATCCAGCCCAGGTCGCGGCCTACCTCGAACTGCACATCGAGCAGGGCCCGACGATGGTCGCGCGCAAGTGGGCGGTGGCACCGGTCACCGGCATCCGCGGCAACGTACGGCACAACCGCATCCTCTGCAAGGGCGAGACCGGCCATTCAGGCGCGGTTCCGCGCTGGCTGCGCAAGGACGCAGTGCTGGCGGTAGCCGAACTGATGACCCGCCTCGACGAACACTGGCGCGTGCTGCAGCAGATGGGCATGGACATGGTGATGACCTGCGGCATGGTGTCCACCGATCCGAAGAGCCATGCAGTGTCGGTGATCCCGGGCGAGGTCGCGTTCAGCTTCGAGGTGCGCAGCCAGGACAACGACGTGCTGGAGCGGTTCCACAAGCTGATGATGGAAGAGTGCGACCGCATCGGTCGCTCGCGCGGCGTCGAGTTCCAGTTCGATCGCCGGCTCTACACCGCGCCGGCGACGATGGACCCGTCCTGGGTGGCAAGGCTTTCGAGCGCCTGCGAGGCGCATGCGATCGACATGGAGCCGATGCCCAGTGGTGCGGGCCATGACGCGGCGGTGTTCGCCAACGCCGGCGTGTCCTGCGGCATGGTGTTCGTACGCAACGACCGCGGCTCACACAACCCGCACGAGGCGATGGACCTGCAGGACTTCTTCAGCGGCGTCGAGGTGCTGCACCAGGCGATCGTGGCGGAGTGATCCGCCTGGCTTGCGCTGGCGCGGAGGTCACTCTGCCTTCGCGCCTGCGAGCTTCACCAGCTTGGCGTACTTCTCGACTTCCTGCCTGAAGAACGCCGGGAACTCGTCCGGGCCCAGGTTGCGCGGGTCGGCACCATCGCGCGCCATCGCTGCCTTCACGTCGGCTGCGCCCTGCGCCTTGCGGATCTCCTCGAAGAGCCGCGATACCACCGGCGCGGGCGTACCGGCGGGAACGAAGAAACCGTACCAGGCATCGGTCTCGAAGCCGGGGAACATCGAGGCCATGGTCGGCACGTCGGGCAGGTTGGACGAACGCTGCGCGGTGCTCACCGCCAGCGGCCGCAGGCGGCCTGCCTTCAGGTGCGGCGTTGCGCCGACCGCACCGACGAAGCCCATGTCCACCTCGCCGCCGAGCAGGGCGGTGATCACCGCGCCCGCGCCCTTGTACGGGATGTGGGTGATAGAGGATTTCGTGAGGTCGGCCAGCAGCACGCCCGACAGATGGCTGGTGGTGCCGCTGCCGTTCGAGCCGAAGTTCAACCCGCCAGACCGCTTCTTCGCCAGCGCGACCAGTTCCTTCACCGACTTCGCCGGCACCAGCGGATGCACCACCAGCACCAGTGGCACCGCGGCCACCAGCGCGACCGGCCGAAGGTCGGCAATGGCATCGTAGTTGAGCTTCGGGTAAAGGCTCACGTTGACCGCCATCGAGTTGGTGGTGAACATCACCGTGTAGCCGTCGGCCGGTGCCTTGGCGGTGATCTCGGCCCCGACGTTGCCGCCGGCACCGGCGCGGGTATCGACCACCACGGTGCGCCCGAGCTGCTCGGACAGCTTCTGCGCGAACAGCCGACCCAGGATGTCGGCACCGCCGCCGACGGCGAACGGGACGACCAGGCGGATCGGTTTGGCGGGCCAGGCGGTGGTCTGTGCGCGAACCAGCGCAGGCCCGGCGATCAGCACGATGGCAAGGGCGGCGGCTGCCGTGCGGGGCAGGTCAGGGGTCATGGACGTTCTCTCATCGGTTCCAGGGACATGCGGGCGCTGCCGGGAATGGCTGCGGCATATCAACAGCGCGTTCAGGATCGGGCATATTAGCCCCCATTTCCCGCCCGTGATCACAGGAAGCTCCCAGCCATGCCAGCGATGCCAGTCATGACGCCCGTCCCCAGACCGCTGCTCATCCGAGGCGCCCGCGTCCTCGACCTCGATGGCGACCTCGACAACCCGCCGTCGCTCGATATCCTGTGCGAGCGCGGGGCGATCTCCGCGGTCGGCAGCGGCCTTTCAGCGCCCGCCGGCGCCGAAGTGATCGACGCCTCGGGCATGCTGGCCGTCCCGGGCCTGGTCAACTCGCACTACCACTCGCACGATGTCCTCGCCAAGGGCCTTTTCGAAGACCTCTCGCTCGAGCACTGGGGCGTGCTGGCCGGGCCCCTTGGCTCGAAGCGTTCGCTCGAGGAGGTCCGTGCACGCACGCTGGCCGGCGCGTTGGAGTGCCTGCACAACGGCATCACCACGGTTCAGGACATGAACAGTGCCGCGCCGTTCAGCGACGAGGTGCTCGACACCATCATCGGCGCCTATGCCGATGCCGGCATCCGCGTCATCCTCGGCATGACGGTGCGCGACCAGTCGCAGCTCGACACGATCCCGTGGATCGCCGACCTGGCGCCCGCCGAGTTGCACGGCATCATCGGCACCGGCCGCGATGCAGCCGGTCCGCAGATGGCCTTCGTCGAGGCTGCGCTCGACCGCATCGGCGACCGTGGCGGGCTGGTACGCTGGGCACTGGCGCCCTCGGCGCCGCAGCGCTGCTCGCCCGCGCTGCTCGAAGCGGTGGCCGACCTGTCGCGCCGCCGCTCGCTGCCGGTCTATACCCATGTCTACGAGAGCCGCACGCAGCGCATCTTTGCCCATGAGCGGCTCAAGGCGCATGGTGGTTCGGCCATCCGGCTGCTCGAGGACACAGGACTGCTCGGCCCGCACGTATCGCTCGCGCACGGCATCTGGCTCGAGGACGACGAGCTCGACAAGGTCGGCAGCAGCGGCACGAACGTCGTGCTGAACATGCTCAGCAACCTGAAGCTCAAGAGCGGGGTTGCGCCCATCCTAGAGTATCGCGCGCGCGGCGTGAACATCGCGCTGGGCTGCGACAACTGCAGCTGCAGCGACGTCCAGAGCATGTTGCAGGTGATGAAGCTGTTCTGCCTGCTGGCCGCGGTGAGCACGCCCGAGCGCTCCTCCGTCACTGCCGCCGAGGCGCTGCGCGCCGGCACGCTGGGCGGCGCGCGCAGCGCCGGGCTGCACGGGTCGATCGGCGCGATCAGGGCTGCACACCGGGCCGACCTGGTGCTGATGGACCTCACCGACCCGGCCTACGTGCCGTACAACAGCGCGATCCGCCAGCTGGTCTATGCCGACAGCGGCCGCTCGATCCGCCTGGTGATCGTCGATGGCGAGGTTGTGGTGCGCGACGGCCGCAGCACGCGCGTCGACGAGGCTGCGCTGCGCGCCGAGATCGAGGGCCTGATGCCGTCGGTGCGCGCAGACATCGGCCGCCTGCAGGCCGGCTACGATAAAGTACTGCCCTATATCGACGAGGTGAACCGGCGCGCATGGTCGATGCCGCTGTCGATCCACCGCCATGTCGGGCTGCAGCAGCGCTGAAGGTCCCAGGCCGCGCCCCCATCCCTTACCCGAAAGAAGACCG
>CAIQON010000212.1 GCA_903873475.1 uncultured bacterium
GGCGCTGAGCACCCGCATCAACGACAAGCCCGTCCAGTCCGGCTCGCTCGCAGACCTGCAGATGCCGATCGCTGAACTGGTAGCACAGGTCTCCCGCCTGGGTCTTGAGGCCGGCGACATGATCCTGACCGGACTACTGGCCGAAACGACCGGATCAGCGCTGGTCGCTGGCGACCGCATCGAGGCTACGGTCGAAGGCCTGGGCAGCACGATCAATCGCGTCGTGGCAGGGGCCTGAGCAGCCCGTGTCTCGTACCGACACGGCTACGGGCCCGGCCGGCTGGGATCCGGCCTCGACCCGCGCCGTTTTGGCCCTCGACGACCGCGCCTACCGCTACTACAGTTTGGCGGCCGCGGGCGCGGCGGCCGGGCTGGACGTGGCACGGCTGCCCTATTGCCTGAAGAGCCTGCTGGAAAACGCCCTCCGCCAGGCCGACAAAGGACCCGATGCCCGAACCAATACCCGGCCTGATGTCCTGGACGCTTTCGATACAGTCGACGCCCTGCGTGCCTACCTCGAGCACGCCGCCCCGTCCGGCGAACTGAGCTTCCTGCCCCGGCGGGTGATGATGGACGACACGGCTGGCCTGCCGCTGCTAGGCGACCTCGCCGCGATGCGCGATGCCGCCGTGCGTGCTGGCTGCGCTCCCGAGACCATCGAACCGCAGCGACCGATCGATTTCATCGTCGACCATTCGATCATCGCCGAATTTGCCGGGCGTCCGGACGCGCACGTGCTGAACGCACGACGCGAGCACACGACCAACGAGGAACGGTTCTGCTTTCTGCGCTGGGCCGCCCAGGCCTTCCGCAACCTGCGCATCGTGCCTCCGGGCGGCGGCATCTGTCATCAGATCAATCTCGAGTACCTGGCCACGGTCGTGCAGGCGGTCGAGGCACAAGGAACAGGGGAACACGAGGCCGAGACCTGGCTCGTACCTGACTCGTTGGTCGGCATCGACAGCCACACCCCGATGATCAACGCACTGGGCATCGTCGGCTGGGGTGTTTCCGGCATCGAAGGGCTGGGCGCTGCCCTTGGCGAGGCGGTATCGCTGCCGCTACCGCGGGTGATCGGCCTACACCTGACCGGCCGCCTGCGTCCGGGCATCACCGCCACCGACCTCGTGCTGACCGTGACACAGCGGCTGCGCCAGCACGACTGCATTGGTGCCTTCGTCGAGTGCTTCGGCCCCGGCCTTGATCACCTTAGCGTGCCCGGACGCGCTACCGTCGCCAACATGGCCCCGGAATGCGGCACGACGATGAACTTCTTTCCGATCGATGCGCAGACTTTGCACTACCTGCGCGAGACCGGCCGCGACGCGGCGCATGTGGCGCGGGTCGAAGCGTACGCGAGGGCTCAGGGCCTATGGTATCAACCCGACGCCCCGCCCGCGCACTACAGCGAGCGCCTCACCCTCGATCTCGGATTAGTTGAGCCGTCGCTCGCAGGACCCGGACAGCCGCACCATCGGGTCAGCCTACCGGACGTTGCCGAGGCATTCCGTCGCGCCGGGACAAGGCCGAGAACGGTACAGAACACGTCTGCGGAACCATCCCCGATCCAGGACGGCGACCTCGCGATCGCCGCGATCACCAGTTGTACCAACACCTCCAACCCGACCCACATGATCGGTGCCGGCCTGCTCGCCCGGAACGCGCTCGCGCGCGGGCTGCGCAGCCAACCCTGGGTGAAGACGTCCCTATCCCCCGGCTCGCGCGTCGTCGCGCACTACCTGACGCAGTCGGGCCTGCAGCACAGCCTCGATGCACTAGGGTTCCACCTGACCGGCTTCGGCTGCATGGCCTGCGTCGGCTTTTCCGGCAGCCTGCCCGCATCGATCGAAGGCGCGATCGACAGCCACGGCATCCCCACCGCTGCCGTGGTCTCGGGCAACCGAAACTACGACGGGCGCATCCACGCGAAAGTCCACGCAAGCTTCCTGGCCTCGCCGCCCCTGGTGGTGGCGTATGCACTGGCCGGTAATGTCCGCATCGACCTGTCCACGCAGCCGCTCGGCCATGATCCGCAGGGTGAACCGGTGTTCCTGCATGACCTATGGCCTGACCCAGACGAAGTGGAACGCATCGCTCGCGACAACCTCGAACCCGAACTGTTCTCGCGCACCTACGCCAGCCTAAATTTAATTTTGTTGTTGTAGTAGCCACTATTAAACCAAGCGGACGGCAACCATCCGTGATGCAAAAGGTACCGCGCATCATTAAGCCACGCAACGCGCGTACCTGCAGTGGCAGTGGCGGCGCCCATCGCACCATAGGGTCCGGTCCGCCTTGTCGTCCTCGCCAGATGCTCACCTGATGCGCGTCACGCGTTCGTTAAGAATCGAAGATTCGGAGCTATAAAATGCGGAGAGGCATGAGGCGCGATGCGATAATTCGACAAATTCAATCCTTCAACTGAATTTGAAACGACTTACAATTCTCCTTGATCAAAAGCCTCCATGAATGGAAATGCAGGAAACCTGGCACGAAATTCGTACAACCCAACGAAACCAGGACGCCGATTGGCTTCTGCTGGTAAAAACAATCATTAAATCATCTGGGCTCAACACTGGCAAGACAAAATCATCGAGGCATCAAGATCAAGCTGCACCGGATTGAACGATGGCGAAGCGGCAATAGCTCCAGCAGTAGCATTTTATAAAGCCAAGAATTACTGCCGATGAAACAATCATAAATGAATAATTTTTGGAATTTACAAGAACATATTGTCGAAGCACTCGCTCTTGTCACCATCGTGGCGTAACGATACGATGCAAACCGGCGTCTGTCTATTGTCGAAGCACTCGCTCGTGTCACCATCGTTACACTGTCTCAGTCCGGCCCGAGGCTGTGTAACGGGCCGATTTCGAGTCCCGGCCGCAGTCAGACTTCGAGCTATCCGTCGTCAGAGTCCGTTACGGTACCCGTGACTGCGCCACGCCGCGGCCGGCCGGGTGCCGGGCTGCTGCCGCTGGGCCGGCGCGCCGGGCCGGGCCCGGCGGCCGCCTGGCCGGCATTAGCA
>CAIQON010000213.1 GCA_903873475.1 uncultured bacterium
AATTCGCCCTTTGGATGTTCGACCGCCGCGTAGGCCTCGCCGGCCGGCACGTGCATGCCTTCGGTGAAGAGCTTGAAGTGGTGGATCAGCTCTTCCATGTTCATCTTCATGTCGACCCGATGCGGTGCGGCGACCTTGTGGCTGTCGCTGATCACCGGGCCCGGGTTCTTGCGCAGCCAGTCGACGCACTGGCGCACGATCCGGTTCGACTGGCGCATCTCCTCGATGCGGACGAGGTAGCGGTCGTAGCAATCGCCGTTGGTGCCCACCGGGATATCGAAATCGAGCCGGTCGTAGACCTCGTACGGCTGCTTCCGGCGCAGGTCCCATTCGATGCCGGAGCCGCGCAGCATCGGCCCGCTGAAGCCGAGCTGGAGTGCGCGCTCGGGCGACACCACGCCGATGCCGACGGTGCGCTGCTTCCAGATCCGGTTGTCGGTGAGCAAGGTCTCGTATTCGTCGACGCAGCCGGGAAAACGTTCGGTGAAGGCCTCGATGAAGTCGAGCAGGGAACCCTGCCGATGCTCGTTCAGGCGCTTGAGGTCGGCCTCGCTGCGCAGCGGCGACGGGTCGTACTGCGGCATGCGACCGGGCAGGTCACGGTAGACCCCGCCGGGGCGGTAGTAGGCCGCGTGCATGCGGGCACCCGAGACCGCCTCGTAGCAGTCCATCAGGTCTTCGCGTTCACGGAAGCAGTACAGGAACACGGTCATGGCGCCGATGTCCAGGCCATGCGCACCCAGCCAGAGCAGGTGGTTCAACGTACGCGTGATCTCGTCGAACATCACCCGGATGTACTGCGCGCGGATCGGCGGCACCACGCCGGTGAGCTTCTCGATCGCCATCACGTACGCGTGCTCGTTGCACATCATCGACACGTAGTCGAGGCGGTCCATGTAGGGCACCGACTGCAGGAACGTGCGCGTCTCGGCGAGCTTCTCGGTGGCCCGGTGCAGCAGCCCGATATGCGGGTCGGCCCGCTCGATCACCTCGCCATCGAGCTCGAGCACAAGGCGCAGGACACCGTGGGCCGCCGGATGCTGCGGCCCGAAGTTCATCGTGTAGTTCTTGATCTCGGCCATGCGCTTGCTCAGCCCTTGCGGAAGCCTTCGCTATCGGCGTAGTTGTCTTCGCGGATCACCCGGGGGACGATCTCGCGCGGTTCGATGCTGACCGGCTGGTAGATCACGCGCCGCTGGTCCGGGTCGTAGCGCATCTCGACATACCCTGAAACCGGAAAGTCCTTGCGGAACGGATGCCCGACGAAGCCATAGTCGGTGAGGATGCGGCGCAGGTCGGGGTGACCCTCGAACACGATGCCGAACAGGTCGAAGGCCTCGCGTTCGTACCAGTTGGCGCCGGCCCAGATGCCGGTGACCGACGGCAGCACCGGGAAGTCGTCGTCGACCGCGAAGGTGCGCACGCGCAGCCTGGCATTGTGTTCGAGCGAAAGCAGGTGGTAGACCGCCGAGTAGCGCGCGCCATCCCAGGCGCCGTCGCCGTAGCCCGACCAGTCGACGCCGCAGAGGTCGACGAGTTGCGCGAAGCGCAACCCATCGTCGTCGCGCAGCCGGGTCATCGCCTCGACGAGGTGGCCTGGCGCCACCGTCACCGTCAGTTCGTCGCGCGCGAACTCGACCTTCGAAGCCACATCGCCCAGCGCGGCTTCCAGCCTGGCCTGCAGTTGATCGGGAGGAAGGCTCATCGTGCGATCGTGCTCTGCCGCTTGATCTTGTTCTGCAACTGGATGATGCCGTAGAGCAGCGCTTCGGCAGTCGGCGGGCAGCCCGGCACATAGATGTCGACGGGGACGATCCGGTCGCAGCCGCGCACCACCGAATAGGAGTAGTGGTAGTAGCCGCCACCGTTCGCGCACGAGCCCATCGAGATCACCCAGCGTGGCTCCGCCATCTGGTCGTAGACCTTGCGCAGGGCAGGTGCCATCTTGTTGCACAACGTACCCGCCACGATCATGACGTCCGACTGACGCGGGCTCGGGCGGAAGATCACGCCGAAGCGGTCCATGTCGTAGCGCGCCGCGCCGGCGTGCATCATCTCGACTGCACAGCAGGCCAGGCCGAAGGTCATCGGCCAGAGCGAACCGGTACGCGTCCAGTTGATCAGCTTGTCGGCCGAGGTCGTCACGAACCCCCGGTCGGCCCCGGGAAAGACGGACGCCTGCGCGCCCGCGGTGGCCACCGCGAGATCACTCATCGACTCACCCGCTCGACGCCGCCGGTCATTCCCATTCGAGTGCACCCTTCTTCCATTCGTAGACGAAGCCGACCACCAGCACCATCAGGAAAACGAACATCGCACCGAGCCCGAACCAGCCGAGGTCTTCAAGAACCACCGCCCAGGGAAACAGGAAGGCGATCTCGAGGTCGAACAGGATGAACAGGATGGCCACGAGGTAGTAGCGCACATCGAACTTCATGCGCGCGTCCTCGAACGCTTCGAAACCGCATTCGTAGGGCGACAGCTTCTCGGGATCGGGCCTGTTGGCACCGGTCGCGGAACTGGCGATCCAGCCGACCAACGGCAGCACGAGGCCGAAGGCGAGCCCGACGCCGATGAACAGAAGAATGGGCAGGTAACTTTCCAGCACAGCTAGCTCAACCGTCGACTATGCACATCTGTGGCCCCCGGCTTTCCCGGTACACCCTCGCGCGTCGGCCGGCCCGCCTGCGGCAGGGAGGACCGTGCGAGGGTCACGATAATGCAGCCATTGCGCCCGCCCGGGCCATCAGGCTCAGGACGACGGGCGCGCTGCCATCACGCGTCTGGAGGCATCCGGCGCGGCGCGAGGGACCGCTGTGCGCCGTGCCATGTTGCCGATCCATCAACTACCCGACCCCGTACGACACCCGGAAGTCGGCACTGCTGGTGCCCACGATCAGACTCGAACTGACACGGCTTTCGCCACTGCCCCCTCAAGACAGCGTGTCTACCAATTCCACCACGTGGGCAAACTCATCACGACCCCGATATTGTCGCCTACTTTCGGCCTTCCGGGTTCATCAATGCGGTGTTTACTTCGGAATATCTTGGGCCTTCGGTACGTCCTGAGCTTTTCCATCCTTCGCGGGAGCAGCGGGTATCGCGGCCGGCGCCGACGGAACCGGTACCGCTGGAGACGTGGATGCTGGCGCGCCTGGCACCGGGATCTGGGAAGCGGGCGTGGCCGGCACGCGCTCCATCAGCCCGCGCGAAGCGCCACTGCTCGCAGCGACATAGGTCAGCACCAGGCTGGTGATGAAGAACAAGGTTGCCATGACCGCCGTCATGCGGCTCATGAAGTTGGCGGAACCGCTGGAACCGAACAGGCTGCCGGCCGAACCGCTGCCGAACGCCGCGCCCATGTCGGCGCCCTTGCCCTGCTGCAGCAGCACGAACACGACGATTGCGCCTGCGGCAAGTACGTGGAAGATCAGAATGACGGTCTGGAGCATCTTGGAGGTTTCCTTTGGGTGCCCGGTCAGCCGGTGCGGTCAGGCGAACGCGCGGCAGATCGGCTCGAAATCGGCGATCTTGAGCGATGCGCCACCGATCAGTCCGCCATCGACATCCGGCATCGCGAACAGTTCGGCGGCATTCGACGGCTTGACGCTGCCGCCGTAAAGGAGGGACATGCCCGCACCTGCGGGCCCGAGCCGCGCGCGCAGGAAACGGTGCACCGCCTGCACCTGTTCGGGCGAGGCATTGTGGCCGGTGCCGATCGCCCAGACCGGCTCATAGGCAATCACGCATCGGGCCAGCAGGTCGAACCCGAGCACTTCGATGCAGACCGACAACTGGCCGCCGATCACCACTTCGGTCATGTCGGATTCGCGCTCCTGGAGCGTCTCGCCGAGGCAGATGATCGGCGTCAGGCCGGCTTCCAGTACCGCTGCGGCCTTTCCGGCAACCAGCGCGCTGGTCTCTGAATGGTACGCACGTCGCTCGGAATGGCCGACGATGACGAACGAGGCACCGAACTCAGCGACCATCGGTGCCGAGACCTCGCCGGTGTAGGCGCCGGACGCGTGAGCGCTGACATCCTGCGCACCCCAGCGCACCGCGCTGCCCGACAGAAGGTCTCGCGCCTGGGCAAGGTACGGAAAGGGCACGCACACGGCGACATCGACGGCCGCCGCGGCGCCGGAGGCTGGCTCCGCCGGAAACGCAGCCGCGCATTGCCCCAGAAGCGCTGCGTTGCTCGCGAGCGTGCCGTTCATCTTCCAGTTGCCTACGACGCGTCGGGTCCTCATCGTGCTGGCGCGAATCCCGCTTTGGCTAGAGTAGAACCGCGGGAGTATACCGACCGCGGGGCAGCCCGGTCAAACGGCCGGGCTTTCCCGCGAGAGGGTGGTGTCAGCCGAAACGCCCGGTGATGTAGTCCTCGGTCTGCCGGCTTTTCGGCTTGATGAAGATCGACTCGGTCACGCCGACCTCGATCAGTTCGCCCAGGTACATGTAGGCGGTGTAGTCGGACACCCGTGCCGCCTGCTGCATGTTGTGGGTGACGATCACCACGGTGTACTCGCGCTTGAGTTCGTTGATCAGTTCCTCGATCTTCGCGGTGGAGATCGGGTCCAGCGCCGAGCATGGCTCGTCGAGCAGCAGCACCTCCGGCTTGATCGCGATGCCGCGCGCGATGCACAAGCGCTGCTGCTGGCCACCGGACAGGCTGGTGCCGCTCTGGTGAAGCTTGTCCTTCACCTCGCCCCAGAGCGCAGCCTGGTTCAGCGCCCATTCGACGCGCTCGTCCATGTCGCCCCGGGACATCTTCTCGAACAGGCGCACGCCGAACGCGATGTTCTCGTAGATCGTCATCGGAAACGGCGTCGGCTTCTGGAACACCATGCCGATGCGGGCGCGGATCAGCGACACGTCGTCGGTGGTGGTCAGGATGTCTTCGCCGTCTAGCAGGATCTCGCCTTCGGCGCGCTGCTCTGGATACAGCTCGTACATCCGGTTCAGGATCCGCAGCAGCGTCGACTTGCCGCAGCCGGACGGCCCGATGAATGCCATCACCTGCTTTTCCGGGATCACGAGGTTGATGTTCTTCAGCGCCTGGTACTTGCCGTAGTAGAAGTTGAGGTCCTTGACCTCGATCTTCGTTCGGTTGGCACCCGCGAGCGGCGGATTGGCAGCAAGGACGTTACTGCTCGTGGATGCGGCGGGGCTGGTCTGGATATCGGACACGGTTCAATCCTTCTTGCGGAACATCACGCGCGCAATGATGTTCAGCGCGAGCACACCCATGGTGATGAGGAACACACCCGCCCAGGCCATCTTCTGCCAGTTTTCGAATGGGCTGAGTGCGAACTTGAAGATGGTGACGGGCAGGTTTGCCATCGGCTGGCTGAGATCCATCGTCCAGAACTGGTTCGACAGCGCAGTGAACAGCAGCGGTGCGGTCTCGCCCGCAATGCGCGCGATCGCCAGCAGGATCCCGGTGACCACGCCGGCCCGCGCCGCCTTCAGCGTGACCATCATGATGACCTTCCATTTGGGGGCACCCAGCGCGTACGCCGCCTCGCGCAGTTGGTTCGGGATCAGCTGCAGCATGTTCTCGGTGGTGCGCACCACCACCGGGATCACGATGAGCGCCAGCGCAAGGATCCCGGCGTAACCCGAGAACGTCTTCATCTTTGCCACCACGATCGCGTAGATGAACAGGCCGATCACGATCGACGGCGCGGACAGCAGGATGTCGTTGACGAAGCGGGTCATCTCACCCAGCACGGTGCGCTGGCCGTACTCGCCCAGGTAGACGCCGGCGAGCACGCCGATCGGCGTGCCGAGCAGCGTGGCCAGGCCGACCATCATCAGCGAGCCGTAGATCGCGTTCGCCAGTCCGCCGCCCACCACGTTCGGCGCCGGGGTCATCTCGGTGAAGATGGCGATGGACATCCCGGAGACGCCGAGGACGATCGTGTTGAACAGGATCCAGATCAGCCAGAACAGGCCGAACGCCATCGCGGACAGCGACAGCGACAGCGCCAGGATGTTGATGCGCTTGCGCTTGAGGTGGAGCGCGAGGCGCCGGTCGTTGGCAATCGCGGAACTCATGTGCGCCCCCCTTCACCGCGCTCGAGGCGCACCAGCAGGATCTTCGATGCGGCGAGCACGACGAAGGTGATGAAGAACAGGATCAGGCCGAGCTGGATCAGCGAAGCCTCATGCAGGCTGCCCGGATTGGCCTCGGAGAACTCGTTGGCCAGGGCGGAGGTGATGCTGTTCGCGGCGTCGAACAGCGAAATGCTGTTGAGCTGGTTCACGTTGCCGATGACGAACGTGATCGCCA
>CAIQON010000214.1 GCA_903873475.1 uncultured bacterium
CACGATGGATCGCAGGCAGTTCGGCCGCCCGCTCGCCGCCAACCAGCTCATCCAGAAGAAGCTCGCCGACATGCAGACCGAGATCACGCTCGGCCTGCACGCGGTGCTGCAGCTCGGCCGGCTGATGGACGCGCACCTGCTCACGCCCGAGATGGTCTCGCTGCTCAAGCGCAACTCGTGCGGCAAGGCGCTCGAGATCGCGCGCACCGCGCGCGACATGCACGGCGGCAACGGCATCGCCGACGAGTACCACGTGATCCGGCACGTGATGAACCTCGAAGCGGTCAACACCTACGAGGGCACGCACGACATCCATGCGCTGATCCTCGGCCGCGCGCAGACCGGGATTCCCGCGTTCGGCGGATGAACACCCGGAGCCGGCTCCGCCGATGCAGAGACCTGGAGGGCAGGCCACGATGAATGGTCCGTTGCACGGATGCAGGGTGCTGGACCTGTCGAGGGTTCTGGCCGGCCCCTGGTGCAGCCAGAACCTCGCCGACCTGGGCGCCGAAGTGATCAAGGTCGAGCGCCCTGGCGCGGGCGACGATACCCGGAGCTGGGGTCCGCCATTCGCCAGGGACGCCGCGGGCGAACCTACGCGCGAGTCGGCGTACTTCCTGTCCACCAACCGCGGCAAGCAGTCGATCACCCTGGACATCTCGACCGAGGAAGGCCGGGCCATCGCGCGTGAGCTCGCCGCGAAGTCCGACATCCTGCTCGAGAACTACAAGGTCGGCGGGCTCGCGAAGTACGGCCTCGACTACGCGTCGCTCGCCCCGGCATGCCCGCGGCTGATCTACTGCTCGATCACCGGCTTCGGACAGACCGGCCCCTATCGCGAACGCGCGGGCTACGACTTCCTGATACAGGGCATGGGTGGGCTGATGAGCATCACCGGCGAACCGGACGAGGTGCCCGGTGGCGGGCCACTGAAGGCCGGCATCGCGGTGACCGACATCATGACCGGACAGTACGCAACCATCGCCGTGCTGGCCGCGCTGCAGGCGCGCCACGCCACCGGGCGTGGCCAGTACATCGACCTCGCGCTGTTCGACGTTCAGGTGGCCTACCTCTCGAACCAGGCGATGCACTACCTGGTGTCGGGCGAGGTCCCGCCGCGCATCGGCAACGGGCACCCGAGCATCGTGCCCTACCAGACCTTCCGCGCCAGCGACGGCAGCATCATCGTGGCCACCGGAAACGACGGGCAGTACCAGCGCCTGTGCGACGTGCTGGGCCTGCCGGCGCTCGCGCTCGATCCCCGGTTCCTGCGCAATGCCGATCGCGTGCGCAACCGGCTCGAACTCGCCGCGCTGCTGGGCTCGGCCATCGGCGGGAAGACGATGGACCACTGGATCACCGCGCTCGAAGCGGCCGGTGTCCCCTGCGGCCCGATCAACACGATGGACCGTGTGTTCGCCGACCCGCAGGCGCAGGCGCGCCAGCTCGCCTTCAGCCTGCCACACCCCACGGCGGGCGAGGTGCCCGTGGTGGCGAGCCCGTTGCGGTTCTCCGACACGCCGGTGCAGCATGTTCGCCCGCCGCTGCTGTCGGAGCACACCGATGCAGTCCTGACCGGGTTGCTCGGCCGATCGCCCGAGCAGGTCGCCGCCCTACGGAAAGCCGGCATCGTCTGAGTGCGCCAGCGCGGCAGACTGCCGTGGCGCCCCTTTACGGCTGCCCGTTACGTTAGCCAATCACGGCAGACCGATCCGCCGCGCCGGCACCCGTACGCGAGGCGGGATCAGAAGCGCCAGGTGCCGGTGAGATGCAGTTTCACGAACCCGTCCGGGGTACCCGGCGTGCCGGAGGTGCCGGGCAAACCGCGCAGCACATAGGCCAGGTCGGCGGAAACGTCGAGCGTGCGCTGCCAGTTCCAGCGTGCGCCCACGCCGGCGCTGGAGGCCGACAGCCCACCGACCAGCGCGCCCGGCACGGGGTTGGGGCCAGGCCGCAGGTACGCATGGCCATGGTCGACGAACACCGCTGGACGCAGGCCTGCGAAAAGCGCGGGCCCGGTGCCCTCTACGGTGAGGGTGACACCGCGTTCCCCGCCGTACTCGCGCTCGCGCAGGCCACGCACTGAAGTGGCGCCGCCAAGGCCGAACTGCTCGCCCGAGATGAGCAGGTCGCTCGAGTACTGGGTACGCAGGCGGGAGGACAGGACCCAGCGGCCGGCACCGACGCTGGCATCTGCGCCTGCCCGCCAGGCATTCCAGTTCGCGGTCGCGCCGTCGCGCGCGGCGGCAAACTCGGCGCTGGACGACCCGCCGGCGTTCGCCGCGTACTCGACGTAGCCTGTGGCACCGCCCCAGGCGCGCTCGGCGCGGGCCTGGTAGCGCAGCGATACCGGCCGCGTCACCACCGGATTGCCGGGCAGCGGGACGCCGGCAGCATCGACCTGGCTGCGAAAGTCGCGCTCGTCGATCGCCACCGATACCAGTTGCGTCAGGTCGGCCGCCCGCGGCAGCGTCGCGGTGTACTTCACCCCGAAGAAGGTACCCTGGCCGCGCACGTTGAAGGGCTGCCCGCCCACCGGGAGCGACCCGGTGTCGGTGTCGGAATAGAGGTAGTAGCCCGACACCTGCCCGCTCAGGCCATAGAGCGGGAACGCGTAGTAGCCCGCGTACTGCGACACCGTGTCCGGCTTGGTCGGCGAGGTGGTGTAGGCGAAGGTGGCCGCGTGATCGCGGTCGAACAGGTTGCTGTGCTGCAAGCCCAGCGTCAGGCGTGCGTAGCCGGTATTGCGGTTGATCAGGTTGTACTCGTCGCGCGAGTTTCCAGCCAGCGTCGCGAACACCTGCACCGGCGTCGCATCGCGCACCTGCACCTCGGCGTCGACTGCATCGGCCGACTTGCTTTCGCGCAGCGTGACGTTCACGCGCTTCACCGGATGTTCGTTGGCAAGCGAGATCTGCCGCGACATCGCCCCCACGTCCGGCGTAGCCCCCGGCTGCAGCGCAGGCAGGCTGCGCAGGATGTTGCCGGACGAGAAGAACTGGTTGCCCGAGACCCTGACCTCGCCCAGCGTGAAGCGCAGCACCTCGAGCCGGACTACCCCGCCCTGGGGACGCTGTGCCGGCAACACCACCCGGTGGAACGCGTAACCCTGCGCGCGCAGGATCGCCTCGAGCGCGGCGGCTGCCGCCTCGAGGGTGTCGAGGCTGCGATGCTCGCCCAGATATGGACGCAGCGCCTCGGCGGTGCGCTCGGCGGCGAGCGGATTGTCGCCTGTGACCTCGAAGCGCTCGACGACCAGCAGCGCGCCAGCGGAGGCCGCCGCCGGGACAGCCGGCTGCGGTTGTGGTTGCGCCAGCGCTGGCGCCCCGCTGGCCGCTGCCGCAGCCAGCGCGACCAGCAGGCGCGCAGACGGCAGGATACGGGCCGCATGCGCGCAGCCGGAAGCGGACAGACTGTTCACCAACCTCATGCCGGAATCCTCGAATGACCGATCAGTGCGCGCGGGCCATGCGCACGCCCTGTGCGTGCATCGTTCATGGGACCACGCAGGCAGCGGTTCCTGCCTCGGGCCCGATACCCAACAACGGGAGTATTCTCCCACCGTTCCCCGCCGCATCGGGCCTCGGCACCGGATCGTTCAGGATGAACACCGGTACTGCCTGCAACCGCACCGGCCGTCCCTGGCCCCGGACCAGCGCCGCCGCCTCCGAGGGACCCAGGTCGATCACACCCTCGCTGCCCTGCAACGCCACGTTGCCGCTGGTGACGGCCACATAGAGCCCGGGCGGAACTTCGCTCGCCGATGTCACCGAGAACAGGCTCTCGAAGTCTATCCTGATCGTGCCCGGCAGCGGTGCCGTGTCGCCCAGCGACACCCCGGCCGGCAGCGACTTCAGCACCTGGGGGCTGGCGGTCTTCGGGTTGAGCAATCCGGCCAGCCCGGCCGGCACCTCGATCTCCTGGCCTCCGGGCAGGGCCATCGTGATCGTGCCGGCGCGCACCTCCGTGAAGGTCGACGGCGTGCAGACGCCAGCCACGCAGTGCAGCGCCAGCACGACGTCGAACTCGGTGCCGCGCACGCCGATGGTGGCGGTGCTGGTCTGCACTCGAACCGCCCGCGGGTTGGCGCGCGCGATCTGGCCGGTGATCAGGCGCAGCCCCCCGGTGAGCAGGCGCACGACGAAACTGCCCTCGGTTGCGCTCGCCCCGACCCGCACGCTCTCGAGCCGCAGCTCGGAGGCCGGGGCCACCGTCATCACCGACTGGTCGCGGAAGGCCAGAACCACGCTCGAGACGGCGGCGGTCCGTACCGTCTCGCCTTCGAACAGCGCGGCGTCCTGCGCCAGCGCGCGCACGGCCCCCTTCGCATCAGCCGCCGAGGCCGTGCCGTTCAGGCGCGCCACCCGGGCGACGACGCGCTCCTGGGCGAGCCCCCGAGCGGTGCCGCCCGCACGCTGCTCGGCCGCACAGTCGCCCTCGCACAGGCGCGCGTCGAACTCGGTGCCGCGCACGCCGATGGTGGCGGTTCCCGCCTGCACCCGCATCCGGTCCGGCCCCGCCTTGCTGATCAGGCCCGAGATCGCGCGCAGGCCGCCGCGCAGCAGTTCCATGGCGAGGTTCTCGCTGCCGGGTTGCTGGGAAAAGCCGGTGACGTTGAAACGGGTATTGGGCCGCAGGCTCAACCGCGTGCCGTCCTTCAGTGCGAGTTGCGCGAAGCCGCGCGCACCGGTGCTGATGACGTCACCCCGCGCCAGCGCATCGCCCGGCACGAGGAAGCGAGGCGGCTCGCCCGCGCGCTCCGCGGTGATCGCGCCCTGCGCGAACAGCACCTCGCCGACCACCTCTGAAGCGGACGCAGCCGGGCTGCCGGACACCACGACCGTCGACGCAGGCGGCGGCACGACCGGGCCAGGCTGGGCGAGAACCCCCGCGGCCGGGATCGACAGCCCGGCCAGCAGCAGGAACGCCGGCAGACCACCCGCCGTTCGCCGGCCGAGCGCCGACCGCGGGTGTCCA
>CAIQON010000215.1 GCA_903873475.1 uncultured bacterium
CCCGCCTGTGACCCCCGCCTGCTGAAGGGGCTGCCCGGTGCCCGCGTCCAGCCCCCCTGGAAGTACACGTCCGCCCGGTGCAGCCGCTAAGTGGATCCGATCACGCCGTCTCGGCAGCCACGAGCTCGCGCAGCACGTAAGGCAGGATCCCACCGTGCCGCAGGTACTCGACCTCGATCCCAGTGTCGATACGCAGCGTCAGCGTGACCTTCTGCGTGGACCCATCTGCACGAGTGACCGTCATCGTCACGTCCTGCATCGGCTTCACGTTGCCACCTTCGAGGCCTTCGATCGTGAACGTCTCGGTACCGTCGATCTTCAGCGTGTTCACGTCCTCGCCCGGCTTGAACTGCAGGGGTACCACGCCCATGCCGATCAGGTTGGCACGATGGATGCGCTCGAAACTCTTCACGATCACCGCGTTCACGCCCAGCAGTTGCACGCCCTTGGCCGCCCAGTCGCGCGACGAACCCATGCCGTAGTCTTCGCCGCCGAAGATCACCAGCGGCGTGCCGGACTTCCGGTACTGCTCGGACGCGTCGAAGATCGTCATCTGCGCGCCATCGGGCTGGTGCTTCGTGATGGGCCCTTCGGTACCGGGCGCGACCGCGTTGCGCAGGCGCACGTTGGCGAAGGTGCCACGCACCATCAGCTCGTGGTTGCAACGGCGAACGCCGAAATGGCCCCATTCCGCCGGCGGGTGGTTTTCCTGGAAGGGCTCGAGCCACTTGCCGGCCGGGGTACCCGGCCGGATCTTGGTCGACGGGCTGATGTGATCGGTGGTGATCGAGTCGCCAAGGATGGCGAGCGCGCGTGCACCGACGATGTTGCTGACCTTGCCCGGCGTGGCGGTGACGCCTTCGAAGAACGGCGGTTCGCGGATGAACGTCGATTGGGGATCCCACTGGTAGACCGCGCCCTCGACCGTCGGGATGGCTTCCCACAGCTTCTTGTTGCCGGACAGGTCGCTGTACTCGCGACGGAAGTGCTCAGGGTTCGCAGCGAACCGAAGCTGTGCGGCGACGTCCGCGTCGGTGGGCCACAGGTCCTTGAGGAACACCGGCTTGCCGTCCTTGTCCACCCCCAGCGGGTCGGTGGTCAGGTCGGTGCGCACCGTGCCGGCCAGCGCATAGGCCACCACCAGCGCGGGGCTGGCGAGGTAGTTCGCACGCAGGTTCGGATGCACCCGCGCCTCGAAGTTGCGGTTGCCCGACAGCACGGCACAGGTAACGAGGTCCTTCGACACGACCGCTTCCTCGATCTTCGCGTCGAGCGGACCGGCTGCGCCCATGCAGGTCGTGCAGCCATACGCCACCACGCCGAAGCCGAGCTTCTCGAGGAACGGCAGCAGGCCCGCGTCCTGAAGGTACTTCGTCGCCACCCGCGAGCCGGGCGCGAGCGAAGTCTTGATGCGCGGATGCGTGGTCAGGCCCTTCTCGACCGCACGCTTGGCGAGCAGGCCGGCCGCCAGCAGCAGCGCCGGGTTCGACGTGTTCGTGCACGAGGTGATCGAGGCGATCAGCACGTCGCCATGGCCGACATCGAAACCATGGCCGGTGGCCTCGCGCCGGTCGAGGTCGCCGGCTTCTCGTGCATAGCCGTTCTTGTCGGTCGGCGCGGAGAACAAGCGGTTGAAATCACGGCCGAGTTCGGGCAGGTTCACCCGGTCCTGCGGCCGCTTCGGACCGGACAGGCTGGGCACGATGCTGTCCAGATCCAGTTCGATCACCTGGGTGTAGTCGATGTCACCGGAGCCGGGCATGCCGAACATGTCCTGCGCCCGGAAGTAGGCCTCGATCGCCGCGATCTGCTCCGGCTCGCGGCCGGTCGTGCGGAAGTAGTCGATCGTCTTGTCGTCGACCGGGAAGTAGCCCATCGTGGCGCCGTACTCCGGCGCCATGTTCGCCACCGTGCAGCGATCGGCCGCGGTCAGGTTGGCGGCACCTTCGCCGAAGAACTCGACGAACTTGCCGACCACCTTCGCCTTGCGCATCAGTTCGGTGACGGTCAGCGCCAGGTCGGTGGCGGTCACGCCCTCGCGCAGCCTGCCGGTCAGGTGGCAGCCGACAACGTCAGGCGTGAGGAAGGCATTGGGCTGGCCGAGCATGCCGGCCTCGGCTTCGATGCCGCCCACGCCCCAGGCCACCACGCCGATGCCATTGACCATCGTCGTGTGCGAGTCGGTGCCGAACACGGTGTCCGGGAACCAGGTGCCGTCCTTCTCCCATACACCGCGCGAGAGATATTCCATGTTGATCTGGTGGATGATGCCGTTGCCCGGCGGCACCACGCGCACGGTCTTGAACGCCCCCTGTGCCCATTTGACGAACGCGTAGCGCTCGGCGTTGCGCTTGAACTCGATCTCCTGGTTGACCTGCACCGCGTCGGGACGGTTGTAGACGTCGATCTCGACCGAGTGGTCGACCACCACGTCCACCGGCACCAGCGGCTCGATCTTGCCCGGCGCCACGCCGAGCTTGCTCGCGGCATTGCGCATCGCTGCCAGGTCGTTCAGCGTGCCGAATCCGATCAGGTCCTGCAGCACGATGCGCACCACGATGAACGGGATCTCGGTGGTGCGTGCACCCTTGGCCTGCCATGCGGCGAGCGCCCGGATGTGCTCTTCCGTGACCTTCCGGCCGTCGCAATGGCGCACCAGCGCCTCGAGCACCACGCGGATCGAGCGCGGCAGCCGCGAGATGTTGCCCAGGCCTGCGGCCTCGAGCGCGGCCAGCGAGTGGTACTTGCCGGACCTGCCGGGCGAGGGCGTGAAGTCGCGCAGGGTTTTGAAAACGTCTTGGGTCATGGCAGGTTCCGGGATCGAATATCCAATGGGACAGTGGAAATGGTACGGGTCAGGAAGCCATCAGCTCGCGCAGCACGAACGGCAGGATGCCGCCGTTCTTCAGGTACTCGACCTCGATCGGCGAATCGACGCGCAGCGTTACCGCCACATTCTGGGTGCTGCCGTCCTTGCGGTGGATCACCAGGGTGACGTCCTGCAGCGGCTTGATGTTGCCGCCTTCGACGCCGATCAGGTCGTAGCTCTCTTCACCGGTGATGCCGAGCGTCTGCACGCTGTCCGTGCCCTTGAACTGGCAGGGCAGTACGCCCATGCCGACCAGGTTCGAGCGGTGGATACGCTCGTAGCCGCGCGCGACCACGACCCGGATGCCGAGCATCTGGGTGCCCTTGGCCGCCCAGTCGCGTGACGACCCGGTGTCGTAGGCCTCACCGCCGAAGACGAACAGCGGAACCTTGTCCTTCTGGTACTGCATCGACGCGTCGAAGATCTGCATCTTCGCGCCGTCGGGCTGGTGGAAGGTCACCCCGCCCTCGGAGCCGGGCACCATCAGGTTCTTGATGCGCGGGTTGGCGAACGCGCCGCGGACCATCACCTCGTGGTTGGTGCGCCGCGAGCCGAAGCTGGACAGGTCGGTGCTGCCGGCCGCCACCAGCCAGTCGCCCGCGAGCGTGCCCTTGCGGATCGGCGCCACCGGGCTGATGTGATCGGTGGTGAGCTTGTTGCCGAAGATGCCCAGGGCGCGGCCGCCGCGCACGTCTGTAACCTTGGGCAGGGTGCGGCTGAAGCCCTCGAACAGCGGCGGCTCGAGCAGGTAGGTCGACTTGTCGTCCCACTGGTACAGCGCGCCCTTCGCTTCGGGAATGCCGTCCCAGAGGTCTTTCGCGCCGGACAGATCTCCGTACTCGCGACGGAAGCTTTCGGGGTTGGTCGCGAACTTCATCACCGACTCGACTTCCTCGGGCGTCGGCCAGAGGTCTTTCAGGAAGACCGGCTTGCCGTCCTTGTCGTTGCCGATCGGGTCGTTGTCCATGTCGATGCGCACGGTGCCGGCGAGCGCGAATGCGATCACCAGCGGCGGGCTCATCAGGAAGTTTGCCTTGAGCGACTGGTGCACGCGCGCTTCGAAGTTGCGATTGCCCGAGAGCACGGCGGCACAGATCACGTCGTTCTTGACAATCGACTCTTCCAGATCCTTGTCGAGCGGCCCGGCCAGGCCCATGCAGGTGGTGCAGCCGTAGGCGACCACGTGGTAGCCCAGCTGCTCGAGGTAGGGCAGCAGGCCGGCATCCCTCAGATAGGCGGTCACCACCTTGGAGCCGGGGGCGAGCGAAGTCTTGACCCGCGGATGCGGCTTCATGCCCTTCTCGACCGCCTTCTTGGCCAGCAGGCCGGCGGCCAGCAGCACCCAGGG
>CAIQON010000216.1 GCA_903873475.1 uncultured bacterium
CCTGCCGACCGGCATCGTGTCCACCATGCTCGCCAACAACGAGACCGGCGTGCTGCAACCGGTCGCTGCAATCGCCGCGCGCGCACGCGAGGCCCGGGCCTGGATGCACAGCGATGCCGTGCAGGCGCTGGGCAAGGTGCCGGTCGACTTCGAATCGCTCGGCGTGCATGGCCTGACCGTGTCCGGGCACAAGCTGCGCGGGCCCAAGGGGGCCGGCGCCCTGGTGCTCGACAAGCGCATCGAGCTCAAGCCGCTGCTGCATGGCGGCGGGCACGAATCGGGCATGCGTTCTGGCACGGAGAACGTCCCTGCGATCGTCGGTTTCGGTGCCGCCTGCGATCTCGCGGTGGCCCGGCTGGCGGCCTTCGACGTCCACTGCAGTACCCTGCGCGACGCGCTCGATGCGCTGTTGCTGGCGGCGGGCGCGACAGTGTTCGGACGCGCTGCGCCGCGGGTGCCGAACACGACCTGTTTCGCGATCGATGGCATCGATGGCGAAACGCTGGTGATCGAACTCGACCGGCTCGGTTTCTGCGTGGCGAGCGGCTCGGCCTGCTCCAGCATGAGTACCGAACCTTCCGCGACGCTGCTGGCCATGGGCGTGGCCCCCGATCTCGCGCGCGGCGCGGTAAGGGTCAGTTTCGGGCCAGACAACGACGCGCAGCAGGTACGCGATCTTGCGGCAGCCGTGGCGGCGACGGCAGGCCGGTTGCGGCGCCTCACGGCCATGGCCGTCTGAGCGCGGCGCCGGCAGACAACGAACGACGAAGGAGAACAAGATGGCAATCACCCTCACCGAGAATGCGGCGAAGCACATCCGCCGACAGGTCGAGAAGGCGGGCGGCATCGGCCTGAGGCTGGGCGTGAAGAAGGTCGGCTGCTCCGGGCTGGCCTATACGTTCGACATCGCGACGGAGATCGGTCCCGACGACGAGCGGTTCGTGTCGCACGAGGCGCAGGTGCTGATCGAGCGCAAGAACCTGCCGTACCTCGACGGCACCTCGGTCGATTTCGTGCGCAAGGGGCTCAACGAAAGCTTCCGCTTCGAAAACCCGAACGCCAGGAGCGAATGCGGGTGTGGCGAGTCGTTCAACGTGTGACCGCCGCAGGCCCGGCGCAATCCGATACGGACACGCCGGGTATTCTTGATCGAATTGGTCAACAATAAGATAATCCCGACCGTTCCACTAGGGAATGGCCGCAGGGCGGGGGGCGCGACCCAAGGTCGCGCAGCCGTCCGGCAACAGACGACCGCGGAGCATCCATGAGCGCAGTCCTTCAGCAACTTGTCAGCCAGCCGTACAAGCACGGTTTCGTCACCGACATCGAATCGGAGACCGCGCCGCGCGGCCTGTCCGAAGACGTCATCCGCATGATCTCGGCGAAGAAGGGCGAGCCCGACTGGCTGCTGCAGTTCCGGCTCGATGCATACCGGCACTGGCTGACGATGACCGAGCCGACCTGGCAGAACGTGTCGCACCCGCCGATCGACTACCAGGACATCATCTACTACTCGGCACCGAAGCCGAAGAAGAAGCTGGCCTCGATGGACGAGGTCGATCCGGAACTTATGAGGACCTTCGAGAAGCTCGGCGTGCCGATGAACGAGCGCGCGGCGCTCGCCGGCGTCGCGGTCGACGTGATCTTCGACTCGGTCTCGGTGGCCACCACCTACAAGGCGAAGCTGGCCGAAGTGGGCATCATCTTCTGCTCGATCTCGGAGGCGGTTCGCGACCACCCGGAACTGGTGCGCAGGTACATGGGCAGCGTGGTGCCCACGTCCGACAATTTCTATGCGGCGCTCAATTCGGCGGTGTTCACCGACGGCTCGTTCGTGTTCATCCCGAAGGGCGTGAAGTGCCCGATGGACCTTTCGACCTATTTCCGGATCAACACCCAGGATTCCGGCCAGTTCGAGCGCACGCTCATCGTCGCCGAGGCGGGTGCCTCGGTCAGCTACCTCGAGGGCTGCACCGCACCGAAGTTCGATACCAACCAGCTGCATGCGGCGGTGGTCGAGCTGGTCGCGCTCGATGAGGCCGACATCAAGTACTCGACCGTGCAGAACTGGTATGCGGGCGACGAGAACGGCATCGGCGGCATCTACAACTTCGTCACCAAGCGCGGGCTGTGCCAGGGCCGCAACTCCAAGATCTCCTGGACGCAGGTCGAGACCGGCTCGGCGATCACCTGGAAGTACCCGAGCTGCGTGCTGCTCGGCGACGGTTCTTCCAGCGAGTTCTACTCGGTCGCGCTGACCAATCACATGCAGCAGGCCGACACCGGCACCAAGATGATCCATGTCGGGAAGAACACCCGCAGCAAGATCGTCTCCAAGGGCATCTCGGCGGGCCGCTCGAGCAACAGCTACCGCGGGCTGGTGAAGATCGGCGCATCGGCCGACGGCGCACGCAACTACTCCCAGTGCGATTCGATGCTGATCGGCGACCGCTGCTCGGCGAACACGTTCCCCTACCTCACGGTGCAGAACCCGGCCAGCATCGTCGAGCACGAAGCCACCACGTCGAAGATCGGCGAGGAACAACTCTTCTATTTTGCC
>CAIQON010000217.1 GCA_903873475.1 uncultured bacterium
CCTGATGGAGGCCGCCGATCGCCTGTGTGCAGGGCGCATCGTCTCGGTACTCGAAGGCGGCTACAGCCTGCCGGCCCTGTCACGCAGTGTCGTCGCGCATGTGCGGCGCCTGGCCGGCGTCACGGCCGGCTGACCTTCCCCGGCGTGCGGGTGGCAGGCCGCCTCAGGCCGGATCGAACAGCAGCGCGGCCAGCACGCGCCGGCCTTCGCCGCCCAGTATGTTGTAGGTGCGGCATGCCGCTGGCGTGTCCATCACTTCTATCCCTACCCGCGCCGATGCGAGGCAGGCCACCAGTGCCGGGGGAGGGAAACGCAGTCGCCGCCCGGTGCCGAGCAGCACCAGTTCCGGATCGTGCGCGAGCAACGCTTCGAAGTGTGCTGCCTGCAGCGCGGAAAAGCCGGGGACGTTCCAGGGCAGCGGCCCGACCTCGGGGCCGACCAGCAGCGGCGCATCCAGTCGCACGCCGTTGACCAGTACATGCTCCGGGCCATGGCCGGTGATCGTGTTGAGCCCAGCGGTGTCGGCGAGATGGAACTTCATCGCCGGCCCTGATCGGCGAGTGCGGACAGCACCGCGAACAGCTTCGCCTTTGCTTCGAAGCCCACGCCCGGTACGTCCGGCAGGCGGACATGGCCGTCTTCGACCGGGATGCCGTCGGCAAAGCCGCCGAACGGCTGGAACACGCCGGGATAGGATTCGTTGCCACCGAGGCCGAGACCGGCTGCGATGTTCAGCGACATCTGGTGGCCGCCGTGCGGGATGCAGCGGCGCGCCGACCAGCCTTGCTCGCGCAGCATCGTGAGCGTGCGCAGGTATTCGACGAGGCCGTACGAGAGGGCGCAGTCGAACTGCAGCCAGTCGCGGTCGGCGCGCATGCCGCCGTAGCGGACCAGGTTGCGCGCGTCCTGCATCGAGAACAGGTTTTCCCCGGTGGCCATCGGATGCGGATAGTGCTCCGCCAGCGCGGCCTGCAGCGCGTAGTCGAGCGGATCGCCGGCTTCCTCGTACCAGAACAGCCCGTACGGTGCGAGAGCCCTTGCATAGGCTACGGCGGTAGCGAGGTCGAAGCGTCCGTTGGCATCGACCGCGAGACGATCGCCGCGGCCGACCACCTCGAGCACCGCCTCGATCCGCCGCAGATCCTCGGACAGGTCGTCGCCGATCTTCATCTTGACCACCGAATAGCCGAGGTCGAGGTAACCGCGCATCTCGTCCTGCAGGGCTCCGAGGTCCTTGCCCGGGTGGTAGTAGCCGCCTGCCGCGTACACGAACACCCGCGGATCGGCCTCGCCGCCGCGGTAACGGTCGGCGAGCAGCCGCCACAAGGGCTTGCGCTCGATCTTCGCGACCGCATCCCACAGGGCCATGTCGAGCACGCCGATCGCCACCGAACGCTCGCCATGCCCGCCCGGCTTCTCGTTGGCGAACATGCAGGCCCACGCCTTGTGCGGGTCGAGGTTGTCGCCGGTGTCGTCGAGCAGCGAGGCCGGAGCGGCGTCCAGCAGGCGCGGGATGAAACGCTCTCGCAACAGGCCCTGCTGTGCATAGCGACCGTTGGAATTGAAACCGTAGCCGACCACCGGGCGCCCGTCGCGGATCACGTCGGTGACCACCGCGACGATGCTCGCGTCCATCTTCGTGAAGTCGATGTAGGCATTGCGGATCGCCGAGGCGATCGGGGCAGTGCCCTGGTGGATGGCGACGATCTTGGGCACGGCGGTCTCCGGTGGGCTACTCGACGCGGGCGCCAGACAGCTTGATCAGGCGTGCATAGCGTTCGATCTCGCGCGGAATCAGGGCGGCGAAGTCGTCGACCGACATCGCCATCGGCTCGAGCCCCTGCTGCAGGAACTGGTCGCGCACGTCGGGGGTGGACAGCACCTTCGCGAGCATGCGATTGACCTGGTCGGCGATCGGCCGGGGCAGCCGCGCCGGGCCCCACATGCCCATCCACGGGCTCATCTCGTAGCCGGGCAGGCCGGACTCGGAGACGGTCGGGATGTCGGGCAGCATCGGCAGGCGCCGGGCGGAGGTGGTCGCCACCGCGCGCAGCTTGCCGGCCTTGACCTGGCCCATCACCGAAGGCACGGTTGCGAGCATCAGGGGCACTTCGCCACCGAGCAGGCCTGCCAGGGCCGGGCCGCCGCCCTTGTAGGGCACGTGCTCGAGTTCGACCCTGGCCATGGAAGAGAACAGCGTCATCGACAGGTGCGGAGCGCTGCCATTGCCGGCCGAACCGTAGAGCACCTGCTTCGGCTTCGCACGCGCGAGTGCGATGAGGTCTTTCACCGACCGGATCGGGAACGAGGGATGCACGACCAGCAGCGTCGGCTGCGTCGACACCATGCCGATCGGCGTGAAGTCGCGTACCGTGTCATACGGGAGTTTCGGGTACAGCGCAGCGTTCGACAGGTGGGTGACCGAATGCAGCATCAGCGTGTATCCGTCGGGCTCGGCACGAGCGACCACGTCGGCACCCACGGTACCCGCTGCTCCGCCGCGGTTCTCGATGGTCACCTGCTGGCCCAGCGCCTCGGACAGCCGGGGCGCGATGATGCGGCCCGCGACATCGTTGGACCCGCCCGGCGGCCAGGGAATCAGCATGCGCACCGGTTTCGCCGGCCACGCCTGCTGGGCCAGAGCGGCCGGCGAGTGCAAGGCAAGAAGGGGCGCGGCGCTGGACAGCATCAGCGCGAGCACGGCCACGATGGGGCCCCTGTTCATATCGTTCATTGAAGGTGTCTCCTCTGGAATTCGGCCGTCCCTGACCTGCGGCTCAGGCGAGCCAGTCACGAACACCGGCTTCATCGTGCAGCCGCCAGCAGCGCGCGATGACCGCGCGCATCTCGTCGGGCGTGGCGCCGTCTGCATAGGCTGCGAGCCGCAGGGCCTTGTCTTCCAGTTCAGGGCGCGACAGGGTGTTGCCGGGATCGCCCTTCGGTGTGTCGATCCGCTGCTCGAAGTGCCGCCCGTCTGTGGTCGTCACCTCGACCCGGCCCAGCCAGCGCTTCGGATATGCGGCATCGACCTCGGGGTCGAGCACCATCGTGACCCGCTCGAGGAACGAGCGTACCTTCGCGTCGCGCAGCGCCGGGTCGGTGAACTCGCCCAGGCCGGCGCGCCCGTGCAGGGCGATCTGCGCGAGCACGAACCCCATCGAGAATTTCGACTGGTGGATCGAGCGCGGATCGGTCACCGGACCGAGTACGTCGATCGCGCCCTGGTGCACGTGGCAGCGCACCGACGCGATCGCATCGGCGGCCAGCGCGTGCGACTGCATCAGTTCGAGCAGCGCATCGGCTGCCGGATGGGTATGCCGGCATGACGCATGGAACTTGAACGAGGTTTCCGCGAGCGCCCAGCGCTCGCCCAGCCTGTCGACGAGCCAGGCGGGGTCGGCGTCGGTCGACATGCCTGCCGCCATCCCGGTCGGGCCCTCGAGGATGCGGCGCGCGCCGGTGAAGCCGTCGCGGGCCAGCCAGGCCGCCGTCAGGCCATTGGACGCCGCCTTGGCCGTGTGCAGCTGCTTGGAGTCGGCCGCATCGCGCAGGAACTCCCAGAGACCGGCCGCCTGCGTGCCGGCCGAACCCAGCGCATGCTGCATGTGGTCGGCGTCGAGTTTCAGCAGGTGTCCGACCGCTGCGGCGGCCGCCAGCGTCCCTGCGGTGCCGGTGGTGTGGAATATGCGGTAGTGCGAGCGGCCGAGGAACTCGCCGACGCGAATGCCGCATTCGTACCCCGCGACGCAGGCAGCGATGAAGTCGCGGCCCGAGGCGCCGATCGCCTGCGCGGTCGCCAGCGCCGCCGGGAACACCACGGTCGCCGGATGCAGCACCGAGCTGTTGTGCAGGTCGTCCTGCTCGACGACATGCGATGCGGCCGCGTTGACCATCGCCGCGAACAGCGGCGACGAGAACGTGCGGTTGGTCAGCACCTGGGCCCCGGTCGTGGGGCCGGCAGCGGCCGGGCCCATGGTTGCCGCGAACGATTCCATGATCTTTACCGGGCGGGCCGTGCGTCCGGCGATCGCGCACGCGAACCAGTCGAGGAAGAGGTCTTCACAGCGGGCGACCACGGCTGCCGGGATCTGTTCGTACCGCAGCGAGGCCAGGAATGCGGACAGCGCTGCTGTCTCGCCTGCCGCCGGTGGGGTGGACGGAATGCTCATCTTCGGTTGCTCCTCAAGTGTGCGGGCCGGGGCGCGATGCCATGCATCGCAGGCGCCGTCCCGGCAATGCCGCGCTCAGGCGGCGCGGGACCCGTGCAGCGAACGGATGGATTCTGCGCTGTAGCCGAGTTCGGACAGGATCCGGTCGGTGTGCTCGGCGAGCGCCGGCACCGGCGCCATCGCCGCCTCGAAATCGTCAAACGTCGCTGGTGGCAGCACCGCGCGCATGGTGCCGCCGGGATGCTCGACCTCGCGCCAGCGCTCGCGTGCTGCCAGCTGCGGGTGGTCCCAGACATCGGCGGGGGTGTTCAGGCGCCCGTTGGCGATGCCCGCTGCGTCGAGCCGGGCGACCAGTTCAGCCGCAGTGATCTGCGAGAACACCGACTGGAAGATTGCCATCATCTCGGTGCGCCGCTCGGTGCGCTTGGTGTTGCTGTCGTACCGGTCGTCGCGCGCGAGTTCGGGGCGGCCCAGCACCTGGTCGCAGAACACGGCCCACTCGCGCTCGTTCTGCAGGCCGAGCATCACGCTGTGGCCGTCGGCGCAATCGAACTTGCCGTAGGGCACGATCGTCGCATGGTCGGGGCCGCTGCGCCGCGGCGCATTGCCGGAGTAGTGGGTGTAGTAGACAGGATGACTGTTCCACTCGACCAGGCAGTCGAACATCGGCACCTCGATGTGCGCACCGCAGCCGTCGCGCTCGCGCCGGTAGAGCGCCGCGAGGATCGCTGAATACGCATGCATGCCAGTGGCGATATCGGCGATCGACACCCCGACCTTGCACGGGGTATCCGAGGTGCCGGTGACCGAGAGCACGCCCGATTCGCTCTGGATCAGCAGGTCGTAGGCCTTCTTGTCGGCATACGGGCCGGTCGCGCCGTAGCCCGAGATATCGCAGGTGATCAGCCGCGGGTGTTTCGCGCGCAGCGCTGCCGCTCCGAAACCCAGCCGCTCGACCGCGCCCGGCGCGAGGTTCTGGATGAATACGTCAGCCTGTCCGACCAGCCGGTGCAGCGCCTCGCGCGCGGCCTCCTGCTTGAGGTCGAGCGACAGCGATTCCTTGTTGCGGTTGAGCCAGACGAAATAGGCTGACTGTCCGTCGACCGCCTTGTCGTAGCCGCGTGCGAAGTCGCCACCGTCGGGCCGTTCGACCTTGATCACGCGTGCGCCGAGGTCACCCAGCTGGCGCGCGGCGAACGGCGCGGCGACGGCCTGCTCGACCGACACGACGGTGATGCCGGCCAGCGGCCGCCGTTGCGTGGAAGGGTTCATCGCGGGCCGCCGGTCAGAATGAACGCGGCATGCCGAGCACATGCTCGCCGACGTAGGAGAGGATCAGGTTGGTGGAGATCGGCGCCACCTGGTAGAGCTTCGTCTCGCGGAACTTGCGCTCGACATCGTATTCGGCGGCGAAGCCGAAGCCGCCGTGCGTCTGGACGCACACATTGGCCGCTTCCCAGGAGGCGTCGGCGGCGAGCAGCTTGGCCATGTTCGCCTCGGCACCACAGGGCAGCCCTTCGTCGAACATCCGGCAGCCCTTGAAGCGCATCAGGTCGGCGGCCTCGACGTTCACGTGCGCCCGCGCGATCGGGAACTGGATGCCCTGGTTCTGGCCGATCGGGCGGTCGAACACGATGCGGTCCTTCGAGTACTGCGTCGCCTTCTCGATGAACCAGTGGCCGTCGCCGATGCACTCGGCCGCAATCAGCAGGCGCTCGGCGTTCATGCCGTCGAGGATGTACTTGAAGCCGCGTCCTTCCTCGCCGATCAGGTTCTCTGCCGGCACTTCGAGGTTGTCGAAGAACAGTTCGTTCGTCTGGTGGTTCATCATGTTGCGGATCGGCTTGACCGTCAGCCCGTTGCCGATCGACTGCTTGATGTCGACGATGAACACCGACAGTCCTTCGGACTTGCGCTTGACCTGGTCTTTCGGCGTGGTGCGCGCGAGCAGCAGCATCAGGTCGGAGTAGAGCACCCGCGAGATCCACACCTTCTGGCCGTTGACGACATAGCGGTCGCCCTTGCGCACCGCGGTCGTCTTCAGGTTGGTGGTGTCGGTGCCGGTCGAAGGCTCGGTGACGCCGAACGACTGCAGGCGCAGCTTGCCGGACGCGATGCCGGGCAGGTACTTGCGCTTCTGTTCTTCCGAGCCGTGGCGCAGCACCGTGCCCATCGTGTACATCTGCGCATGCACGTAGCCGGAATTGCCGCCCGCGTGGTTGATCTCCTCGAGGATGATCGATGCCTCGGTCAGGGTCACGCCCGATCCGCCGTACTCTTCCGGGATCAGCGCGCCAAGCCAGCCGGCCTCTTCGAGCGCCTTGATGAACGCTTCCGGGTAGCCGCGCTCCTCGTCGATCCGGCGCCAGTATTCGCCGTCGAAGGCACCGCACAGGTCGCGGACGGCCTGGCGCAGGGGTTGGTGGGTATCGGTCGAGTAAGGGGCATTCATCGGCGGTCGGCTCCGGTCCGGGCAATGTCGCCGAGGATCGTCTGCGCGTCGTCGGCGGGCGGCTTCCATGCCGCGCCGGATTATAGGCATGCTTGACCAGCGGGGACAGCGAATCCTATGATCGTCCGGCTTCGACGTCCGTCGTCGCCAGCACCCCGTCAACCTGCGTCCCGCGAGTCCCGTGCAGAAGCCGCGCGGCACGCCCCCGGTACACGCCCAGATACTGGAAACCAACGTGGCAGAAGTTACTTCCGGCTGGCCGGACGACGTCTACGCCGAACTCGAGGCTGCCGGCATCCGCCAGGTCTCCTACGTGCCCGATGCCGGCCACAGCCGGCTGATCCAGCGCTGCCGGGCCAACCCGGCGATGCGTACGGTCTCGCTGACCACCGAGGAAGAGGGCGTCGCCATGGGGCTGGGCGCGTGGCTCGGTGGCGATCGCCACGTGCTGCTGATGCAGTCATCCGGGGTCGGCAACACGATCAACATGCTCGCGGCACCGATCGAGATGCGGGTGCCCCTGCTGATGCTCGTGACGATGCGCGGCGAGTGGGCCGAGTTCAATCCCTGGCAACTGCCGATGGGGCAGGGTACCCGCACGGCGCTCGAGAGCGTCGGCACGCTGGTCTACCCGGTCGACCAGCCGGCGGAGATCGCGCCGACCGTGGGTGCAGCCGCGACGATGGCCTTCAACACCGGCCGCGCGGTCGCGGTGCTGATCGGCCAGCGGGCCATCGGCGCGAAGAACTGGAACAAGTAGCAGCAGCCCCCCGACATACCCGCAGGAACGGATTCCTTCCATGGCCAGTGCGAACCCTCCTTCCCATTCCCCGGCAGCGATGCTGCGTCGGCCGCTGGTCGAGGCGATCCTCGCGCGGCGCGCCGATGCGCTGGTGATCACCGGGCTGGGCACGACCTGCTACGACGTGTTCTCGGCCGGGGACAACCCGCTCAACTTCTACAACTGGGCCGGGATGGGTGGTGCGGCCATGGTCGCCTGCGGCCTGGCGCTGGCACAGCCGAAGCGGCGGGTCCTCTGCATCACCGGCGACGGCGAGATGCTGATGGGGCTGGGCAGCCTCGCGACGATCGCGTGCGAGAAGCCGGCCAACCTGTCGATCGTGGTGATGGACAACGAACACTATGTCGAGACCGGCATGCAGGGTACGCATACCGGGCGCGGCGTCGACCTCGCCGGTATCGCCCGCGCAGCCGGTTTCCCGGTCGCCGGCTGCGTGACCGCGCAGGATGGCTTCCCGGCTGCCCTCGAGGCCATCTACGGGCCCGGCCCGGTGTTCATGAACCTGAAGGTGGACCCCGCCCAGCCGCCGATGACGCTGCCCATGCGCGACGGTCCCTACATCCGCAGCCGGTTCCGCGACGCGCTGCTCGGCCCGGCAGTCGCGCATCCGGTGATGATCCCGGCATCGAAGCAGCCCTAGCGCAAGCGGCATCGGACGCGGCGGTCGCTGCGCCGGACCCGAGTGGAGGAAGGCAGACGATGGATACCAGCGGCGAGACACTGAAGGTCTACCAGCACTACATCGACGGCCGTCAGGTGGCGCCATCCGGTGGGCGCCATTTCGAGAGCCACAACCCGTTCACCGCGAAGCCGTGGGCGATGATCGCGCAGGGCGACGCACGCGATGTCGACCTCGCGGTCGAGGCCGCCCATCGGGCGTTCACCAGCGGGCCCTGGCCCAGGTTGAATGCGTCCCAGCGCGGTGCGCTGCTCCTGAGGCTCGCCGATCTGATCGGGCCCGAGGCGCAGCGGCTTGCCGCGATCGAGGTACGCGACAATGGCAAGCTGCTCTCCGAGATGGCCGGCCAGACCGCGTACATGGCGAACTGGTACCGCTACTACGGTGGCCTTGCCGACAAGATCGAAGGCGCGGTGATCCCCACCGACAAGGCGGACGTGCTCAACTTCACCCGCCACGAGCCGCTCGGCGTGGTCGCGGCCATCGTGCCGTGGAACTCGCCCTTGCTGCTCACGGCCTGGAAGCTGGCGCCCGCGCTGGCCGCCGGCAACACCGTGGTGATCAAGCCGTCCGAATACACCTCGGCATCGATCCTCGAGTTCATGGCGCTGGTCGAGCAGGCCGGCTTCCCGCCCGGGGTGGTGAACGTGGTCACCGGCTTCGGGCCGGATGTCGGAGCCCCGCTGTCCGAGCACCCGAAGGTGGCGAAGGTCGCCTTCACCGGCTCCGATCGCACTGGCCAGCTGATCTACCAGGGTGCCGCGAAGGGCCTGAAGCCCGTGAGCATGGAACTCGGCGGGAAGTCGCCGAACATCGTGTTCGACGATGCGCAGATCGACAACGCGGTGAAGGGCGTGATCTCCGGCATCTTCGCCGCCACCGGCCAGACCTGCATCGCAGGGTCCCGGCTGCTGGTCCAGCGATCGATCCACGACGCATTCGTGCAGCGGCTGGTCGAGTTCGCGAAGACTGCGCGCATGGGTGACCCGATGAGTGCCGGCACGCAGGTGGGGCCGGTGACCAACCAGCCGCAGTACCGGAAGATCCTCGATTACATCGATATCGCCCGCGGCGAGGGGGCGATCCCGGTGCTCGGTGGCGGCAAGGCCGTACGGCCGGAATGCGGCGATGGCTGGTTCGTCGAGCCGACCATCTTCGTCGGCGTGAAGAACGAGATGCGCATTGCCCAGGAGGAAGTGTTCGGGCCGGTGCTGTCGGTCATCCCTTTCGAGGACGAGGACGACGCGGTGGGCATCGCCAACGACGTGCGGTTCGGGCTGGCTGCGGGGGTATGGACGCAGGATATCCGCCGTGCGCTGTCGATGAGCGAGCGGCTGCGCGCCGGCACCGTCTGGGTCAACACCTATCGGGCCGTGTCCTACCTGTCTCCGTTCGGCGGCTACAAGCGCAGCGGCCTGGGGCGCGAGAACGGGCAGGACATGATCCACGAGTACCTGCAGACCAAGAGCGTCTGGATTTCCACGGCGACGGAAGTGCCAAACCCGTTCGTGATGCGCTGAGCAGGTCGTTCGCCGTGCACGCCATCGGGTCGGGGTACGAATGAAAGTCGCCGAGTTCCTGCTGCAGTCGCTGGAGGCCGTCGGTGTACGGCACATCTTCGGCAATCCCGGCACCACCGAGATTCCGCTCGTCCGGGCCTGTGCCGGGCGCGGGCCTGCCGGCCTTTCCTACGTGGTCGCGCTGTCCGAAGTCTCGGCTGTGCCCATGGCCGATGCACAGGCGCGCCTGCGGCGCGGGCTGGGCGTGGTGAACCTGCACGTGGCCCCCGGCCTCGGCAACGGCATGGGCAACCTGTACACGGCCAGCATCGCGAAATCGCCGTTGCTGGTGCTGGTCGGCAGCCAGGACAGCCGGTTCCTGCATACCGGGCCGATCCTGCACGGCCCGCTGGAGCAGATGGTGCGGCCGCTGGTGAAGGCGGTGTACACGCTCGGTTCTGTGGGCGATATCGCGTTCCACGTCAGGCAGGCGATCCGCGTCGCGCTGACGCCGCCGACCGGACCTGTGGCGCTGATCTGCGCCCCGGACCTGCTCGAGCTCGAGATCGATGCCCAGCCGGTGGCGGTGCAGCCACCGCGGCTGGCCGGACTTGCTGCAGGTGACGCCGCGGCCTTCGCTGCATTCCTGCGGGGCGCGCGCTCCCCGGCACTGATCGCCGGCGAGGATGTCCACTGGGCCGGCGCGTCGGACGCCCTGCGGCAACTCGCGGAGTCCATCGGTGCGCCGGTATACAGCGGCCCCTACACGGCGATGCTGCCGCTCGACACCCGATCGCCGAGCCATGCCGGGTACCTGTCTCCAGGCTTCAGGGCGATCGGAGAACGCCTGCGCGAGCACGACGCGCTGCTGTTCGTGGGGTTCCGCAATTTCCGCACGACCCTGTATGCCGAGCCCGCGTTGCGCCAGGCCAGGGCATGGCTGGGTCACGATCCCGCGGTGCTGGCGGCCGACGGCGAGTTCGAGCTGGCCCGGCTGGCCGATCTCGATTCCTCGCTAGCGGCGATCGGCACGGCGCTGGCGGCAGCCTCGGTGGCGGGCGCGGCTGCCAGCCAGCGCCGCTGGCTGCCCGAGGTCGCGCTCCCCGAGGCTGCTGCGGCCGTGTTCCATCCGACCCGTGCGATCGTCGCACTGCTGCGCGCGTTCAGCGATGCGATCGTGTTCGACGAATCCGGGCTGTCGACGTCCGACGTGCGCCAGTTCATCGACGCGCGCGCCGGCGAGTACCTGATCAACGGTAGTGGCGGCATCGGCTGGGCGCTGGCCGCCGCGGTCGGCGGTGCGCTCGTACGCCCGGAGCGGCAGGTGCTCGCGGTGGTCGGTGACGGCTCTTCGTTGTACGCGTCCGAAGCGTTGTGGACCGCCGTCCACCGCGGGGCGAGGCTGCTGCTGGTGGTGCTGTCGAACCGGCGCTACGCCACGCTCAACGAAGCCGCCGGCCGGCTCGCCGACGGGCCCATCGACCTGTTCTCCCTGGAGCCGCCGGTGCTCGACTTCAGCGGCCTCGCGAGGCTGCACGGCCTGGCATTTTCCCGCTGCGACTCCGAGGCCGGACTCGACGACTTCCTGCGCAGGTCGGGTGGCCGCGTCGAAACATCGACCCTGCTCGAACTCAGGTTCGACCCGTCGATCGCGCCGGTGATGGCGTCTCGCCACTTCTGACCAGGGCCGCTGCCGGCGTGCTGCCGCGGCGGGTTCAGCGGTTGATTGCCGGAAAAGTCACGGCGATGCCCCAGGCGAAGGCCAGTGCCGATACCAGTGCCCCGGTCCACGGACTGCCGCTCGCCCGGAAACACCATCGGCTGAGCAGCCCGTATGCGATGAACATGAGCAGGATGGCCGGGATGATGATCACCAGGAAGAACAGCCGCGACAGGTCGAGCGCCACGGCCAGCACCAGGGACCCGAGGAACAGCGCCTTGGTGGCCGGGTAGGCGAAGCGTGGCGCCTGCGGATGGCGTGCCAGCCCTTCGTCGGCCATCGCCCAGACGAGCGTCCCGACCAGCATCGCCAGTATCAGCGGGCCCCGCCCGTCTGCAGGCCAGAGGTTGAACACGTAACGATCGACCGGGATGCCGATGGCCAGCGTTGCCCAGGCGATCATCGTGAGTGCGATCGCCGCCGTGGCCGGAGACGGCACGCCCGCAGGCAGGGGCGCCAGGCGCCCGCTGCGCGCGAGCCATGCGCTGCCGAGCGCAGTGAGCAGGCCGTAGAGGCCGAAATGCAGCAGCAGGTAGTCACCGAGCAGGATCGGCAGGAAATGCGAGGGCACCACGCGCAGCAGGAGGGGTGTGGCGAGCGCGGGACCAACCGCCAGCCAAAGCCAGTCGCGCCGCGCGAGCGCGCGCAGCGGCAGGCCCGCTGCGGCCGGCGCCGACGGTGTGCACGGCGCCAGCTGGCCGCGCGTGTGGCCAGCCGCCCGCCGGCCCAGCAGCTTCGACAGTGGCCATGCAAGCAGGAGTGCGCCCGCCAGCAGGCCGGCAAGCGCGGGGCCTCGGGCATCGATGAACCCGCTGTCCGGTGCCGGTGACTTCCCGTGCCCGTGGCCATCGAAGGCCTGGCGCAGCCATTCGAGCGACTCGCGCTGGCTGGTCGCGTGGTAGAGCACGCCGATGTGCTCCGCGCCGCTTGCCAGCACGAAGCGCCGTGCGCTGCCGTCCTCGATGCGGCCGTAGGTCCGGCCCGGCACCACGCCTTGCGCGGCCTCGTCGGTGGCGTCCGGGCCGGCGACCAGCCGGCGCCCGAACGACTGCACCATCGCCGGCTCGATCGACCCGTAGACCGACAGCAGGTTGCGCGGGGCGACCATGCGCGCACCGCCGTAGACCAGCGAAACACCTACCGTGGCGACGATCGACGGGTCGGCCTGTGCCTGCCGCACCACCAGGTCGGACGCCATCGAATGCCCGAGCAGGGCGACCCGCCCGTCTGCGCCCGGCAGCGTGCGGGCGAAGCCGACGATGCGGTCGAGCGCACCGAGCAGTGCCGCGAGCAGCGCGTCATGGTCCTGCAGGCTGCCGGGCAGGGGCTGCGGATGCCTGCCGTGACCGGGAAAGTCGAAGGTGACGGCGATCATGCCGTTGCGCGCGGCAGTCGTCGCGAACGCCTGCATCAGCTGCTGCGAGCCGGCAAACCCATGCGCGATGACGACGACCGGATGTACCCGGTCGCGGCCGTCGGCGACCGCAGCGCCGGCCGGCCGGAACACCGTGACAGGGATCGCGTCGACGTGGCCGCGAGTGACTTCCAGCCCCTGGCTGGCGGACTCGAGGGTGCGCAGCGACTGGCCGGCCAGCAGCAGCGCGGCCAGCGCAAACAACATGATCCCCAGGGCGGCAGGCAGCGCGCGCATGGCTGTCTGCAACCGATCAGAGCAGCCCGCGGGCAATGCCGCCGTCGACCAGCACCGACTGACCGGTGATGTAGCTTGCCTGGTGCGATGCGAGGAAGGCGACCATCGAAGCAATCTCTTCCGGGCGGCCGAATCGCCGCAACGGAATGTCGCGCGCGAACTCGCTGATCACGGCCTCCGCGTCGACGCCGCGCTCGGCTGCGAGCTGTGCGGCGCGCTTCGCCCAGAGCGCGGTGCGGGTGCGGCCGGGCGACACCGAGTTCACCCGGATGCCGAAGCGAGACAGCTCGGCCGCCAGCGTCTTGGTGAGCGCGATCAGGCCAGCCTTGTGCACGTTGGACACGACCTGGTGCTCGTACGGCATGCGGGCACCGGCGGCACCGAGCAGCACGATGCTGCCGGTGCCCGCTTCTTTCAGCATCGGCAGGGACAGCCGGATCGAGCGCACCGCGGACAGCACGTTGAACTCGTAGTTGGCCAGCCATGCGTCATCGGTGAGTTCTTCGAACAGCGCGCGCTGGCTGCCGCCCACCGCCGAGACCAGGATGTCGAGCCGCGGGCTGCCGTCGCTGTCGTCCGAGCGCAACCAGTCGGTGAGCTTCGCCACGTCATAGGTCTGGGTGATGTCGGCCGCGAAATGGCGTACGGGCCTGCCGACGGCTGTCTCGAGCTGGTCCGCCGCACGCGCGAGCTTTTCCGGGTTGCGCGACACGATCGTGACCTTGGCGCCGTTCTCCAGAAGGGTGCGCGCCGATGCGAAACCGATGCCTTCGGAGCCGCCGATCACGAGCGCGTGTTCGCCAGCGATGCCCAGGTCCATTCGAATGCTCCTGCAGTTGTGACGGTAGCCGTCGGACCGGCAGGGTATCAGTCCAGCCGCGTCCCCGACAGGCGCACCACCTTGCCCCAGAGTTCATGCTGCTGCTGCAGGAAGGCGCCGAACTCGACACCGGACAGGGTGGCCGGTACCGCGGCCTGGGCAAGGATGCGCTCGCGCATCGCCGGTTCCCGCACGATCGCGGCGAGGTCCGAGGTCCAGCGCGCCAGGATCTCGGGTGGCGTGCCGGTGATGCCGAGTGCGCCGATCCAGCCGACCGCCTCATAGCCGGGCAACTGCTCGCCGATTGCCGGTATCGCTGGCGCCGACGGCACGCGCTCCCGCGTGGTCACGCCTATCGCGCGCAGCTTCCCCGACTGGATCGACGGCAGTGCCGAGGTGAGACTGTCCACCATCAGCGTCACGTGGCCGCCGAGCAGGTCCTGCAGCGCAGGCCCGCTGCCCTTGTAGGGGACGTGCACCATCTTCACGCCGGCCATGCTGGCGAAGAGTTCACCGGCCAGGTGCTGGGAGGTGGCCGGTCCAGCCGATGCGTACTGCACCTGCCCGGGCCGTGCCCGGGCCAGCGCGAGCAGTTCCTTCACCGAGCGCACCGGCAGGCTGGGATGGGCGACGATCACCAGCGGCAGCGCGACCATCTGCGCCAGCGGCACGAAGTCCTTCATCGTGTCGTAGGGCAGCTTCGCGAACACGTGCGGATTGATCGAGATCGGCCCGGCCGATCCCATCAGGGCCGTGTGGCCGTCCGGCTTCGAGCGCGCGGCGGCCTCGGCGCCGATCATGCCGGCACCACCCGCCCGGTTCTCGACCACCACCGGTTGCCCCCACGTCGCGGACAGGCGCTCCGCTGCCAGCCGTGCGAAGGTGTCGGCGGCCTGCCCCGGCGGGAACGGCACGATGATGCGCGATGGACGGGCAGGGAACGGCTGCGCTGCCGAGGGCAGGGCGGCGCCGGTGCAGAGCGTGGCTACCGCGACCGCTGCAGCGGTTCGAATGATCGGTATCATCTGGCATCCTCCTCCGGAAGCGTGTGCAGGATAGCAGACCCGATCAACAGCCGAGGCCGTCCCAGATGAACGAACCGATTCCCCATGACCTGATCGTGCACGATGCACCGGTAGCCGGTGCCCCGAGCGATGTCCTGTTCGGCAGCGATGCCGTTGCCGAGACACTGCGGCGGCTCGACATCCCGTTCATCGCGCTCAACCCGGGCGCGAGCTACCGCGGCCTGCACGACAGCATCGTCAATTACCTGGGCAACCGCACGCCGCAGATGATCCTGTGCCTGCACGACGAACATGCGGTGCACATCGCCCAGGGCTACTGGAAGGCCTCGGGCCGGCTGATGGCCTCGGCGCTTCACTCCAACGTCGGCCTGATGCATGCGTCGATGCCGATCTTCAACGCCTGGTGCGACCGCACGCCGGTGTTGATCCTCGGCGCCAACGGTCCGATGGATGCCGCCCGCCGCCGGCCGTGGATCGAGTGGATCCACACCTGTGCCGACCAGGCTTCGCTGGTACGTGACTTCACCAAGTGGGACAACCAGCCGGCTTCGGTGCCCGCTGCAGTCGAGGCGCTGCTGCGCGCGCGCCAGATCGCGCTCACGGCCCCGCGTGGTCCGGTCTATGTGAACCTCGACGTGGCGCTGCAGGAAGACAAAATACCCGCGATGCCGCCGATGCCCGACTTCGATCGCTTCGCGGCGCCGCAGGACGTGCATCCGTCGCCGGACCTCGTTAAGCAGGCTGCGGCGTTGCTGTCGAACGCAAAGCGCCCGGTCATGCTCGCCGGCCGCGTGTCGCGCAGCCTGGACGGTTGGAACGCACGGGTCGCGCTCGCCGAGAAGCTGCAGATGGAATCGGTCAGCCACATCAAACTGGCTGCGTCGTTCCCGACCGACCACCCGCTGCACGTCGGCCCGCCCGGAAACCGCCTCGGGCCCGAGGCGGCCGAGGC
>CAIQON010000218.1 GCA_903873475.1 uncultured bacterium
GCACCCACCACATTCCTGCCGCTGTTGCGCTGCATGAAGGCAGCTAAACGCGCAGACCTGTTCAGAGATGTGACACCGGTGGTGCCCACAACTGGAAAGCATGGTTATAATCGGCGGCTCGACACGAAGCGATGTCGAGAGCGTTGAAGCAAGGCAGAGAAGCAAGTCAGGGAAGCAAGCCAGGGAAGCAGCGGCAAGCACAGTAGAGAGCAGCTGGAGTGGTAGTTCAGTTGGTTAGAATACCGGCCTGTCACGCCGGGGGTCGCGGGTTCGAGTCCCGTCCACTCCGCCAGCCGCTGTGTTGCCCCCTCCCGGGGATTTCCCGAGTGAAGTCCCGTGGGGATCCGAGGTCAAGCAAGGCGAACCAGCGTTCGCCTTTTTTTTCGCGCAGGGTTCCATGTACGATTTCGTTCACAAGCAGAAGCGGGTCGCCCAGATCATCCTGGCCTTGCTGATCCTCCCGTTTGCATTCTTCGGCATGGAGAGCTACTTCCAGGTGGGTGGCCGTGAATCGCATATCGCCGAGGTGGCGGGCGAGAAGATCCTGCAGCGCGATTTCGACCGGCGGCTGCGCGAACAGCAGGACCGCATGCGCGAGGTGCTCGGTGCGCAAGCCCGTCCCGAGATGTTCGAGGGCACGGAGTTCCGGACGGCCATACTGGAAGGCATGATCCAGGAGCGGCTGCTGCAGCGGGCGGCGGACGCCTCCGGACTGCGCGTGTCCGACGCGCAACTGCAGGCGGTGATCGCCGGACAGCCCGAGTTCCAGGAGAACGGAGCGTTCTCGCTCGCGCGCTACCAGTCGCTGCTGCGCACGGCTGGCATGAGCGAGACGATGTACCAGGAACGGGTCCGCACGGAACTCGCACTGTCGCAGGTGCAGGCCGCCTTCACCGCCGGCACGATCATGCCGTCGACCGTGGTCGACCGCCTGGTGCGGGTGATCGAGCAGCAGCGCGAGGCGAGCCAGCTGCTGGTTTCGCCAGAGGCCTTCCTGAAGCAGGTCGAACTTGAACCGGATGCAGTACAGAAGTTCTATGCGGCGAACCGCAAGGAGTTCGAGATACCGGAACAGGTACGGGTCGAGTACCTGCTGCTGTCGCAGGCCGCACTCGCCACGCAGGTGCCGGTCACGCCGCAGGAAGTCCGCGCGTTCTACGACGAGAACGCCGCCCAGTTCCGCGGAGCGGAAGAGCGGCAGGCAAGCCACATCCTGATCCGCCTGCCTGCCGGTGCCGACGAGAAGGCAAAGGGCGCGGCGCGCGACCGGGCAGCTGTCATCGCCGACCAGGTGAAGAAGGCACCCCAGACCTTCGCCGAGGTTGCGCGCAAGTCGTCGGAAGATCCGGGCTCTGCGGCGCAGGGCGGCGACCTCGGCTTCTTCGCGCGCGGCACGATGCTCAAGGCCTTCGACCAGGCCGTGTTCTCGATGAAGCCGGGCGAGATCGCCGGCCCGGTCGAGAGTGAAGCCGGTTTCCACGTGATCCGACTCGCAGGGGTGCGCGGCGATGCAGGCCCCGGCTTCGAACAGGTTCGGCCGAAGGTCGAGGAAGAACTGCGCCGGGCGCGCGCCTCGCGCCGATTCGCTGAACTGGCTGAATCGTTCACCAATACGGTGTTCGAACAGTCCGACACGCTCAAGCCGGCCGCGGATCAGCTGAACCAGCCGATTCAGACCAGTGGCTGGTTCAGCCGCCAGGGCGGCGACACGCCCAAGGGATCGAACGACCGGCTGGTCAGCGCGGTGTTCGCCGAGGATGTGCTGCGCGACAAGCGCAACACTGCCGCGATCGAAGTGGCGCCGGGCGTGCTGATGGCCGCCCGCGTCGTCGAGGCCAGGCCTGCCGCGCTCAGGCCGCTTGCCGAGGTATCCGAGGCACTGGAGAAGCGCCTGCGCTTCCAGCGCGCATCCGAACTGGCGATCGATGCGGGCCGCCAGCGGCTGGCCGACCTGCGTGCCGGCAAGGATGCCGGGGCGGGCTGGTCCACGCCGCAACTGCTCGACCGGCAGAAGCCGGGCTCGCTGCCGGAGGCTGCGGTGCGCCAGGTGTTCCGTGCCGATACGTCGAAGCTGCCTGCCTATGCCGGCGTCGAACAGCCGGGCGGCGGCTATCTGCTGCTGCGGGTATCGCGAGTGGTCGAGTCGCGCGGCATCGATCCGAATGCACGGGCCGGCTTTGCCCGCCAGGCCTACCAGCTGGCTGCACAGGAACAGGTCGGCGCATACATCGCGGCGCTGCGCGCGGGGGCGAAGGTGAGCCTCGTGCCGGCGGCCGTCGAGCGGCCCCAGTAGCGACGCCGTCGCCATCGCTGGCCGCCTTGGCGACCGGCGATCGCGACCGTCGATGGCGACGGCGTCTGCTCAGCGCGGGATGCAGGCGCCCATCACGTTGAAGCCTGCATCCACGTAGGTGATCTCGCCGGTGATGCCGGCCGCAAGATCCGACAGCAGGAAGGCGGTCGCATTGCCCACGTCCTCCGTGGTCACGTTGCGGCGCAGTGGCGCGTTCTCCTCGACAAACTTGAGGATCTTGCCGAAGCCGCCGATGCCGGCTGCAGCCAGCGTCTTGATCGGCCCGGCCGAGATACCGTTGACCCGGATGCCGTGCGGACCGAGGTTCGCCGCCAGGTAGCGCACGTTGGCCTCCAGGCTGGCCTTTGCCAGTCCCATCACGTTGTAGTTCGGCACCACGCGCTCGGCGCCGAGGTAGGACAGGGTCAGAAGTGCACCGCCCGCACCCATCATCGGCCGTGCGGCCTTCGCCAGGGCAGCGAAACTGTAGGAACTGATCTCGTGCGCGATGCGGAAGCCCTCGCGGTCAAGGCCGTCGAGCAGTTCGCCGGACAGCGCCTCGCGCGGCGCGAACGCGATCGCGTGCACAAGGCCGTCGAGCCGGTCCCAGCACTGCCCGAGGTCGGCGAACAGCCGCTCGATGTCGGCATCGCTGGCGACATCGCACGGGAACACGCGGTCGCACGAGAATTCCGCCGCGAGTGCGGCGACGCGGTCCTTCACGCCTTCGCCCTGGTACGTGAATGCCATTTCGGCGCCTTCGCGTGCGCAGGCCTTCGCGATGCCATAGGCAATCGACCGGTTGCTGAGCATGCCGGTGATCAGGATTCGCCTGCCTGAGAGAAAGCCCATCGAGTGCCCCGTGCGCAATGAAAGTGGGCGGAGTATAGCGCCGGGCTCCGGTGCAGGAATTGCCTGCCCCGTGGCGGGATGTTTTCGCTACACTGGCGCGGAGATGCCAGCCGCCCGCTCCGTCACCGCACGATCCACCCGCCCGGGATCCATCGTGGCCTGGCTGGTTGCGGCGTTGCTGCTGGCCGGGTGCAGCGGGCCGTGGAACGATCCGTATCCGGACGGCCCTTCGCAGGTGCGCGAGCAGACGATCTACGCGGCCTTCAACGCGCGGCCGAAGCACCTCGACCCGGCGCGTGCCTATACCTCCGATGCGTATGTATTCGTCGGCCAGATCTACCAGCCGCCGCTGCAGTACCACTACCTGAAGCGGCCGTTCGAACTCACCGGTTTCGCGGCGACCGAGGTACCCCGGCCACGCTACCTGGACCGCCAGGGCCGCGAACTGCCTGCCGACGCCCCGGCGTCCGAGGTGGCGTTCAGCATCTATGACGTGCGCATCCGCCCGGGACTGCGCTACCAGCCGCATCCTGCGCTGGCGCTCGACGCACAGGGGCGAGCGCTCTACCACGCACTGGGGCCCGCCGAGCTCGCCGGCATCCATACGCTCCAGGATTTTCCCCGCCACGGTACGCGCGAAGTCGTCGCTGCAGACTTCGTGCACCAGATCAAGCGCCTCGCGCATCCCAGGCTGCAGTCGCCGATCCTCGGCAAGATGGCGAACTACATCGTCGGCCTCGGGCCGCTGGCCGAAACCCTGCGCGAGCAGGCGAAGACGCTGCCGCGAGATGCATTCATCGACGTCGACGCGCATTCCATCGAAGGCGTGCAGGTGCTCGACCGCCACAGCTTCCGCGTGCGCCTCGCCGGCAAGTATCCGCAGTTCGTCTACTGGCTCGCGATGCCCTTCTTCGCGCCGATGCCGCCCGAGGCAGACCGCTTCTACGCGCAGCCGGGGCTCGCGAAGAAGAACATCTCGCTCGACTGGTACCCGATCGGCAGCGGGCCCTACATGCTTGCCGAACACGACCCCAACCGTCGCATGGTGCTCGAGCGCAATCCGTACTACGCGGGCGAAGCCTATCCGTCAGAGGGGGCGCCGGGCGACCGCGAAGCCGGTCTGCTCGCCGATGCCGGACGGCCGCTGCCACTGGCACCGCGCATCGTCTTCACGCTCGAGAAGGAGCAGATCCCGTACTGGAACAAGTTCCTGCAGGGCTGGTTCGACACCTCGGCCATCAGCTCGGATGCGTTCGACCAGGCAGTGCAGATGAACGAATCCGGCGATGTCGGCATCAGCGACGAGATGGCCGCGCGTGGCATCCGGCTGCAGACCTCGGTCGCCACTTCGGTGTTCTACGTCGGCTTCAACTGGAACGACCCCGTGGTCGGCTCCGGCGGCAAGGCTGGCCCGGCCGAGCGCGAGCGTGCGCGCAAGCTGCGCCATGCAGTATCCCTGGCCATCGACCAGGAAGAGTTCATCTCGATCTTCCGCAACGGCCGCGCCATCCCGGCGCAGGGGCCGATCGCACCCGGCATCATCGGCTTTCGCGATGGCGAGGCCGGCGCCAATCGGTACATGTACGACTGGGTCGATGGCACGCCGCGGCGCAAGCCCTTGTCCGAGGCGAAGCGCCTGCTGGCCGAGGCCGGCTATCCGGATGGCCGCGATGCAAAGACCGGTCAGCCCCTGGTGCTGTACCTCGACACGACCGGCGCCGGGCCGGGCGCGCGCTCGCGCATCGAATGGTACGTGCGGCAGTTGCAGAAGATAGACGTGCAACTGGTGCCACGCCTGACCGACTGGAACCGCTTCCAGGACAAGCTGCGCCAGGGCAACGTGCAGCTGTTCTTCCTCGGATGGAATGCCGACTATCCCGATCCGGAAAACTTCCTGTTCCTGCTTTACGGTCCGGAGGCAAAGGCCGGACGCGACGGCAACAACTCGGCGAACTACTCGAATCCGGAATACGACCGTCTGTTCGAGCAGATGAAGGGGATGGACGACGGCCCGGCCCGGCAGCAGGTGATCGATCGGATGGTCGAGATCGCGCGCCACGATGCGCCGTGGGTGTGGGGCCTGCACCCGGTCGATTACACGCTGCGGCATGGCTGGCTGCTGAACAACAAGCCCAATTCGATGGCGCAGAACGAGCTGAAGTACCACCGCGTCGATGGTGCGGCGCGCGCGGCCGCACAGGCCGCCTGGAACGATCCGGTGACCTGGCCGATCGGGCTGGGCGCGCTCGGTCTGCTCGCGCTCGTGCTGCCCGCCTGGGCGGGCTACCGGGGGCGCGAGCGGCGCCTGGGCCGGTTCGATCGGCAGGAATCACGGCACGAATCACGGCGCGAATCACGGCACGAATCACGGCACGAATCACGGCACGAATCACGGCACGACGGCGGCGTGCGCGCGGACGGTGACAGCGGCGGGGAATCGGGCCGATGATCGCCTACCTGCTGCGTCGCCTGCTCTATGCGATCCCGATCCTGATCGGGGTCAACCTGCTCACCTTCGCGCTGTTCTTCATGGTGAACACGCCAGACGACATGGCGCGCATGCAGCTGGGCGTGAAGCGGGTGACGCCCGAGGCCATCGACGACTGGAAGCGCGAGCGCGGCTACGACCGGCCGCTGTTCGTCAATCTGGCGGCCGAAGGCCGTGCGCGTGTCACCGACACGATCTTCTTCGACAAGTCGGTGCGGCTGTTCGCGTTCGACTTCGGATTCTCGGACGACGGTCGCGACATCGGCCGGGAGATCCGCGAGCGGATGGGGCCGAGCCTCGCGATCGCGCTGCCGGTGTTCGTGCTCGGGCTGTTCGCCTACGTCTGCGCCGCGCTGCTGCTGGTGTTCTTCCGGCAGACGCCACTCGACCTGGCGGGGGTGATCGCCTGCGTGGTGCTGATGTCGGTGTCGGCGATGTTCTACATCATCGGCGGGCAGTACCTGGTGAGCAAGGCCTGGCGCCTCGCCCCGATCTCGGGGTTCGCCGATGGCGTGGCGATGGTGCCCTTCCTGCTGCTGCCGGTGGTGATCGGCGTGGTGGCGGGCATCGGCAGCAGCACGCGCTGGTACCGCACGATCTTCCTCGACGAGATGGGCCGCGAGTACGTGCGCACGGCGCGCGCCAAGGGGCTGTCGGAACTGCGCGTGCTGTCCGGGCATGTGCTGCGCAACGCAATGATCCCGATCCTCACCGGCGTGGTCGTGGTGATCCCGTCGCTGTTCCTCGGCAGCCTGCTGTTCGAGTCGTTCTTCGGCATCCCGGGGCTGGGCAGCTACACGATCGATGCGATCAATGCGCAGGACTTCGCCGCCGTGCGGGCGATGGTGTTCCTCGGTTCGGTGCTCTACATCGTCGGCCTGGTGCTGACCGACCTTTCCTATGCCTGGGTCGACCCGCGGGTGCGCCTCGCATGATCGGCCAGCAATCGTTCCTGCCGGTGCTGCTCTGGACCGACGCGCTGGTGTTCCTGCTGCTGGCCGTGCTGTGCGTGTTCGCCTGGTCCTGCGCGCGCAACGAGAACCTGCGCCAGGGCTGGGGCCGCGTCGCGGCCAACGGCATGGGCATGGGATCGGCCGTGGTGCTTGCGCTGTTCGTCGGGATCGGCCTGCTCGATTCGCTGCATTTCCGGCCTGCGCTCGAGAAGCCGGGCGAGGGCGGCAAGGTGGCCTATTCGGTCGACGTGCTGAGCGTGCTCGACCTGCTGGTCGCGCCGCTGCGCGACCGGCGCGAGAAGACCTATTCCGCCCCGCTGGCCGCGGTCGCATTCCAGAAAGAGACGATCGAACGCCCGGACGGGACGCAAGTCCGGGCCTTTCCCCGGTTGCGCCACGGCGGCGCGCATCTTGCCGATCCTGCCGGCCGGGCAGCCGACGTGGCGCTGCGTGGCGCCGCCGGCCTCCTGGCCGGCCTGCTCGCGGCCGGCCTTTTCTGCACGCTCTGCATCGCCGCGATCGCCCGCAGCCGGCGGCTGCCCTTCCGGGCGACCCTGGCCGACATGGTGCGTGGCGCGAGCGGTGGCGTGAACTGGCGCGCCTTGCTGGTGACCGCCTCGGCGCTGATCGTGCTGGTCGGGCCGGTCGTGGTGCTGTCTGCCCATTACCACGTGCTCGGCACGTCGAAGATCGGGCAGAGCGTGCTCTACCTTTCCCTGAAGAGCATCCGCACCAGCGTGGTCATCGGCACGCTGACCACGCTGGTGCTGATGCCATTCGCAGTGCTGCTCGGCATCGCCGCCGGCTATTTCAAGGGCTGGGTCGACGACCTGATCCAGTATGTGTACACGACGATCGAGTCGATACCATCGGTGCTGCTGATCGCGGCCGGGGTGTTGCTGATACAGGTCTACATGGAGACCCGTCCCGGGCTGTTCGAGACGTCGGCGCAGCGCGCCGACTTCCGCCTGCTGATGCTGTGCGTGATCCTCGGGCTCGCCAACTGGACCGGGCTGTGCCGGCTGCTGCGCGGCGAAGCGCTCAAGCTGCGCGAGCTCGAGTACGTGCAGGCAGCCCACGCGTTCGGGGTATCGCATTGGCGAATCATCGTGCGCCACCTGGCGCCGAACATGCTGCACATCGTGCTGATCTCGGCGGTGATGGGCTTCTCCGGGCTGGTGCTTGCCGAGGCGGTGCTCTCGTATGTCGGCGTCGGCGTCGACCCGAGCATGATCAGCTTCGGCACGATGATCAACGATGCGCGCCTCGAGATGGCGCGCGAGCCGATGGTCTGGTGGTCGCTGGCCGCGGCGTTCGCGTTCATGCTCGCGCTGGTGCTCGCGGCGAACCTGTTCGCCGATGCAGTCCGCGACGCGTTCGATCCCCGTTCCACCGTGCGCCGCGCCGGTTTTCGCATCGGTCCGGTGCGCGTGCCGGGCAGGGCAGGAGAGGGCACATGACCGATGCGGCCCATCGTGACGGCGGCAGCGCGATGACGGAACCCGCGCCATTGCTCGAGATCGACGGCCTTCGCACCTGGATCGACGGCGGCACGTCGATCGTGCGCGCGGTCGATTCGGTCGGGCTGGTGCTTGCGCGCGGCGAAACGCTGGCGCTGCTCGGCGAGTCGGGTTGCGGCAAGTCGATGACTGCACTTTCCGTCATGCGCCTGCTGCCGGACGCGGCCGAGGTGGTCGACGGCGTCGTCCGCCTGGAGGGCCGGGACCTGCTCGGCCTGCCTGAGAAAGCGATGCGCGAGGTGCGCGGCGCACGCATCGGCATGATCTTCCAGGAGCCGATGCTGTCGCTCAACCCGGTGATGCGCGTCGGGACGCAGATCGAGGAGGCGCTGTACCGCCA
>CAIQON010000219.1 GCA_903873475.1 uncultured bacterium
CTCTCGCTGCTGCGACAGGCGATCGGCACGCTGCAGGCGCCGCCCAACCATGTGCTGATCGGCCTGGCGCTGTTCCTGACCTTCTTCGTGATGGCTCCGGTCTTCGAGAAGGCCTACCGCGATGCCTACGTGCCTTTTTCCCAGAACCAGATCGATCTGATGACCGCTGCGGAGCGTGGTGTCGTGCCGTTTCGCGAATTCATGCTCAAGCAGACCCGTGAGTCCGACCTCGCCTTGTTCGTGCGCCTGTCCAACACGCCGCCGCTGCAGGGGCCGGAGGAGGTGCCGCTGAAGGTGCTGGTGCCGGCATTCATCATCAGTGAGCTGAAGACCGCGCTCCAGATCGGGTTCGTGATCTTCATCCCTTTCCTGGTGATCGACATGGTGGTGGCGAGCGTGCTGATGTCCATGGGCATGATGATGCTGTCGCCGGTGATCATCTCGCTGCCGTTCAAGCTGATGCTGTTCGTGGTGGTCGACGGCTGGAACCTCCTGATCGGCTCGCTCGTGAGAAGCTTCCAGGCATGAACCCGGAAGACTTCATCTCGATCGCCCGGCAGGGCCTCGAGCTCACGATCATGCTGTCGATGCCCTTGCTGGTCGCCGCGCTGGTGACCGGCCTGCTGGTGAGCGTGTTCCAGGCGGCCACGCAGATCAACGAAATGACGCTTTCGTTCATCCCCAAGCTGCTCGTGATGTTCGCGGTGGCCGTGCTCGCGGGACCCTGGATGCTGCAGTTGCTGGTCGACTACACGCGACGGCTGTTCGAGAGCATCCCCGGCCTGGTCGGTTAGGGCTGGCGGTCCGACCGGCCCGCGCGCGATGATCGAACTGACCTCGGCACAGTGGAACCTGCTGCTCGCGACGTACCTGTACCCGTTCGTGCGCGTGATGGGCTACATCTCGGCCGACCCGGTGCTCGGCAACCGGTCGGTGCCGATCCGGCTGAAGATCGGCCTGGCCCTGGCGATCTCGGTGGCCATCGCACCTACCCTCGCGCCGCTGCAGCCGATCGAGCCCGCGTCGCCGATCGGACTGGCCATCCTCGCCCAGCAGATCCTGATCGGGGTCGCGATCGGATTCGCGGTACGCGTGATCTTCGCCGCGGTCGAGATGGCGGGGCAGGTGATGGGGCTGCAGATGGGCCTGGGCTTCGCCACCTTCTTCGACCCCCAGACCTCGGCGCAGGTGCCGGTGATCGGTCAGTACCTGGGCCTGATGTCGATACTCGTGTTCCTGTCGATCAACGGCCATGCGCTGATGCTCTCGACGCTGATCGAAAGTTTCCGCATCCTGCCGATCGGCACGCTCGGCCTCGACAGCAACGGCTTCGCCGCCTATGCCCGCTGGGGGGCGCAGATCTTCCTGATCGGTTTCACGCTGGCGCTGCCGGTCGTTGCAACACTGCTGATCGCCAACTTCGGCATCGGCATCATTTCGCGAGCGGCGCCGCAGATGAACATCTTCGCCGTGGGCTTCCCGTTCATCCTGCTGGTCGGCTTCGCGTCGCTCTACCTGCTGGTGCCCTATTTCCTGCCGATCCTGGACCGGCTGTTTTCAGGCGGCGTCGAGACACTCGTGCTGCTGCTGCGCGGCATGGCGCTTGCGCCGCCGCGCTGACGTGCCGCCGCGCTGACGCGCGGCGGCGCAAGCGGGGTCGCTGCCCTGTATCTCGTACAAGGGCCCGTAACGTCCGCCTGACGGGGGCGGTGTTGGGTAGAATCGCGGTTTTCCCGCGGCGGGAGTCCGTCCATGTTTTCTGGCAGCCTTGTTGCGATCGTCACCCCGATGTTCCCCGACGGGAGCCTCGACCTCGATCGCCTGCGTGCGCTCATCGACTGGCATGTCGCAGAGGGAACGGAGGGGATCGTGATCGTCGGTACGACCGGCGAATCACCGACCGTCGATTACGAAGAACACTGCCTGCTGATCCGGACCGCGGTCGAGCACGCCGCCGGGCGCCTGCCGATCATCGCCGGTACCGGTGCGAACTCGACCTCCGAGGCGGTCGAACTGACGCGCTTCGCCCGCGAGGTGGGTGCCGCTGCCGGCCTTTCGGTGGTGCCGTACTACAACAAGCCGACGCAGGAAGGGCTGTACCGGCACTTCCGCACGATCGCCGAATCGGTCGACCTGCCGCTGATGCTGTACAACGTGCCATCTCGCACGATCACCGACCTGTCGGTCGACACGACGCTGCGGCTCGCGCAGGTCCCGGGCGTCATCGGATTGAAGGATGCCACTGGCGACCTGTACCGCACGACCGACCTCGCGCAGAGGGCGCCACGCGGGTTCTGCGTGCTCAGTGGCGATGATGCAACCGCGATGGCAGCGATGTTCTGCGGCATGCATGGCGTGATCTCGGTCACCACCAACGTCGCGCCCCGCGCGATGCGTGCGCTGTGCGATGCCGCGCGGGCCGGGCGCGTGTCCGAGGCACGCGAAGTCAACGATCGCCTGCTCGGCCTGCACAGGCACCTGTTCGTCGAGGCGAATCCGATCCCGGTGAAGTGGGCACTCGAGCAGATGGGGATGGTCGAAGCCGGCATCCGGCTGCCCCTGACCCCGTTGTCGCCCACCCATCATGAAGTCGTTCGCGGCGCACTGCAGCAGGCAGGCATCGTCGCTTCGACCGGCAGTGGAGTCCGTTCATGACGTACCGAAAGTCGAGCGCGTCGGCCGCATCCAGGGCCCGTTGCTTCGTGATGCTCACGGCTGCAATCGGGCTCGGTGGCTGCCAGACGGTATCCGGCATCCTGGACGGCCAGCGTGGCGATTACCGGAATGCCGCCCGCCTGCCGCCACTCGAGGTGCCGCCCGATCTCGCGCGGCCCAATGCCGATACCCGGTTCAACGTACCGGAAGTCGGCGGCGGTGCCGCAAGCACGACCTTCTCCGAGTTCGACAAGCAGCGCAAGGGCAAGCCGGCGCCAGGTGCCGTCGGCGTGTTGCCCCAGGTCGAGAAGACGCGCATCGAGCGCTCGGGCAACGAGCGCTGGCTGGTCGTGCCCGGTACGGCTGAAAAGGTGTGGCCGGTAGTGCGTGAATTCTGGCTCGAATCGGGTTTCCTGCTTGCGGTCGAGACGCCCGAGGCCGGCGTGCTCGAAACCGACTGGAGCGAAAACCGGCCGCGCGTGGCCGAGGGCGGCGTCCGCGGGCTGTTCGACCGACTGATCTCGAGCGCACGCTCGACCAGTACGCGCGACCGCTTCCGTACCCGGCTCGAGCGCGCGGCCGATGGCAGCACCGAGATCTACGTGAGCCACCGCGGCATGGAAGAGGTACAGGTCGGCGTCAACAGCTCCGAGTTCAAGTGGCAGCAGCGGCCGAGCGACGTCGATCTCGAGGCCGAGATGCTGCGCAGGATCATGGTTCGCTTCGGAGCGCCCGAGTCGGTGGCCGCGGCGAGCGTCGCACAATCGAAGGGCCCGGCGCCCGTACGTGCCCAGATCGTCAAGGCCGGTGATGGCACGTCGGCCCTGTCCGTCAGCGACGATTTCGACCGTGCATGGCGCAGGGTCGGCCTCGCGCTTGACCGGGTGGGCTTCACGGTCGAGGATCGCGACCGTTCGAAGGGGCTCTATTTCGTCCGCTATGCCGACACCGACGCAGCACCCCAGAAGGAAGGCTATCTCTCGAAACTCGCGTTCTGGCGCGGCGACGCGGTCACGCCGAGGAAGGCGGAACAGTTCCGCATCCTCGTCGGCAATGCCGACGCCGGCAGCACGCGCGTACAGGTGCTCAATCGCGACGGGGCCGTGGATCGATCCGAGACGGCGCAGCGTATCCTGACCGTGCTGCTGGAGCAGTTGCGTTGACGCGGTATCGCCGGGGGATGTTCGCGGTCGCGCCCGGCCGCTGAGCAGTGCGATTCTGCTCGCTCGGCAGCGGCAGCACCGGCAATGCCTGGCTGGTCGAATCGGGGGCGACGCGCGTCCTGATCGACTGCGGTATCGGCCCGGGCCGCCTCACCAGGCGGTTGCTGCGTGTGGGCGTCGAGCCTGCGACGATCGACGCCATCCTCATCACGCATGAGCATGATGACCACGTGGGCGGCGCGGCTGCATTCGCGCGTCGGCATGCCATCCCCGTGCACGCTACGTACGGCACGGTGCAGGGCTCGGGAACGGCACTGGCCGGCATCGACCGCCTGCTGGAACTCGAGCCGTCCGGCCGCTTCGCGATCGGAGACCTCGAAGTGCTGCCGGTCGCCGTACCGCACGATGCACGCGAGCCGGTGCAATACGTCATGGGCGATGGCGACGTGAAGCTGGGCGTGATCACGGACCTCGGATCGATCACGCCCCATGTGGCAGCGTCGTTTTCGGGGCTCGATGCGCTGGTGCTCGAAGCCAACCATGACGAAGACATGCTGCGCGATGGGCCTTATCCGAAGTTCCTGAAGGAGCGGGTTGGCGGTCGCTACGGGCACCTGTCCAATGCCGTAGCGGCACGGCTGCTGGACGCTGTCGCCGGAGACAGGCTCCAGCATGTCGTGGCCGCGCATCTGTCGCTCAAGAACAATACGGCGCTGCTCGCACGCAGCGCGTTCGCGGCGGTGCTCGGCTGCGCCGGGGAATGGATCGCCGTCGCCACCGAGGATGGGCTCGACTGGCGGGAAATCACCGCAACGCGTGGGTGAGCCTCGCGCGGCGTCTCCCATGGCTGCTGCTCGCCAAAGAAAAAACCAGCCCTGAGGCTGGTTTTTTCGACGCACCCCGCAAACCGGGGTTGGCGGGTGTTACTTCTTCGGTGCGTCCTTGGCTGCGTCCGCGCCGGGCATCGGGGCCGGGCCGGCTCCGGGTGCTGCCGACGGGGAATCCGTCGCCGGGCCGCTGGCGGCCGGGGCTGCTTCGGGGGCGGGGGTCGGCGTCGGTGCCGGCGCCGGCTCGGGAGCGGCAACGGGTGCCGGTGCGGGAGCTGCCGGCTTCGGCGGCTCTTCCTTGCCGCAACCGACCAGGACGGCGGAGAGGGCAACAGCGATGAGGATCGAGCGTTTCATGTTCTTCCCTTGAGAGTGGCGATAGTTGGAGTCGTTCGAAGCAGAGCCGAGTGTTCGGAGTGGGTGAGCGCGCATGCCTCGCGAGAAACGACGGACGCGAAGCAGGACCTGCGGCGCTGCATGGTCGTCGATCGACCCTGGAACGCAAGGTGGTATCGATCATACGTCTCGCGATCGTACGTCTCGATATCGCAGCGGGCATCCAGACAGCCCGCTTGCCGGCCGATGCTTGCTCGGTACACTCCAACCGAACTCCCGGATGCTATCACAGCCGATGTGCATGGATCCAGTTGGCTCGCCCATCCGCAACAGCTTTCGCGACTCGCGGACGGGCGTGATTCAGAGCCCGAGCACGCTCGTGGCCACTGCGGGCACCGATGCTTCATGGATCTGTGCCAGCCGTACATGCAGCGGGCGAACCGCAACCGGATCATCCATGATCAGCACCGAGCGCGAGGATGCGTGGTGTGGCCGGCGCAGTGCATGCTGTCCGTCCACCACCAGCAGCGGGTCGGCGGCCGAGCGCGCTGCCTCTGTCGTCTGGCAGATCGACACGGCCTCGCTGGCACGGCGCATCAGGGCGCACAGCCGGGGGCAGTTCGCGGGCACGGCGCCTGCGTCGTGCAGAACGATGCGCACGCGCGCGTTGCGGTTGCCGGCGATGAGCGCGTCGAGCAGTTCGATGCGTCGTGGCCGGTCGAAAGGACGCTGCAGCGACAGATCGAACAGCCACACTTCGCGCCGCGCCCGGCCGAGCAGCAGGTCGAACGCCGCGTTGTAGTCGGCGAGCGTGTCCAGCCTCTGGTATGAAGCGGGCTGCGCGTCGGGGTTCGACAGTTGACCGTTCATCGCAACACGAGGTAGCCGGAGCAGTACCAGTCGTAGAGGGCCTCGATCCATGCGCCGTCGATGCACGCGCCCGGGGCGAGCTCCCGCCGGTCGGCGAGCCGCGCCGCGCCGGGCATGGCACGCGCCGGCAGCGGCCACGCCTCGCCATTGACGTACACGCAACGTCCCCGATGCAGCATCGCAGTGGCTGGGGCGAGCACGACGTGGCGCTGTCGGAGCCATGCCGCGAATGCCTCGATCGAGCGTGGTCGTGAGGGTGCCCGGAACCGTACGGAGTCCTTCGGCTCGGTGAGGTACTCGCCGAGGAAGCGTTCGAACATCGATTCATCGAAGGCCGCGCGGCCGAGCAGGCCTCGGGCGCGCTCCACGAACTGGTCGGACAGCCATGCGCCGGACCGCTGCAATTGCAGGTCGGGATCGGCATAGCGTTCGTCGCCGTCGAAGCGGTCTTCGACGAACGACAACCACCCGTGGAGGAGTTCGCCCGCAGAGGGTGCGCGAAAGCCTATCGACCACGTCGCGCATGCATCCAGCGCGACGCCGTCGTGTGCGACGCCGGGGGGCAGGTAGAGGAAGTCGCCGGGCTCCAGCAGGAATTCATCCTCGGCCTCGAAGTGCGCCAGCTGCTTGAGCGGTGCGTCCTCGACCAGCGTTTCGTCGAACGTGCGTGCGATGCGCCACAGCCGGCGACCGCGTGCCTGGAGCAGGAACACGTCGTAGGAGTCGACGTGCGGACCGACGCCGCCGCCCGGCGAGGCATCGCTCACCATCAGGTCGTCGCGGCGCGCGAGCGGTATGAAGCCGAAGGCGTCGAGCACCGGCCTGACCCCGGGCACGTGCAGGTTGACGCCCTGGACCAGGATGGTCGCATCCGGACGGTCGATGCGGGCCAGTTGCCGGCGGCCCAGCGGGCCGTGGTCGACCCGGTAGCGGTCGCCGCCTCGCGCGGTCGCGTGCGACACGAGCCGCGACTCGACGTCTTCGCGGCTCGCCAGCGCGGCAAGGCGGCTACGAGGCAGTCCGTCGCGGAACCCGGGAAACGCACCGCGCACGAGCAGCGGTTCCTTCTGCCAGTGTCGTTGCAGGAAGCGTGTGGCATCGAGGCCGCGCGGCCAGTGCAGCATGAGCGCGGTGTGAGTCATCTTCGTTCCTTGATCGTAGATCTACCCGGAGGATGACACACCCGGCTGCACGATCGAAGCGGTCGAAGTCAGCGGCTGGCTCGAGGTGTTCGAGCGGGCGGGACGCCGCTGCGCTGGCTTGCGCCGCCCCTGCAGAGGCGCTGCGCTCGTACTATGCTCGGCTGGCGCCGAATCGCAGCCCAACTACCGGACCCTTTCCCATGCAGATCGCGAAGAATACCGTTGTCTCCCTCCGATACCGCCTGTTCGACGAGGCAGACACCCTGCTCGAGGACGCGCAGCAGATCGACTACCTGCACGGTGGCTTCCAGCAGATCTTCGAGGCCGTCGAGGCGGCGCTGGAAGGCAAGGGCGTGGGCGATGCAGTGCTGGTCGACCTGGCAGCCGACCATGCGTTCGGCGCGGTCGATCCCGCGCTCACCCGCAGCGAGCCGCGTGACCGTTTCCCGCCGGAGGTGAAGGTGGGCATGCAGTTCGAGGGAGCTGCCCCGGACGGCCGCCATAGTGCGATCTATCGGGTCGTATCGGTCGATGCCGACACGGTGACCGTCGATGGCAACCACCCGCTCGCCGGCCGGGCACTGCGCTTCGACTGCACGGTACTCGGCGTGCGCAAGGCCAGCCGCGACGAGATGACGCACGGCCATGCGCATGGCGCGCACGGGCACGACCACGGCCACTGACCCGGCGGCCTGGCGCGCGCCGGTTCGATCGGCGCGCCAGCCCGGGATGCCTGCGCGGCTGGCGCGCCAGCGTGCCTTCAGCGACGCAGCGGCGCCGCCAGTTCCGCCAGGCGGTACGCCAGGTCGAGCGCCTCCCGCGGGCTGAGTCGGTCGGCATCGATCGCGCGCAGGGCGTCGAGCAGGGCTGGCGGCACCGGTTCGTGTGCGGGCGGTTCCACGGCAGGCAGGGCTGCGGCTGCATCGGCCCGCTGCGCCGGTGCCCGCGGGCGGAACAGGTCCGGCGTCTCGCCGGCGCCCACCGACTGCTGTTCCAGTTCGTGCAGTCGCGCGCGCGCCGCGCGCATCACCGGCCCTGGCAGGCCGGCCAGCTGTGCCACCTGCAGCCCGTAGCTTCGGCTGGCCGGTCCTTCGTTCAGCGCGTGCAGGAACACGATGCGCTCGGCATGTTCGACGGCATCGAGGTGCACGTTCGCCACCACCGGCAGTTCTTCCGCGAGTCGCGTCAGTTCGAAGTAGTGGGTCGAGAACAGCGTGAAGCTGCCGACCTCGCGCGCGAGATGCCGGGCGATCGCCCAGGCCAGCGCCAGCCCGTCGAAGGTCGAGGTACCGCGGCCGATCTCGTCCATCAGGACCAGGCTCGCCGCGGTCGCGTTGTGCAGGATGTTCGACGCCTCCGTCATCTCGACCATGAAGGTCGAGCGCCCCCCCGCGAGGTCGTCGGCCGCACCAATGCGGGTGAAGATCTGGTCGATCGGTCCGATGCGTGCGTCCCCGGCCGGCACGAAGGAGCCGACATGGGCGAGCAGCACGATCAGCGCGACCTGCCGCATGTAGGTCGACTTGCCGCCCATGTTCGGCCCCGTGATCAGCAGCAGGCGGCGCGCAGGGTCCAGCCGGCAGTCGTTGGCGACGAAGCCGTCCACGCCCTGCTCGACGATCGGGTGCCGCCCGGCGCTGATCTCGACCACCGGCTCGTCGGTGAACTGCGGTGCGCACCAGTCGAGCGCACGGGCCCGCTCCGCGAACGCCGACAGCACGTCGAGCTCGGCGACCGCGGCTGCCACAGCCTGCAGCGCCGGCACGCACGGCGCGAGCGTCGCGAGCAGTGCCTCGAACAGCAGGCGTTCGCGCGCCGCCGCACGGTCGTTGGCCGAGAGGTAGCGGTCCTCGAAGGCCTTCAGCTCCGGCGTGATGTAGCGCTCGGCATTCCTGGTGGTCTGCCGGCGCCGGTAGTCTTCCGGGACCCGGGACGACTGGGCCTGGCTGACCTCGATGAAGAACCCGTGTACCCGGTTGAACTCCACGCGCAGCGTGGCGATGCCGCTGCGGGCGCGCTCGCGTGCCTCGAGCTCTAGCAGGTAGCGGTCGGCGCCGGTCTGCAGTTCGCGCAGTTCATCGAGCTCGGCGTCGAATCCGGGCGCGATCACGCCGCCATCGCGCAGCTGCGCCTTCGGTTCGACGGCCAGCCGCTCGTGCAGGATCTGCGCGGGCAGGGCGGGAACCGCCAGCGCACCGGCGAGGCGGCACAGCCGCGGCGCGCCGCAGCCGTTGAGGGCGATGGCCAGTTCCGGCAGCAGCGCCAGGCTGTCGCGCAGCGCGGCGAGTTCCTTCGGGCGCACGTTGGCGAGGGCGATGCGCGCCGCGATGCGCTCCACGTCGGCGAACCGGGCGAGGGCGTCGCGAAGCGCCGGCGTGCGGTCGGCCAGTTCGGCCACTGCTGCATGCCGGTGCGCGAGGCAATCGCGGTCGCGCAGCGGCGCATGCAGCCATCGGCGCAGCAGGCGGCTGCCCATCGCCGTGCGGCTGGTGTCGAGCAGCGAGAGCAGCGTCGGCGCAGGCTCGCCGCGCAGGGTCTCTGTGATCTCGAGGTTGCGGCGCGTCGCCGGGTCGATGCGTACCAGGTCGGATGGCGCCTCCACCCGCACCTGCTGCAGATGCGCCAGCGCCGCGTCCTGCGTGGCCCTTGCATAGCGCAGCAGTGCCCCGCTGGCGCCCAGGGCCGCAGTCAGCCGCTCGGCGCCGAATCCGGACAGATCGCGCACCCCGAACTGTTCGCACAGCGCGCGGCGTGCAGTGTCGGCATCGAAGTGCCAGGGTGGCAGCCGCCGCAGCGCTGCTGGCGAGCCCGTGCTGCCCTGAAGTGCGCCTGCCAGCGCCGCAGGGAGGTCGTCCGCGACCAGCAGTTCCGCCGGGCGCAGCCGCTCCAGTTCTGCCTGTACGCCGGCCACCGGCAGTTCGGTGACGGTGAAGCGCCCGGCGGCCAGGTCGAGGCTGGCGATGCCTGCCAGCGGGCCGGCGATCCACAGCGCGGCGAGCAGGGCTTCGCGCCGGTCCTCGAGCAGCGAGCTGTCGGTGAGCGTGCCAGGGGTGACGACGCGGGTCACCCTGCGTTCGACCGGACCCTTGGCCGTGGCCGGATCGCCGATCTGTTCGCAGATCGCGACCGATTCGCCGAGCTTCATCAGCCGGGCAAGATACTGGTCGACGGCATGGAAGGGCACTCCGGCCATCGGGATCGGTTCGCCGGCAGACGTACCGCGGCGCGTCAGCGTGATGTCGAGCAGCCGCGCCGCCTTGCGCGCGTCGTCGAAGAACAGCTCGTAGAAGTCGCCCATCCGGTAGAACAGCAGCCCGTCCGGATGGCCGGCCTTGATGCGCAGGTACTGCTGCATCATCGGCGTGTGCGGCGATTTCGTCGATTCGCCTGCAGCGGCGTCTTTGCTGGGTTTCGCCACTCTGGGCCCTGGTTGCTGGTGTTGACGCTCAACGATCCGCCCGTGGCGGGCGTTGCCGCAGCCTGTTCGTCGCATGACCGCGTCGGCATGGCCGCCTAGTGTAACCAACCCGCGCCGCACTGCACCGCACCGCAGCGACCGCAGGCATGGCTAAAGGCGCGCGCCACGCTGCCGTTAAAGGTCCCGGGTGTCGCAAATCGGGACGGAACTGTCCGCTCGTCATCCAGGAAGCCGGTGACCGCGATGCGGCCGCCGGTCCACGAGCCAGGCGTGATCGGCGCGCTGCCTTGCAGCCCGATCGGTGTCCCGGTGGTACCGAATCGGTAATGCCGGCATTCCTGCCGTCCGGCCGGCCAGACTAACCAGAGGCTGCGATGCGCAACCACCCGCACGTCATCGACGTGGAGACACAGGTACCCGACGGCCGTTTCATCTACAGCCGCACCGACGTCGATGGCAACATCGTCGCCGCGAACGACCTGTTCGTGGAGTTGTCCGGCTTCAGCCGCGATGAACTGGTTGGCCAGCCGCACAACCTGGTACGCCATCCTGACATGCCGAAGGAAGCGTTCCGCGACCTGTGGCGCCACCTGAAGGCGGGCGACCCCTGGTCCGGGTATATCAAGAACCGGCGCAAGGATGGCGGCTACTACTGGGTCCATGCGTTCACCTCGCCGCTGCGCGAGAACGGCAAGGTCGTCGGCTACGAGTCGGTGCGGCGCAAGGCGCCCGCCGAGCGGGTGCGCCACGTTGCGGAGGGTTACCGGCGGATCGAAAAGGGGGCGTCGCTGGCCGTCGAGCGGGGCCGTATCGTGCGCACCGGGCCGTGGGGCGCCATCGGCGGCATCGGTCTCGGTACACGCCTGCGCTGCGCGATCGGCGCAGGGTTGCTGCTGGCGCTGTTCCTGTTCGTGCGCAGCCTCGTGGCGCTGACGGCGCTCGACGGTGGCCTGCCGGCCGGGCTGGCCCTGGAACTGTCGGTGGCCTTTGCCGCTGCGCTGGTGTTGTCCGGCTACCTCGGGCTCGGAGTGGTGGGTCGGCTGCTGGCCGACCTGGGGCACCTGCGTGACGCGATGGCTGCCACCCAGCGCGACGGTGACCTGCGGCGGGTGGTACGCCTGTCGCGCCGCGACGAACTGGGCGGCATGGCCGACGCATACAACGCCATGATGGCCAACCTGCAGGCGATCCTCATCAATGTGCAGCAGGCGGCGCGCGATACCGGCATGCAATCGCGGTCGGTCGCCGGAGCCAGCGACAGCGTCGCGAGCGAGGCGAGTGCGGTGAGCGATGCGTCAGCGTCCACCGCTGCGGCCGTGGAGCAGGTGACGGTCGCGATCGGCGAGGTCGCGAACAACGTGGCCGAGGCCACGCAGGCGGCGCGCGCCAGCGCAACCGATGCACAGCACGGGATCGACCTGTCGCGCCGCGCCGCCGATGACATACGTGCACTGGCCGCGACGGTGCAGCGCACGGCGATGACCGTGGAGCGACTCTCGACCTCGGCGGCCGAGATCGGCAATATCGTAGCGGTGATCTCCGGCATCGCCAGCCAGACCAACCTGCTCGCGCTCAACGCCGCGATCGAGGCGGCACGGGCGGGGGAACAGGGACGCGGCTTCGCAGTCGTGGCGGACGAGGTACGCAAGCTGTCCGAACGCACCAACCAGTCGACCGCTGAGATCACCGGCATCATCGCCGCGCTCAACACCGAGACCCGGGCAGCCCTCGAAGGCATCAAGGCCGGCGATGCGCAGGCCCATGTCAGCGTCGAACAGGTGGTTGCGACCGGCCAGGCGCTGGAGGGGATCAAGGCGTCGGCCGTCGCCAGCCTCGGGCTGATCGACGGCATAGCACTGGCCACCCGGGAGCAATCGAGCGCGGCCAGCGATATCGCACGCAACGTCGAACAGATCGCACTGATGTCCGAGAACAGCGCATCCGCGGTGCGTGGCATCGCAGACGCGTCGCAGGCGCTTGCGGGCGTGGCCGCCGGATTGAACGAAACGCTCGCGAGGGTGCAGGTCTGACGGGCGCCAGGCGTCAGACGTCAGACGTCAGACGTCAGGCTTCAGGCGCGGGGGCAGGGGTGGCGGGCTGCGCAGTCGCCGCCTCGGTCGAACGCATCGGGCGATAGCGCGCCGGCAGGTGGGGCGCAAGCGTGGTCAACAACTGCCCGAACACTTTCGGCGTGCCGGCGATGACGGCACCGGACTCGAGGTAGCCCGGCTCGCCGCACGCGTCGCCGATCAGGCCGCCCGACTCGGACACCATCAACGCGCCGGCCGCCATGTCCCAGGGCGACAGCCCGAATTCCCAGAACGCATCGAAGCGGCCCGCCGCCACGTAGGCGAGGTCGAGCGACGCGGCGCCCGCGCGGCGGATGCCGGCACACCTGGGCATCACCGCTTTCAGCATGCCGAGGTAGCTGTCGAAGTCTGACAGTTCGCGGAACGGGAAGCCGGTGCCGATCAACGCATCGGCCATCTGCGTGCGTCGGCTCACCCGGATGCGGCGATCGTTCAGGAAGGCGCCGGCGCCGCGCGATGCGGTGAACAGTTCGTTGCGCACCGGATCGTAGATCACCCCGTGCGTCAGCACGCCCTTGTGGCGCAGCGCGATCGAGACTGCATAGTGCGGCATGCCATGCAGGAAATTGGTGGTACCGTCCAGCGGATCGATCACCCACTCGAACTCGCCGTGTCCCGAACTTCCGCTCTCTTCCGCCAGGATCGCATGGTCCGGGTAGGCCTTGCTGATCACGTCGATGATCGCGGCTTCGGCATCGCGGTCGACTTCGGACACGAAGTCGTTTGGCGACTTGCTGCGCACCGTCAGCACGTCGAGGTTCTGCGAGGCACGATTGATGATCGTGCCGGCACGGCGCGCGGCCTTGACCGCAATATTGAGCATCGGGTGCAGCATGGTGGCCTTTCGGTGCGCGGAGTCCGCGGAGCCCGCGGGCTCCGGGTCCTGGCGGGTTGTGCCGGGCAGGGTGACGAAGGCGGCGGAGTCTAGCACCCTTGGCAACCGATCCCGTCCTGCCGCCCCTGGAGCGACTGTCCCGCGTGCGCGTCGTGCTGCACTCCCCGCGGCATCCGGGCAACATCGGCGCCGCGGCGCGGGCGATGAAGACGATGGGCCTGTCCCGCCTGTGCCTGGTCACGCCCGAGCGGTTCCCGGACGATGAAGCCTATCGGCGAGCCTCCGGTGCGCGCGATCTGATCGACAGGGTCGGCCTGTATCCTGACCTAGCCTCGGCGGTGGCAGGCTGCGTGGTCGCGGTTGCCGTTGCCGCGCGTCCGCGCGACCATGCACCGGTGTCGATGCCGCCGCGCATGCTGATGCCACGGCTGCTGGACCTCGCCGTCCATGGCGAGGTGGCGCTCGTATTCGGCAACGAGACCAACGGCCTTGCACGGGTCGACGTCAACCGTTGCGACTTCCTGGTGCGTATCCCGACCGGCGGCGAGTACGGATCCCTGAACCTGGGCGCAGCGGTGCAGGTGCTCTGCTACGAACTGCGCATGGCGGCCCTCGCGGCGGCGGGCGAGGATGGCGCGCGCCCCGACGACAGCCTCGACTCGCCGCTGGCCACGCATGAGCAGGTGGTGCAATTGCTCGACCATGCCGAGCGCACGCTGGTCGCGCTCGATTTCCTGGTGCCAGGCCGGCCGAGCCGCCTGATGGAACGCATCGCCCGCCTGGCGCGCAAGGCCCGGCTGGAACAGGAGGAAGTGAACATCCTGCGCGGGGTGCTTGCCGCGGCCGAGGCGGCGCGCGCCGCCTCGGGCGACACGCCGTCCAGGTAGGCCGCCGGTGGGGCGGCTTTCCAGGGCAGGGGTGTGAAACGCGGGCAGACCGCCTATAGTTGACCAAATTGATCGGGTTTAAGTACCATCAACCTGTGGTCAACACTGTTCCCGATGGCGGAGGCCGGCATGCGATTGACGACTAAAGGGCGGTTCGCGGTGACTGCAATGATCGATCTCGGCCTGCGCTATGGCGGCCAGCCGGTCACGCTTGCCGAGATCAGCAACCGCCAGCGGATCTCGCTGTCCTATCTCGAGCAGCTGTTCGGGAAGCTGCGGCGCCATCGGCTCGTCGACAGCGTGCGCGGTCCGGGCGGTGGCTACAAGCTGACCCGCTCGCTCGACGAGATGTCGGTCGCCGACATCATCCTCGCCGTCGATGAGCCGATCGACGCCACCCAGTGCGGTGGCCGCGAGAACTGCCATGACGAGCAGAAATGCCTGACCCACGACCTGTGGGCCAGCCTCAATGCCCACATCTTCGATTACCTGCGTGCCATCAGCCTGAAGCAACTCGTGGATGCACAGCGTGAACGTGCCAACGACACGCATGTGATCAAGCTGCGCGAGCGGCGCGAGTCGCTGGCACGCGACCTCGGTGCGGTGGTCGGGCTGTCGTGAACGCGCAGGTCTACCTCGACCATAACGCGACCACGCCGATCGACGAGTCGGTGCTGGAGGCGATGCTGCCGTTCCTGCGCCAGCAGCACGGCAATGCGTCGAGCCGCCATGAAATGGGCACGGTCGCCAGGCGTGCCGTCGACCACGCACGCGAGCAGGTCGCCGCCGCGGTCGGTGCGCGTCCGTCGCAGGTCGTGTTCACCAGCGGTGGCACCGAAGCCAACAACCTGTTCATCAAGGGCGCCGCTGCCATGCTGCGGCCGCAGCAGATCGTGGTGAGCGCGATCGACCATCCGTGCGTCGCGATGCCGGCAAGGGACCTCGTCCGTGCCGGGTGGACGCTGCGCCGGCTGTGCGTGGACGCCTCCGGCGTGGCTGATCTCGGCGACCTGGACGCCGCGCTGCGCCTGCCGACC
>CAIQON010000220.1 GCA_903873475.1 uncultured bacterium
GCCCAGATGTTGCGCGCCCACGCGTACGCATACTGGCCTTCGAGTTCGGTGCGCCCCGGCGACAGCCCGCCCGACCCCTTCACTACCACCAGCGTCTTCTGCTGGCGGTCGTACTTGTGCACCGAGGCCACATGCACCGCCTCGGTGGTGGTCAGGAAGCTGTAGCAGGTGTTGGCGATGATCGGGTCTTCATTGACCGGCTGGCCGGTCAGCTTCGCGATCACCGCGTCGGCCGCGACCTTCGCATGGTTGTTCGCCATGAAGCCGGACTTCGGCATCGCCGGGGCCGGTGCGATGGCATCGCCGATGACATGCACGCCCGGGATCTTCGACGACTCGAAGCCCAGGTACTCGACGCCGCACCACTGGCGGTTGACCGTGATCAGGTCGGTCGCGACCATCCCCGCGCGCTGCGGCGGGATGATGTTGAACAGGTCGGCCTTCACGTCCTCCACCTGCATCCGCGCGATGTTGCGCTTCAGGTCGAACTCGACCAGTTCGCTGTTCGGCCGGTATTCGACGATGCCCTTGTAGCGCTCGTTCCACACGCCGCGGAACAGCGCCGGCTTGGACACGATGTCGGAATTGGCGTCGAGCACCAGCAGCTTCGATTTCGGCTTGGCCTTGAGGAAATAGTCGGCGACCACCGATGCGCGCTCGTAGGGGCCGGGCGGGCAGCGGTAGGGCGAGCGCGGAATGGAGATCGCGAACACGCCGCCGTCGGGCATCGCCTCCAGCTGCTTGCGCAGGGCGACGGTCTGGGGGCCAGCCCTCCAGGCATGCAGCACCCTGGACTGTGCCTCGGCCGTGTCCAGCCCCGGGATCTGTTCGTACTGGAAGTCGATGCCGGGCGCGACGATCAGCCGGTCCCAGGGCAGGGCGTCGCCGCGCGCGAGTCGCACGACGCGCTTGTCGTAGTCGATCGCCGTTGCATCGTCGCGCACCACGCGCACGCCGTACTTGCGCAGTCCGTCGTAGGGTACGGTGAGGTTCTCGATCTTCTCCGCACCGGCCAGCACCAGGTTGCTGATCGGGCACGAGACGAACGCCTCGTTGCGCTCGACCAGCGTCACCTCGAGCCGCGGCTCCCACAGCCGGAGGTACTTCGCGGCGGTAGCACCGCCGTAGCCGCCGCCGATCACGACAACGCGTGCCAGCGGGCGGGACGGCGTCGTGGCACAGCCGGCCAGCGCCAGGCTGGCACCGGCGGCGCCGGCCTTGATGAAGGTTCTGCGATTGACGCTCATGCGGGACTCCGGTGACGGACTAGCGGGCGGGTTTGACGTTCGCGAACCAGTCGGCGATGCGCCGCAGTTCGTCCGTCGTGTAGCCGCGAGCATGCTGGTGCATGATCGTGGCCGGGCGCTTGCCCGACTGGAATTCGATCAGCGCGCGGTAGAGGTCGTCGGCGCTTCGGCCGGCGAGCGCCGGAAAGCCGCCGACCGAGCGACCTTCCGTGTTGTGGCAGGCGGCACAGCTGGCCGCCCATCCGCGCACCTGCCGCTCGGCAGGCGTCTGTGCTGCAGCGGTGCCCGCCGCGGCGTAAAGCGCGGCGGCGGCGAGAAGCGATGCGCCGACGGTGTTGCGGGGTGAGGCCATCATCGAGGCTCCTGTTTCGTTGCTGCCGGAGGGCGCTGGATTATCGCGGCTTGGCGTTCCGGTTGGAACGCAGACATTCGAATAAGGATATGCCGTCGCGGGCATTCCCGGAACAGAGCGTGGTCCGGCGGCCATCGGCCGGGCTTCGTGTCACACTCGATCCGTTGCCGATTGTCATGGAGAGCCCCGATGGATGCCGTGCCTGACCTGCCGTACAGCAACTCCCGAGGCAGGGACGCCGAGCCGCCTGCGGCGGGCCTGCGACGACAGCTGCGACGACAGTCGCGGCTGACCCTGGCGACGACCCACCCAGGACGCCTGCCGGGCGTGATCCTGCTTGCGCTGTCGCTGTCGCTGCTGGCATTCGTGGCCGCGACGCCGGCGCTGGCGCAGGGCAAGCCGCCGCCGTCGGAACCCTCCGCCGCTGCTCCCGGCGATGTCGAATCTGCAGATCGCCTGCGCGATGCGGTCGGGGCCGTCGTGCGCATCCGCATGCGGGCACTGCGCGATGCCACCTCGATGGAGCTTCTCGGTCCCGATCGCGAGGGCACCGGCGTGGTGATCGACAGCAGTGGGCTGATCCTCACCATCGGATACATCGTGGTCGAGGCCTCGCGCATCGAAGTGTCCACCGGCGAGGGCAAGAGCGTGCCGGCGAACCTGATCGCCTTCGACCAGCCGACCGGCCTCGCGCTGCTGCGCGCCAGCGCGCCGATCGGCGTGCGACCGGTCGAACTCGGTGATTCCAGCCCGCTGGAGGCGACCGAGGCTGTACTGGTGGCCAGTGCGGTGGCGGCCGATGTCGCCTACGTGGCCTCGCGGCGCACGTTCACCGGCTACTGGGAGTACATCCTCGAGGATGCCATCTTCACGGCGCCGCCGCGCGGCGATTTCGCCGGGGCCGCGCTGATCGGCCGCGACGGACGCCTGCTCGGCATCGGTTCGCTGTTCGTCGCCGATGCGGTGCAACCCAGGGCGAACTTCCCCGGCAACATGTTCATCCCGGTCAATTCGCTGCGACCGATCCTCGGCGACCTGATCGCCAACGGCCGCCGATCCGATGCACGGCCCTGGCTCGGTGTGCATACCCAGGAAGTGCAGGGCCGGATCGTCGTCACCCGTGTGACTCCGGAAAGCCCGGCGCAGAAGGCAGGGCTGCGCAGGGGCGATATCATCACAGCCCTGGACGGCCAGGAACTCGCCGGCCAGGCCGACCTTTACACACGACTCTGGGCCTATGGCAAGCCCGGGGTGAAGGTGCCACTGCGTGTACTACAGGGAAACCGGATGCTCGAACTGGGCATCGATTCGATGGACCGGTACGACCACTTCCGGAGCCAGCCGACGCTCTGAGCGGGCTTGCCTGGGGCTGCGCCGCCGGCTTGCGCGGATGGCGTGGGCGTGCCTGCTCGCAGCGGCGGGGTTGCCCGTGCTCGCTCAGCCAGCGCCCGCGTCTCCGGCCACGGACCCGATGGCGCGCCGGATGCAGGCGTGCATCCCCTGCCATGGCCGTGAAGGTCGCGCGACCGCCGAGGGGTACTTCCCGCGCATCGCCGGCAAGCCGGCCGGCTACCTGTTCAACCAGCTGGTGCATTTCCGCGACGGCCGTCGAGTCAACGCCGCGATGGGCTACCTGGTGCAGCACCTGTCCGACGACTACCTGCGCGAGATTGCCGAGTGGTTCTCGCGCCAGGAGTTGCCCTATCCGCCGCCCGCGGCGGTGCGCGGCGACGCGGCGCTGCTGGCGCGCGGCGAGCGGCTGGTGCGCGAGGGCGATCCGGCGCGCAGGCTGCCCGCCTGCGCGGCCTGCCATGGCGAGGCGCTGACCGGCGTGCAGCCGGCGATGCCCGGGCTTCTGGGCCTGCCGCCCGACTACATTGCCGCCCAGATCGGTGCCTGGCGTTCGAAGCAGCGGCGTGCCGCCGGGCCGGACTGCATGGCCGAGGTCGCCTTGCGCATGACGGGTGAGGACGTGGCTGCCGCCGCGGCATGGCTGTCCGCGCAGCCGGTGCCCTCCGGTGGCCGCGCGGCGGCGGTACCCGCGGCGCCGCTGCCGCTGCGCTGCGGCAGCCTGCCGTGAACGCCTTCGCTGCGCGCCGCCGCGGCGGCCGTCTGGCGCGTCTGCTGCGTGTGGCGGCGGGCGTGCTGGCCGTCGCCGGCAGCCTCGCCGCACTGGTCGTCACGCTGAACCTGCGCGGTGAGGAACCGGTGCAGCCCGGTGCGGCGTCGCCGGTCGATCCGGTCGCGCAGGCGGCTCTGGTCGAGCGCGGCGCCTATCTGGCGCGTGCCGGCAACTGCAGTGGCTGCCACACTGCCCGTGGCGGCCCGGAGTGGGCTGGCGGCCGCGGCGTCGAAACCCCGTTCGGAGTGGTCTACGCGGGCAACCTCACGCCCGACCCAGAGACCGGGATCGGCGACTGGAACGCCTCGCATTTCTGGCGCGCGTTGCACAACGGGCGCTCGAAGGACGGGCGCGTGCTCTATCCGGCCTTTCCGTACACCCACTACACGCGCATCACCCGCGAGGATGCCGATGCGATGTTCGCGTTCCTGCGCACGGTGCCGCCGGTGGTGCAGCCCAATGCAGCGCATGCACTGCGCTTCCCCTACGATTCGCAGGCGGCGCTCGCGGTCTGGCGCGCGCTGTACTTCCGTCCCGAGCCCTGGCGCGACGACCCGGCGCGCGATGCCCGCTGGAACCGGGGCGCCTACCTGGTGCGCGGGCTCGGCCACTGCAGCGCCTGCCATGCGCCGCGCAACGCCTGGGGCGCCATCGACGCCGCACTGGAATGGTCGGGCGGGCTGGTGCCGATGCAGCGCTGGTATGCGCCTTCGCTGGTGTCAGCGGGCGAGGGGGGCGTCGGCCACTGGCCGGTCGAGGATGTCGTGCGGCTGCTGCGCGACGGCACCAACGGCCATGCCTCGGTGCTCGGTCCCATGGCCGAGGTGGTCCGTCGCAGCACCCAGTACCTGTCGCGCGACGACCTGACGGCGATGGCCGTGTTCCTGCAGTCGTTGCCGGCGGCAACGGTGGCAGCCCAGCCCGCCGTGCCGCAGCCTGTCGAGCCGCGCGTGGCCAGCCTGGGCGCCCGGGTCTATGCCGACCATTGCGCCGGCTGCCATGGTGAAGATGGACGCGGCAGCGCCGATGCGTTCCCGCCGCTGGCCAGCAACCGGGCGGTACTGATGGCCAGCCCGGCGAACGTGATCCGGGTCGTGTTGTCCGGCGGATTCCTGCCGTCCACCGCCGGCAATCCGCGGCCCTACGGCATGCCGCCGTTCTCGCACCTGCTGACCGACGAGCAGGTGGCTGCCGTGGTCACGCATGTACGAACGTCCTGGGGCAACCAGGCCTCGCCGGTGGGCCTCAGCGAGGTGCTGCGCTACCGCTGATTTGCGCGCGTCGGAGTCACTCGCTAAGCTCCAGCGTTCCGCCAATCCAGGAGTCACCCATGAGCACCATCGTCCGCCATCCGTCCGGCCCGAAACTCAGCGATGCCGTCGAGTACAACGGCGTGTGCTACCTCGCCGGGATGGTCGCCTCCGACGAGACCCTCGACACCAAGGGCCAGACCGAGCAGGTGCTGGCCGACATCGATCGTGCGCTGGCGCTGTGCGGCACGAACAAGTCGAAGATCCTGTCGGCGACCTGCTACATCTCCGACATGCGCAACAAGCCGGGCATGGACGAGGCCTGGCTGGCCTGGGTCGACCCGAACAACCTGCCGGCCCGTGCGACCGTCCAGGTCGGACTGGGCAATCCGACGACCCTGATCGAGATCATGGTCATCGCGGCCAAGTAACGCCGGCATCGCTTCCGGGCGCAGCGGCTGCGGCGCCCCGGTAGTCTTCGGGTCCGCGCCGGCGCGGACCCGAGCGTCAGCCGCCGAGTTCCGACTGCAGCAGTTCGAAGGCCTGGCGCAGCTTCTTCTCGTAGGCTCCCTTCTCGGCTGCGATCTTCTCGTCGGTGTACTCCCAGAAGCCGCGCTTCGTCTTCATGCCGATCTGCCCGGCGGCGATCATCCCGTGCAGCATCTCGCCGTGCTTCGCGTTGTTGCACAGCGTCGGGTAGATCACGTTGCCCGCCGCGAGGTTGGTGTCCCAGCCCGAGAACTCCTTCTGCTTCATCGGGCCGCAGGCCAGGAAGCGGAAGCCGAAGCCGAAGCGCACCGCATCGTCGATGCCCTGTGCGGTGGTCACGCCCGACTCGACCAGGTACAGCGCTTCGCGGATCAGCGCCGCCTGCAGCCGGTTGCCGATGAAGCCGCAGATGTCCTTGTTGACGCGGATCGGTGCCTTGCGCGCCGCACGCATCCAGCCTTCCAGGCTGTCGACCACCCAGTCGGCGGTGAATTCGGAACGGACGATCTCGACCAGCGGCACCAGGTGCGCCGGCATGAAGTAGTGCAGGCCGGCGACGCGCGAACGGTCGGCTTCCGGCACCGCCTTCGCGATGTCGCCGATCGGGAAGCTGGAGGTGTTGGTCGCGAGGATGGTCTGTGCGGTGCTGCGCGCGGCGAGGTCGGGGAACAGCCGCTGCTTGAGCGGCAGGTCTTCGGTCACCGATTCGACGACCAGCGCGAGCGAGGCCCAGGGCACCGTGTCGAGCGATTCATGGATGCCGACCTTGTCGGCGAGCGCCTCGTCGACCTGCAACTTGGACAGGCCGGTGCGGATGCTGGCGGGCAGCGCGTCGCGCGTCTTCTGCGAAGGGCTCATCACGTGCACGGTCCAGCCGGCCGATGCGAAGGACGTGGCGATGCCAGCGCCCATGATGCCGCCGCCGACGACCAGCATCGTGTTCTGGGTGTTGCTCATTGGAATTGCTCCTCCGGCTTGCGGTTTCGGATGTCGGTTCGGCCAGTATAAACTGGCAGGCCCGCCACGGCCGGCACCCTTATACTCCGCGCTCGCCGGCCCTGCCGGGGCACGCACGCCGACCGCACCGACACCGATGGAGCTTCGATGAAACGAATCGACCTGCACAACCACGTGATCCCGCAGGGGGTCATCGATGCCGTACTCGCCGACCAGGCGACCTTCGAGACTCGCATCGAAGGCGAGGGCGACAAGCGCCGGGTGGTACGCAAGGAGAACAGCTTCCCGCTGGTGCCCGAGTACTACGACGCCGATGCCAAGGTAGAGGCGATGGAGAAGAAGGGCATCGACATCTCGATGATCTCGGCTGCACCGCCCACCTTCTACTACTGGACCAAGCCCGAGATCGGCCTGAAGATCGCGAAGCTGCACAACGACGGCATCGCCGCGATGGTGGCCAAGCGGCCCGACCGGCTGCGCGGCATGGCGAGCCTGCCGCTGCAGGACGTCGATGCGTCGATCGCCGAACTCGAGCGCGCGGTGCGCGAGTACAAGTTCAAGGCGGTCGAGATGCAGGCGATGGTGAACAACCAGCAGCTGGCCGACCCGAAGTACCGGCCGCTGTTCAAGACCGCCGAGCAGCTCGGCGTGTTCGTGTTCGTGCACCCGAACTGGTGGTGTACCGACATGGGCCTCGACAAGTACTACCTGATCAACATGATCGGCAACCCGCTCGAGACCACCATCTTCACCGCCAACATGATGTTCAGCGGTGCCCTCGACGAGGTGCCGAACCTGCGCTTCCTGCTCGCGCACGGCGGCGGTTACGTGCCCTACCAGATCGGCCGCTTCCGCCACGGCCACTCGGTGCGCCCGGAGGCGCGTGCGCTGTCGACCACCTCGCCGGTCGACCACTTCAAGAAGTTCTACTTCGACTGCCTGACCCACAACCCGCAGTCGACCCGGCACCTGATCGACAGCGTCGGTGCCGACCATTGCGTGCTCGGCACCGACTCGCCGTACGACATGGGCGACGAGACGCCGATCGCCAACCTCGATGCGGTGCCGCGGCTCACGCCGCAGGAGCGTGAGCAGATCTGCTGCAGGACGGCATACACGCTGCTTGGCGAGGCGGGCTGACGGACGGGCGGACCGCGCGGTCGAACGCGGCAGGTGCCGGCGCCGCGCCGATCCGGGGCTAATGCGGCGACACTCTCTGGCGGACCCATCCCGATGGCGCAGCGTATCGACCTGCATTCCCATGTGATTCCACGGCCGTTCCTCGACGCCATCGAGGCCGATCCGGCGCGCTTCCAGGCGACGGTGGAGCAACGCGGCGAGCGACGCTTCATCGTGCGCGGAAGCCACGCCGTGCCGCTCGATGTCGCGTTCCACGATGCCGATGCAAAGGTCGAGAAGATGGACCGGCTCGGCCTCGATGTGTCGGTCATCTCCGCCGGGCCGCCGGCCTACTGCTACTGGCTGCCGGCCGAGGCCGGCCTGGCGGCGGCGCAGCTGGTGAACGAGGGCATCGCGCAGATGGTCGCCAGCCATCCCACCCGGTTGCAGGGGATGGCGACCCTGCCCATGCAGGATCCCGATGCGGCGATCGCGGAACTCGAACGCACGAAGAAGGAATACGGTTTCCGGATGGTCGAGACCGGTACCTCGATCGAGGGTGAACTGCTGGCTTCGATGAAGTTCCGTCCGGTGCTGCGCACCATCGAGCAGCTCGGCATGTCGCTGTTCACGCACCCCTACCAGTGCGTGGCGAAGGGCGGCATGGATGACTACTACCTGCGAAATTTCATCGGCTATCCGCTCGACACCACGATCATGGTCGCGCACCTCATCTTCAGTGGTGCGCTCGACGACTGCCCGGGCCTGAAGATCGTGCTGCCGCATGCCGGCGGCTTCGTGCCATACCAGATAGGCCGCTTCGACCACGGCTTCGAGGTGCGCGCCGAGGCGCAGCAGCACATCGCGAAGCTTCCGACCGAGTACCGGCGCCGTTTCTGGTACGACTCGCTGGCGCACCTGCCGCAGTCGGTGCGGCACCTGATCGACACGATGGGTGCAGACCGCGTCGTGATCGGCACCGACTGCCCGTTCGACATGGCCGATTTCGACCCGATCGCCAGCCTCGAGCAGGTTCCGCGCCTGAGCGACGAGGAACGGGAATGGATCCACGGACGCAGCGCGATGGCGCTGCTCGGCTGAACGTCCGGACGCGACGACCCGATGCGGCGATGCCAGAGGAGCCCGACGATGAACAGGACAGGTGAAGTTCCCCCGACGTGCGCGGCACGGGCTGCGGTGGTTGCCGCGGGTGCAGGCGTACTGTGGCTGCTGGCCACGGCGGCCGTGCCTGCCGAGGCCGCCGTGCCGCCGATCGTCGGCAACTTCCGCGAAGGCCTGTGGGAGATGACCATCCGTGCGGAAGTGCCCGGAACCAAGCCGATGCCGCCGATCGTGCTCAAGAAATGCATCAGCGCCCAGGAGATCCAGGACCTGCAGGCGAGGGCGAGCCGGCCGCCGGGCTCCGAACAGTGCAAGGTGCTCGACCCGCGTACCCAGGGCAGCACCACCCGCTGGAAGCTCGAATGCACCGGCCGCGTGAAGATGGCCGGCGACGGATCGGTCACGCTCACCAGCGAAACCTACGCGATGCAGTCATCGATGGTGATGACCGGCGCTGACGGCAAGTCGATGCAGGTGAACAACGAACTGACCGGCAAGCGCCTCGGCGACTGCAAGCCCGCCGCCCCCTGACCCTGGCGGCACATGCAGGGATACTCGAACGGAAGAACGGAACTGAACGGAACTGGCATGAAACTCGACAACTATGATATCGAGATCGTCGTGCAGGGCTTCCCCGGCAAGGCGGTCTGCCACGGCGGCATGGGCTGGAGTTCGGTGGTGCTGATCCGCGGTGAAGGCCGCGTGGCACTCGTCGACACCGGGTCCTTCGGCATGCGCCGCCTGCTGCGCGAGCGGCTGGCCGAGCATGGCGTGAAGCCGGCCGATGTCACCGACGTGATCCTCACCCATTCGCACTACGACCACTCGGTGAACTTCACGCTGTTCCCGAACGCGCGCATCGTGATCGGCGCCGACGAACTGGGCTGGGCAGCGGAGCAGCCCTGGGGCGAGTCGCCGGTGCCGGAGCTGTACGTGCGTGCGCTGAAGACCTGGCCGACGCTGGCCACCGCGGCAGACGGCGATACGGTGTTCCCCGGCATGACCGCGCATCTTGCCCCCGGCCATACGCCCGGCTGCATGGTCTACGTGCTGCATGGCCGCGAACGCGACATCGTGTTCACCGGGGATGCCGCGAAGAACCGCGCCGAGATGCTCTCGCGCGGCACCGACATGACGTTCAACGCCGCGCAGTCGGCAGCCTCGATCGAATCGATATGGGGCTACTGGCAGAAGAAGAAGGGCAGCGTGCTGGTGCCTGGCCACGACGTGCCGATGATCCAGGTCGACGGGCGCACCGAGTACCTGGGCAAGCGCGATGCACGGATCATCGCGTGGTTCGGCGAAGACCTCGAGACGACGACGGTGTTCCGGCTCGAAGCGTAGGCCGGGTGATCCGCTTCAGGCGCGCGCGAGCTTCATCTGTTCGAGCGCCGCGCGCCCGACCGGCCCGTACGGGTTGGCGAAGCTCTCGGCCATCTCGTAGTGGTTGTAGCCGTTGCACAGGATGCCCTGCACCGGCCTGCCGGCCTTCTGCAGCGCCGCGGTGAAGTCCCGCCCCTGGCGCTGGAACTCGGGCGAGTCGTCCGATCCCCAGAGCACCACCAGTGGCGCGCCGATGCGCGCGAGGTGGCGCTGCGGCGACAACTCGTGCTCCATCTCGTCGGTGAACTTCACGTAGCTGCTGCGCTGTGACAGTCGCGGGCCGCGCAGGTCGTACATGCCACTCTGCAGAACGTAGCCCTTCACCGCATCGACGGGAAGTCCGAAGGCCTTCCAGTCGGTGATGGCCGCGCATGCGCCAAGGTGCGAACCGGACGAGCGGCCCGACACGTAGAGCCGCTCCGGGTCGCCGCCGAAGCCCTTTGCATTGCGGTATGTCCATGCGATCGCCCGACGCACCTGGTCGACCATCGGGAGCAGGCTGCCATCGGTGCCGTTGACATTGTCGAAGTCGATCGCGATGAAGTGCGCACCGGCACGAACGACCGTCTCGGCCGGGTAGGCATGGTCACGCGCGGTGTTGCTGCGCCAGGCGCCGCCGTGGATGTAGAGCTGGATCGGCGCGTTCGGGCGGTCGGTGCGGAAGAGGTCGAGGCCCTCGACCGGCTTGTCGCCGTAGGCACGGCGCAGCGGCTCGCCCAGGCGCCGGCGCGCCTCGTCGCAGGTATTGTCCATGCGCCGCGTCACCGTATCGCGGTTCGGCGCCCATACGCGCTGGTCGTAGGCGTCGTCGAGTTCGCGCTGGTCGAGGCCCATGTAGACCTCTGGTCCGCGCACGCGCGGCGCCCTGGCACCCGTGGCAGCCTCCGCTGCAGCGGAGGTCGATGGCACGCTCGCGCCCGCAGCGGCCAGCGCGAGCGGTGCGCCGAGCAGGGTCCCCAGGGCGCTTCGGCGGCAGGTATCGGGCGTGGTCATCGGTGTTCCTCCGGGGATTCGTCGATCGGCTTCAATGCGCCGACGCCGTAGGGTATCGTGGCAGCCGTCCATGTCCATCCCCATGCCGCTCATTCCCGTCCCCGACCTGCTGCTGTTCATCGTGGCCTGCGTCGTGCTGGTGGTGACACCCGGCCCCAACATGCTCTACCTGCTGTCGCGCGCGATCTGCCAGGGACGCACGGCCGGCATGTTGTCGCTGGCCGGCGTGGTGGCGGGGTTCGTCGTGCACATGCTGTGCGCGGCCGTCGGCCTTTCGGCGCTGCTGGTCGCGGTGCCGCTGGCCTTCGATACGCTGAAGATCGCCGGAGCACTTTACCTGCTGTGGATGGCATGGGATACGGTGCGGCCTGGGGCCCGCTCGCCGCTCGAGCCGCGCGCCCTGCCCGCGGAGTCGCCGCGGGCGCTGTTCGTGAAGGGCTTTCTGACCAACCTGCTGAACCCGAAGGTGGCGATGTTCTACCTGGCGCTGTTCCCGCAGTTCGTCGATCCGGCGCGCGGGTCGGTGCTGCTGCAGTCGGTCGCGCTGGGCGGGGTACAGATCGTCGTCAGCATACTGTTCGATGTCTGGATGATCTGCACGGCCGCAGCGATTGCGCGCTGGTTCGCGCGCAATCCGGCCTGGCTGGCGGCGCAGCGCTGGGTGATGGGCGGCATGCTGGCAGCGCTTGCGGTGCGTATTGCGCTTGAACCGCGGCACGGCGGCTGACTACGCTGCCGTGCACCTGTTGCCCGCGGTACCCGAAGCAAAACTCAAGACCTGACCCCCCCGGGGTCACTCCGGTTCGATACGTGCAGCCTTGACGATCTTCGCCATCTGCGGGATGCCGGTGCGGATGAGCTCCAGCAGTTCCTTCGGCGAGGTGCCCGCCACGTCTGCACCCTGCGCCGCAAACTGCTGGCGTACTTCGGACGTCTGCAGGGCCTTCAGCGTGTCGGCATTTAGCCGGCCGACGGTCGGCCCCGGCGTGTTCGCCGGGGCGAAGATGCCTATCCAGAAGTTGAGTTCGTAGCCGGGCAGGCCGGCCTCGGCCATCGTGGGCACGTCGGGCAGCACTGGCGAGCGCCGGCTGGCGGTGATCGCCAGGGGCCGGATGCGGCCGGCCTTGATGTGGCCGGTGGCCGAGATGATGCTGTCGAAGATCAGCGGCACGCTGCCGGCGATCACCTCGGGGTACGCGGCCGCGACACCCTTGTACGGGATGTGCGTGAGGTCGGTGCCCGACATCGTGTTCACCATCTCGCCGGCGAGGTGGAACACCGTGCCCACGCCCGACGAGGCAAAGGACAGGTTGCGCGTCTTCGACAGTGCGATCACGTCCTTCAGCGTCTTCACCGGCAGCGTGGCGCTGGCCGCCATCACGTTCGGCGCGGTGGCCACCATGCTGATCGGCGAGAAGTCCTTCACCGGGTCGTAAGGCAGCTTGCGGTAGACGCTGGGCGCGATGGTGTGCGTGGACAGGTTGCCGATGCCGATGGTGTGGCCGTCGGCATTGGCCTTCGCGACCAGGTCGGTACCGATCGTGCCGCCAGCCCCGCCGCGGTTGTCGAACATCACCGGCTGCCCGAGCGTCTCCTGCAGGCGTGCGCCGATCGTTCGCGCGACGATGTCGGACACGCCCGCCGGCGCGAACGGCACGACGAAGCGGATCGGTCGGTTCGGGAATGCGTCGGATTGTGCGGCAGCGGGTATCGGCCAGAACACGGCCGAAGCGAGGCAGGCGGACAGCAGGGCGAAGGCTGCGGCTGCCTGCGCCGGCTGGTCGTGCGCGGCAACGGGCGCAGGCGTGGGCGTTGGTCGCTTGCTCATTCGGGCTGGATCTTCGCGGCCTTGACGATCTCGCCCATCCGCTTGAGGTCGGTCTTCACCGCAGCGAGCAGGTCGGCCGGCGCGCCGGGCGCGACCTCGGAGCCCTGCGCGGCCATCTGGTCGCGCACCTCGGGCAGCATCAGCACGCGGTTGGTCTCCTTGTTCAGGCGCGTGGTGACCGCCGGCGGCATGCCAGCCGGGCCGAACACTGCGATCCACAGCGTGATCGCATAGCCGGGCAGGCCGGCCTCGGCCATCGTCGGCAGGTCGGGCAGGGTAGCCACCCGCTTCGGCGTGGTCACCGCCAGCGGCCGCAGCTTGCCGGCCTTCAGGTGTGCGGTCATCGACAGCACGCTGTCGAAGATCATCGGCACCCGGCCGCCGAACACGTCGGGATAGGCGGCCGATGCGCTCTTGTACGGTACATGGGTGAGCGAAACGCCGCCGAGTGCGCCGAGCATCTCGCCGGCGAGATGCGACGTGCTGCCGATGCCGGAGGAGCCGAACGACAACGCACCCGGTTTCGCCTTGCCGTAGGCGATCAGTTCCCTGATCGACTTGACCGGCAGTTCGGGGTTCACCGCCAGCACGGTCGGGGTGATCGCGACCATGCCGATCGGCGTGAAGTCCTTCAGGGGGTCATACGGCAGTTTCTTGTAGAGGTAGGGCACGATCGCATGCGTACCATTGCTGCCGAGCAGGATGGTGTGGCCATCGGGCTGCGCCTTGGCGACGATGTCGCTGCCGATCGAGCCACCGGCACCGCCGCGGTTGTCGACGACGATCGGCTGCCCCAGGCTGTCCTGCATCCGGCTGGCCAGCGTGCGGCCAATGATGTCCGAGACGCCACCGGCACCGAAAGGTACGACCAGGCGCACCGGCCGGTTGGGGAAGTCCTGCGCTGACGCGGCAGGGATGGTGGCCGCCAGGGCCAGGCCGGCAATCAGTGCGCTCGATGCCATTGCGGGGTGGTGCCTGGGTGTCACGGTCGGTTGCTCCTGGGAATCCATCGTCGAGTACGCCGCGGATACATCGCGGCACCGTGCTGCGGTTCAGTCGGGTTGCACCTTCGCCTAGCGCACCAGCCTGCCCATCAGGGCAATGTCGTGCTCCAGCAGCGCGGCGAGCCGGGCCGGGCTGCCTGGAAACGCTTCGGCGCCCTGTGCCGCGAACCCGTCGCGTACTTCGGGCAGCCTGAGGCTGCGGTTCACCTCGTCGTTGATGCGCGCGACCAGCGCAGCCGGGGTGCCCGGCGGCGCGAACAGCGCCTGCCAGAACGTGACGTCATAGCCAGGCACGCCCGCCTCGGCCATGGTCGGCACGTCGGGCAGCAGCGCACTGCGCCGTGCGCCGAGCATCGCCAGCGGCCGGATGCGCCCGGCCTTGATGTGCGGCATCACCGAGATCACGCTGTCGTAGACCAGCCCGATCTGCCCGGAGCCCACCTCCGGGTAGGCCGCGGCCAGCCCCTTGAACGGCACATGCACGGTGTCGATGCCGGCGAGCAGGTTGAACAGTTCACCCGACAGGTGGAACACCGTACCGATGCCCGACGACGCGTAGCTCAGGCCGCCCGGCTTCGCCTTCGCCAGGGCGATCACGTCCTTCACCGCACGCACGTCGAGCTTCGCGCTGGAGCCGAGCAGGTTGGGCGCGACCACCACCGTGCCGACCGGCGCGAAACCGGTGACCGGGTCGTAGGGCAGCTTGCGGAATACGTGCGGTGCGATCGCGTGGGTGGACAGGCTGCCCAGCAGCAGGGTGTAGCCGTCCGGTGTCGCCCTGGACACGACGTCGGCGCCGATGGTGCCGCCAGCGCCGACCCGGTTGTCGACGATCACCGTCTGCTTCAGCGAGTCACCCAGGCGCGCCGCGATCGAGCGGCCGATGATGTCCGACACGCCGCCGGCCGGGAAAGGGATGACGAATCGCAGCGGGCGTTCGGGCCAGGCGGCCGATGCGCACGATGCGGTACTGAGCAGCAGCAAGCCGATGCCGGCCGCGCTATCGCGCAGCAGGCGGCCAGGTGGATGCTGGCGTCTGCGCAGCAGCGCAGCATGAATCGGATGGGGACGGGCGGCAGAAGAAGTCACGGCATGCACAGGTGCAAGTCCCGTGCCATCCGTCACGCCCGCCGGAGCAGGCCGTCCGTGCGCGGTTGGCGTCCCGGCGTTGCATCCCGGTGCGCCGGACGCACCGAAGCGGGGCGTTGCAGCCGGATCAGGCCGCGCGCGGGGGCGCCACGCCGATCAGGCTGTCGCGCGTGACCATGGCCGCGAGTTCCGCCTCGCCCAGGTTGTCGGTGCCCGCCGGGCGCATCGGCAGCACGATGAAGCGAAGGTCGGCGTTCGAATCGTGCACGTGCACCTCGACGTCGTCGGGCACGACCGTGCCGAACTCGGCGAGCACCTTGCGCGGCTCGCGCACCACGCGCGACCGGTAGGCCTTGTTGCGATACCAGGCTGGCGGCTGGCCGAGCAGCGACCGCGGGTAGCACGAGCACAGCGTGCAGACGATCACGTTGCGTACCGCAGGCGTGTCCTCGACCACGGTCAGCGAGGCCTCGGTGACCGGGATGCCGAGCGAGGCGGCCGCTGCCTTGCCATCCTTCAGCAGGGTTGCGCGGAACGCCGGGTCGACCCAGGCGCGGGCAACCAGTTTGCCGCCGAGCTGGATGGTCTTGCTCTCCATCAGTTCGATCTGCTTGCGCACTTCGCGCGCGGCGATCACGTTCTGCTCGATCAGCATGTCGCGCATCACGTCTGAGGCGACCTCGAACCAGCGCGAGCGCTCGTCGCCGAAGTCGGGTGCCGGTGCATGCGGGTCGAAGCCTTCCGCATGCCCGTGGCCGTGGTCGGGTCCGTGCGGATGATCGTGCGGCATGTCGTTCACGCTTTCTCGAGCCAGTGCTCGTAGACCTCGATGTGCAGCTTGTCGTGTTCCGGGCCCTGGTAGTCGGGCCAGATGTGGCGCTGGTCGAACACCACGCGATAGCCGTTGACCGCCGGACCACCGCAGCGACCGTAGGCGAGGTCTTCCGGGTTCAGCACCTTGCCCGTCCACTCGGTGACGGTGCCGACCTTCTCGCGGATGTACCAGGGCGTGCGTACATGGCCGGACTTCGGCAGGTCGAGCACGCGAACCCGGTCTCCAGCGGAGAACCGCTGGCCAGCGTGCAGGGCAGGGGTCGTGCTCATCGGCAGGCTTTCCTATCTTGCGGACGCGGCGGCGCGCTGCTTCAGGGCTGCATCCACGCGCGCCATGAACTGCTCGCGGTCGATCAGGCCCTTCTCGGTGAGGATGTCGAGCATCGCCTCGAGCCGGCGTTCGTAGAACGACAGGGTGTTGTACTTCTCCTCGCCGAAGCTCTCGAACGCGCGGCGCATCTCGTCGACCGTCACCATGCGGCGTACCGGGTCGCCGAGCAGCCCGCGCATCGCCTCGTTCTGCTTGTGCCAGAACTCGATCGGTTCTTCGGCGGGGTCGATCTCGCCGGCGGTGAGCCCGCCGATGTCGTGGTAGCCGCAGCGGCCGGGCTTTTCGGGGTGGGCAGGTGTCGTCATGGTGGGAGAAATATAGCCCAATCCCGCGTTCGCATACACTTTGTGCATGTCCAGCCACCCTGATCCCGTTCCACGTCCTGCGGCCGTGCGCGAGCCGCGGGCGTCGATCGAGCCAGGGCTGCCAGGCGCCTGGTACCGGGACGAGGCGCACTACCGGCAGGAACTCGAACGGCTCTGGTACGGCAACTGGATCGCCGTGGCCCGCTGCGACGAGGTGCCGGCCGCCGGCGATTTCCGGGTTGTCGATCTCGGCGACCAGTCGATCCTGCTGACGCGCAACGACGACGGTCAGTGGCGGGCATTCCACAACACCTGCCGCCATCGCGGATCGATCCTGTGCACCGAAGCGCAGGGCCGGTTGCGTGGCGGGCGGATCGTCTGTCCCTATCATTCGTGGACCTACGATCTCGACGGCCGGCTGCAGGCTACGCCGCGCCGCATGCCGACGGCCGATTTCGACCCTGCCGCGTTCGGCCTGTTCCCGGTAGCCGTCGACGATTGGGGCGGCTTCGTGTTCGTGCATCTGGGCAGCGTGCCGGTGCAGCCGCTGGCCGAGGCTCTGGGCTGGATGCCGGCGCGCTTCGCGAACCATGGCCTCGACGCACTGGTGAGTGGCCACCGGATGGTGGTCGACGTGCAGGCCAACTGGAAGCTGGTGTGCGAGAACTTCTGCGAATGCTTCCACTGTCCGCCGGTGCATCCGGAACTGTGCCGGGTAGTGCCCGCCTACCGCGACGGCGGTGCCTGGGGCCTGCGCCGCGATGCCGAGGGCCGGCCGGTCGTCGAGCCCGGGCCGGAGTACCTGCCGGGCGCATGCACGCTCACCCTCGACGGCACGGCACGGGTGCCAGCGTTCGCGGGGCTCGACGAGGCGCAGCGTGCCGAACTCTACATCCCGGCGCTGCTGCCGCCGAACCTGTTCCTCAACGTGCATCCTGACTACGTCAATTCGCACCTGATGTTCCCGACCGGGCCGGGCTCGGTACGCATCGTCTACGACTGGCTGTTCGAGCCACGGGCGCTGGCCGACCCGGCGTTCGACCTGGAACACTACGTGGCGCTGTGGCGTACCACCAACGGGCAGGACGCACGCAACTGCGAATGGCAGCAGCGTGGCCTGCGCGCACGC
>CAIQON010000221.1 GCA_903873475.1 uncultured bacterium
CCGACCGGCCGGTACGGCTGATCGTGCCGTTCGCGCCCGGCGGCGAGACCGATTTCGTCGCACGCACCTGGGCCAACCGTGTGTCGCCCCACCTGGGCGCCACGCTGATCGTCGACAACCGCCCCGGAGCCGGCGGTGCGGTCGGGGCCGGCGAAGCCTCGCGCGCGAAGCCCGACGGCCACACGCTGCTGTCGGGCACCACGACCACGCATGTGATCAATCCGGCGGCGATGAGCAAGCCGCCGTACGATCCGCTGCGCGATTTCATGCCGGTGACGCTCGTCAGTTCCTCGCCCACCTGCGTGATGGTGAACCCGTCCATCCCGGCGAAGAACCTGAAGGAGCTGGTCGCCTTCGTGCGCGCCAACCAGAAGCAGCTGAGTTACGGCTCGCCTGGCGCCGGCAGCATCAACCACCTCGCGGGCGAACTGTTCAAGCAACTGGTCGGTGCAGCCGAGCTGCAGCACGTGGCCTACAAGGGCGCGGGGCCCGGCGTGGCCGACCTGATGGCTGGCCACATCCCGCTGTTCATGGGCATCTTCGGCGCGCAGCCGCTGGCCCAGCATCGCGCCGGCCGGCTGCGCATCCTGGCGGTGTTCGGCGAGCAGCGCCTGAAGGCCGCCCCGGACATCCCGACTGCGGTCGAGCAGGGCCTGCCGAAGATGGTCACCAGCATCTTCCATGGCGTGTTCGCACCGGCAGGGACGCCGCAGCCGGTGGTGGCGCAGCTGCATGCGGCGACCCGTGCGGCGTGGAACGAAGGGCTGCTGCAGAAGGACCTCGAGACGGTCGGCGGCACGCCGGCCGTCGATTCCACGCCGGAGTCTGCCGACCGCTTCATCCGCCAGGAGATCGCGCGCTGGACACCGCTGGTGAAGTCCATCGGCCTGAAGATGGATTGATGCATCGCCTGCCAACGACTATCGAACCGGAGTGACCCGAAGCCATGGACAGTCCCGAGAACACGCGCGGCTACCGCGACCTGCATGAACACCTCGCCGAGCTGGAGCGGCGGGGCCTGCTGCTGAAGATCGACCGGCAGATCGACAAGGACTCGGAGCTGCATGCGCTGGTGCGCTGGCAGTTCGTCGGCGGCATGTCCGAGGCCGAGCGCAAGGCCTTCCTGTTCACCAACATCGTCGACGGCCAGGGCCGCAAGTACGACATCCCGGTGGTGGTCGGCGCGCTGGCGGCCAACCGTGCGGTGTATTCGGTCGGCATGGACGCGCCGGTCGAGGGCATCCAGGCGAAATGGGACCGCGCGATCGCCAACCCGGTGAAGCCGCTGGTGGTCGAGAAGCCGCCCTGCCAGGAAGTCATCCTTGAAGGCGATGCGCTGGTCGGACCGGGCAACGGCCTTGGCCGGCTGCCGATCCCGATCTCCACGCCGGGCTTCGACAGTTCGCCGACGCTGACCGCGACCAACGTGGTCACGAAGGACCCTGAGACCGGTGGCCAGAACATGGGCACCTACCGCTGCGCGCTGAAGGCGCCCGACCGCATGGTGGTGCGCATGGCCACCCGCGTCGGTGGCGCGGAAGGCTACATCCACTACACCAAGCACCAGAAGCGGGGCGAGCGCTACATGCCGTGCGCGATCGTGCTCGGCTGCCCGCCCTATGTCGCGTTCATGGGCCCGCAGAAGCTGCCGATCGGCGTCGACGAACTCGACGTTGCAGGGGGTCTTGCCGGCCATCCGATCCGCATCACGCGCGCGCATTCGGTCGACCTGATGGTGCCGGCCGAGGCCGAGGTGGTGATCGAGGGGATGATCGATACCGAGACGGTGGAGCCCGAGGCGCCGTTCGGCGAGTCGCATGGCCACGTGGCGCTCGAGGAGTTCAACATGGTGATGAAGGTCACGGCGATCACCATGCGCAAGGACGCGGTGATTCCGTCCTACATCAGCCAGGTCGCGCCCAGCGAGTCGAGCGTGATCAAGCGCGTCGCCTACGAGCCGCTGTTCCTCACCCACCTGCGCGACGGGCTGGGCATCCGGGGCGTGAAGCGGGTGACGCTGCACGAGCCGCTGACCGGCCTGCTGCGGGTGACCATGATCACCTGCGAGCGCGGCATGCCGCGCACCGAGGTCTGGCGTGCGCTGTACGGCGCGGCCTTCTTCAAGGGCGATTGCAGCAAGATCTGCATCGCGATCAACGACGACATCGATCCCGACAATTCCGATGCGCTGCTGTGGGCGATGGCCTACCGCTCCAACCCGGTGGCCGACGTGCTGACGCTGCCGCACCGCGGCCAGGGCCACGGCCCGAAGCGCGAGAGCGACGGCGACGAGGATTCCACCCTGCTGATCGACGCGACCATGAAGTCCGGCATGCCGCCGCTGGCGCTGCCCAAGCAGGAGTACATGGAGCGCGCCAAGGCAATCTGGGAAGAACTCGGGCTACCGCCAGTGCGCCCGCAGCCGCCGTGGTACGGCTATTCGCTCGGCGACTGGCATCCGGCCTGGGATGCCGCGGCCGAGCGCGCGGTACGCGGCGAATGGATCGAGAACGGGAAGATCAGCGAAGGCCAGCAGCGCAAGGGCCTCAAGCCCGAGACCAAGTTCCGTCCCGACTGATCCGGGCGACACGAAGAAGATAACGGAGGAGCACCATGGATCGCAGGACCTTCATCGCCACGGCCGGTGCCACCGGCGCTGGCCTGCAGTTGCCCCGTATCGCCGCAGCGCAGGCGGTCGACTGGCCACGCGAGCCGGTACGCATCGTCATCCCGTACTCGGCCGGCGGGCCGACCGAGGTGGCGGGGCGGATCATCGCGCAGGAGCTGACCAAGGCCCTCGGCCAGAACTTCCTGGTCGACCTGCGTCCGGGCGGCAGTTCCGTGATCGGTACCGACGTCGTGGCGCGCGCCAGGCCTGACGGCTACACGCTGCTGATGCAGGCGGCCGCGTTCGCGATCAACCCGTCGCTGATCCGCAAGCTGCCGTTCGATACCGTGGCCGACTTCGAGCCACTGACCATGGCCACGCGCAGCGGCCTGGTGCTGGTGACACATGCCGGTTCGTCGATCAACAGCGTGGCCGACGTGATCGCGTTCGCGCGGGCGAAGCCGGGCATGGCGCAGTTCGCCTCGGCCGGTAACGGCAGCATGGCGCACATGTCGATGGAACTGTTCGCGGCCATGGCGAAGATCGAAGCGGTGCACATCCCGTACAAGGGCAGCGGCGCGGCCTTGCCCGACGTGATGGGCGGCCATGTGCCGTTCATGATCGACAACCTCGGGTCGGCCATGCCGCACATCCGCGGCGGCAAGCTGAAGGCGATCGCCCATACCGGCACCGGACGCCTCGAGATGCTGCCGGGCGTGCCGGCCATCGCCGAAGCCCCGGGCATGGCCGGCTACGAGACCAGCAACTGGTTCGGTTTCCTGGCCCCGGCGAAGATGCCCGCCGCATTGTCCGACCGCATCCACGGGGAACTGGTGAAGGTGATCCGCCGCCCGGACATCGTCGAGCGTTTCGCCAGGGATGGGGTGGAGGCGGTCGGCAACAGCCGCGCCGATTTCGCGGCCTTCCTCAAGGCCGAGATGGTGAAGTGGGGCAGGGTCGTCAAGGAGCGCAACATCAAGGTGGAGTGACCTGCCGGCGCGGTTAAGTCGCAGTTAAGCTTCGGGCGGCATCGTGCAGGCTCTGTGTTCCGGAGCCTGCAATGTTCCCATCCGTCGATACCCTCGCATCGCCTGCCGCGCGCCCTGCCTTGCCGGCGCTGTCGCGCCTGATCCCGTCCGCCGTGTCAGCGGTCGACGCGCCTGCCGCGCGCCGCACCGCGACCGCCTGGCGGCTCGCCCGGATGATGCCCCGGCTCGAGCCGCTGTGCCCCGGTGATGCCGGACGCGACGAACTGGAGGCGTTCATCACGGGCGTGTTCCTGGAGCGCTACGGTGCGCGCACCACGCATTTCGCCGACCGCCTGCTCGGGTTGCGCGGCGGTGACGGACAGTGGTGCGCTGCGCTGGGCTATACGCGTGGCTCCAGCGGTCCGCTGTTCGTCGAGCACTATCTCGACCGGCCGGTCGAGCAGGTCGTGGCAGCGGCCCTGGCAGAGCCGGTGGCACGGGATTCGTTCGCCGAGGTCGGCAACCTTGCTGCATCGGCCGACGGGCTCGGTCGCCTGCTGATCGCGCTGTCGACGGTGCACCTGTTCGAGCAGGGTGTGCAGCATGTCGTGTTCACCGCGACGCGTGCGTTGTCCAATGCCTTTACCCGCCTGGGGGTACCGCTGGCCGACATCGGCGCAGCCGACCCGGCGTGCGTCCCGGGCGGCGAAGCCCAGTGGGGCGACTACTATCGGCACGATCCGCGCATCCTGGCCGGCCGCGTGGCCAGCGGCATGCCGGTCGCCGGCCGGCTGCCCGATTGAGCATCGTCGGGATGCTGTACGACGGGTCGGTACAGGTCGATCGCGAGCCTTTCGAACGATGCGCGGCGACGGCTGCCCGCTTCGGTGCGCTGCGCGGCGGGTCGGTGGTCGCACTGATGGCGGACAACGGCATCGACTGGCTGGTTTCGGCCGCGGCGGTCGAGCGTACCGGCGCAGTGCTGCTGCCGCTGCCGGCCTTCTTCACCGATGCGCAATGCCTGCATGCGATCGAGGCGACCGGCGCGGCGCTGCTGCTCACCGATGATCCTTGCCGCGGCCGCCGCCTCGGGTTCGCGCGCGGCGGCAGCCTGCCCGGGACGCAGCTGGGCGCGATGCAACGCGCGGCGCCCGAAGCCGGCGCGGGCATGCGGCCCGCCTTGCCTGCCGGCACCGGGCTGGTCACGTTCACTTCAGGCACCACGGGTGCTCCGCGCGGCGTCTGCCTCGGCCGGGATGCCCTGCACCGGGTCTCTCAGGGCGTGGCGACGATCGCTTCGAGCCTGGGCATCGAGCGCCACCTGTGCCTGCTGCCACTCGCGGTGCTGCTGGAGCAGGTCGCCGGTGCAGGCGCCGCCGCGCTCGCGGGGGCGACCACCGTGGCGTTGCCGCTGGCCGAGGTCGGCCTCGCCGGGTCGAGCGGGTTCGATCCGGTGCGGGCACTGGCGGCGATCCGCCAGCATGATGTCCACAGCGTGATCCTGCTGCCGCAGATGCTGCAGGCGCTGGTCGATGCGGTCGCGGCAGGTGCGTGCGCGCCGGCGTCGCTGCGCCTGGCCGCCGTCGGTGGCGGGCGAGTGCCGCCGGCACTGATCGAGCGCGCGCGCAGTCTCGGCATCCCGGCCTGCGAAGGCTACGGCCTGAGCGAATGTGGGTCGGTGGTCGCGCTGGCACTGCCGCAGGACGCGCCCGATGCCGGCATGCGGCTGTTGCCGCACGCCCGCGCGCGGATCGTGGCCCCGGCCGTCCGGGTCGAAGGCGCATCGCCTGCGGCGCCTGCAGTGGTCGATGCCGGTGTCGGCGATGCAGCGGGCGAGATCCTGGTCGAAGGCCCTGCGTTCCTGGGCTACCTCGGCGTGGCGCCGCAGGCACCGGAGGCGCCGGTGCGCACCGGCGATCTCGGATCGATCGATGCACACGGACGCCTGCGGGTGACCGGTCGCCTGAAGCACCTGCTGATCACCGGCTTCGGGCGCAACGTCTCGCCGGAGTGGCCCGAGTCGGAACTGGTCGCGCGCGCGCCGATCCGGCAGGCCGCGGTGTTCGGCGAAGGCTGGCCCTGGCTGTCTGCGGTGCTGGTCGTCCCGGCCGGGACTGCGCATGCAGCGATCGCTGCGGCCGTTGCCGAAGCCAACGCGATGCTGCCGGACTATGCCCGCATCGGTGGCTGGGTCGTCGCGACCGGTGCCTTCACCCAGGCTGACGGACTGCTCACCGCCAATGGCCGGCTGCGGCGGGACGCGATCCTCGCGCGCCACGGGGCCGCGATCGATGCGCTCTATGAACGATCCCCGATGGAGATAGTCGATGCCCTTCCATGAAGAACTGCAGCGCCAGACGGCTGTCGAGCGCGAATGGCTGCTCGCCGCACCGGTGATCGGCGATGCCCTCGCCGGTCGGGTGACGCTCGGCCAGTACCGTGAATTCCTCGGCCAGGCCTTCCACCATGTTCGGCATACGGTGCCGCTGCTGATGGCCTGCGGCGCACGCCTGCCGGCACGCCACGAGGTACTGCGCCGGGCGATCGTCGACTACATCGACGAAGAGGTGGGCCACGAGGAATGGATCCTCGACGACATCGTCGCCTGCGGCGGCGACAGGGCCGTGGCACGCGAGGCCATGCCCGGCCTGGAGGCGGAACTGATGGTCGCGCATGCGTACGACTGGATCGCACGCCACAACCCGGTCGGCTTCTTCGGCATGGTGCATGTGCTGGAAGGAACCAGCGTGACGATCGCCACCGCAGCCGCGCAGGGCCTGTCGCACAGCCTCGGCCTTCCGGCGTCCGCGTTCAGCTACCTCAATTCGCATGGCAGCCTCGACCTGGAGCATGTGCGCATGTTCGGCCTGCTGATGGACGGGCTGGACGATCCGGACGACCAGGCTTCAGTGGTGCACGTGGCGCGCGTGATGTACCGCCTGTACGGCAACCTGTTCCGATCGCTGTCGTCGGCGGTTCCCGCGACCGAGGCATCGAAGGCGTACGCATGACGGCCGGGTTGAACATCGTGCTCACCGGCGCAACCGGCGGCATCGGTCGCGCGTTCGCGTCGGCCCTGGTGCCACGTGCCGGTTCGCTGCTGCTGGCCGCGCGCGACGATGGCCGGCTGCAGGCGATGGCGGCCGGGCTCAGGCGCGAGAATCCGGCTCTGCAGGTGTCGACCGTTGCCGGCGATCTCTGTTCGGTGCCCGGCCGCGCGGCGGTGGTCGAGGCCGCACGCGCGCTGCCCGGCGGCCCTGAACTGCTGGTCAACAACGCCGGCGTCGGCGACTTCGCCTGGTTCGCCAACGAGTCGGAGGCGGACATCGAGCGCGTGATCCGCACCAACCTGCTTGCACCGGTGCTGCTCACCCGCGCGCTGCTGCCGCTGATGCGCCCGGGGCCGCACGCAGCGGTGGTCAATGTCGGATCGATCCTCGGCGACATCGGAAACCCGGGCAACGTCGCCTACAGCACGACGAAGTACGCCCTGCGCGGCTTCAGCGAGGCGCTGCGCAGGGAACTGCATGGCAGCGGCATCCGGGTGCAATACCTGGCGCCGCGCGCCACGCGCACCGCCCTGAACAGCGCGGCGCAGGATGCGCTCAACGCCGAACTCGGCAACGGCAGCGATACGCCGGACACCGTTGCGCGCGCGCTGCTCGCACTGCTCGACGGCCACAGGGCCGAGATGCACCTTGGATGGCCGGAGCGGTTCTTCGTCCGGCTCAATCGCCTGCTGCCGTCGGTCGTCGACCGGGCACTGGGCAAGCGCGCCGCCGTCGTGCGGCGCCACGCAGCGACAAAGGGAGGGAACGCAGGATGATCGATGACGGACGCAGGAAAACGATGGCAGCCGGACTCTGTGCGGTGCTTGCCGCAACCTTCGGACTCGCGGCCGCGCCGGCACTGGCCGGTCCTGAGGAATCGGTGGCGGCGCTGCAGTCGGAGTGGGAACAGATCAAGTACCGGCAGCCGGCAGACCGACAGGAACGGGCGTTCGAAGCGCTGGCGAAGAAGGCTGCGGCCGTGCGCTCCG
>CAIQON010000222.1 GCA_903873475.1 uncultured bacterium
CGTCGAACACCTGCAGCGCCCGGTCGAACGCGGCGCGGCCGCTCGCTGCACCGGCGAGCGCGCCGGCGAGGATGAAGATCTCGCCGATGCGCGCGCCCGACACGCCCCCGCGCAACGCACTGCGCACATGCCGGTCGACCGCACCCACCTGGCCGGCGGCCGATGCGATCGCCAGGCAGAGCTGGCTGCGCAGTTGCCGATCGAACAACGGCCGCGACCAGATGTTGCCGAAGCAGAAGTCGTGGGTGATCGACCAGAACAGGTTCATGAAGTCGTCGGCCTCGCGCTCGTTGCGATCGACGTTCTCGTCGCCGAACAGCGTGCGCCGCATGCGTGCGCCATCGGCCGTACGCCCGGCGACGGTGGTCGACGGCGCTGGCGGGTTGGTCACGGGCACAAGCGAAGGCGGCAGCTCGCCGGCCGCTTCCATCGCATCGAAAGTCGCGCGCGCCGCGGTGAAGCTGGACAGCCCGGCGTAGACCCCGGCATAGCAGTACACCTGCAGCAGGGCCTCGCCAACCTCGCTGCGCCCCAGGCCCTGCGCCACGCAACGTCGCACCTGCGCCGGCACCTTGTCGTCCTCGCAGCGTGCGGCGACCATCGCCAGCGCAAGCAGCGCGCGGGTACGGTCGTCGATGCCAGGGCGCCGCATCACCGCGTCTGCGTCGGCCTTGTCGTGAAGATCGTCAAGGTCGTCCAGCAGCTGCACGAACGTGCGGCGGTCATCATCGTCCACGGAGGGCCTCCGGCCAGTGCTGGGATGCGTGGATGGTATTCATCCCGGCGCGCGGCGTCACGCGTGCGCGGCACCCCGGCCGATGCCCTGGTGCAGTAGCCTAGCGCCGGGCGCCGCGCGTGCCGCGCCACTGCCGGAGGATGTACATGGACTGCTGGACTGGCCCGTCGTCGGACTATGAAGACACACAGGCCGCGCTGCTGGCCGCAGGCATCACCGACGGGCTGCCGGTGATCCCGCCGACGGCCGCGCGCGTCGAGCGGATGATGGCGGCGGCGGGCGTGGACCCGGCGGCCACGCTCGGGGTACTGCCGCCGACCTATGTCGATGTCACCTGGCAGCAGGTGGCGATCAACGCAGTGATGGCCGGGTGCACGCCGCCCTGCCTGAAGATCGTGGGGGCAGCGATCGCCGCGATGTGCGCCGACGAGTTCAACCTGCTGGGCATCGCGACCACCACCGGCTCGGCCTGCCCGATGGTGATCGTCAACGGCCCCGCGGCGCTCGCCGCCGGCATGAATGCGGGCGCCAACGCGCTCGGCTCGGGCAACCTGGCCAATGCGTCGATCGGCCGCGCGCTCGGCCTGGTGCTGCGCAACGTGGGCGGCGCGATGCCCGGCGAGGTAGACATGGCCACGCTCGGGCAGCCAGGCAAGTACAGCTTCTGCGTCGCGGAGAACGAGGCCGAGAGCCCGTGGACACCCCTGCACGTCGATCGCGGTTTCGACCCGGCGCAGGGCGTGGTCACCGTGGTCGGCGCTGCGGGCAGCATCGAGGTCAACGACAGTTCCAGCCGCGACCCGGCTGACCTCGCGCAGACCTACGCCGGCTCGATGCCGGCGGCAGGCAATGTCGGCTCGGGCGGCACCGTCGGCGGCGGGCAGGCGGTACTGCTCGTGCCGCCCGAGCATGCGGCGCTGTTCCAGCGCGGCGGATGCAGCAAGGCACAGGCCGCCGCACTGATCCACGCGCGCGCACGGCTGCCGCTGGACTGGTTGGGCGAACCGGTACGCCGCTCGCTGGCGGAACAGGGTGCGGTGCTCGCGCACGGCGGGCTGCCGGTCGGCGCGACGCCGGAAGACCTGCTGCTGGTGGTCTGCGGCGGCGTCGGCCGCAAGGCGGCCTACATCCCGAGCTGGAGCGGGCCGACCCGCGCGGTGAGTCGCGCGGTGACGTGACGGGCTGCTACTGCTGCCTGATCACTCGATCACGATCTTCTGCTCGCGGATCACCCGGCCCCAGCGCTCGTGCTGCATGCGTATCCACTGGTCGGCCTGTGCTGGCGTGCCCGCCACTGCCTCCAGCCCCTGCTCGGCCAGCCGTTCTCGCATGTCCGCCTGCCCGAGTACCTTCTCGAGGTCGCCATGGATGCGA
>CAIQON010000223.1 GCA_903873475.1 uncultured bacterium
CGCCTCGACGGTGCAGGCGCTCCAGGGCAAGCCGCTCTACAGCCTCGACAACGATTTCGCCGGCGTGTCGCTGTCGGCCAACGTCCCGTTCATGCTGCTCGCCCACCCGTCCGTGCCGGTGAAGAACCTGGCGCAGTTCGCGCGCCTGCTGCAGGGCAACCGCAAGCTGTCCTACAACTACGGCTCGACCGGCCCGGGCTCGGTGATGAACGTACTGGGCGAGATCATCAAGCAGGAAGCGCGCATCGACATGACCCACATTCCGTTCAAGGGGGCCAACCCGATGCGGCTGGAACTGCTGGCTGGCCGCCTGGACTTCGGCGGCGACCAGTTGTCCACCTGCCTCGAGAACATCCGCAAGGGTGAACTGCGCGCGCTCGCGACCACCGCACCGGCCCGGGTGAAGGCCCTCCCCGATGTGCCGACGGTGCGCGAACTGGGGTTCCCGTTGCTCGAGATCGAAGGCTGGAACGGGCTGTTCGCCCCGGCGAAGACCCCGCGCGACGTGCTCGACCGGCTTTCGAAGGAAGCCGCCGCAGCAGCACGACATCCCGACGTGGTGAAGCGTCTGGTCGAGATCGCCGCCGACCCGGTCGGCTCCAGCGGCCCGGAAATGACCGCACTGCTGCGCCGGCAGGTGGAACAGTTCACGCCGATCCTGCGCAAGCTCAAGCTGGTCGTCGAATAGCACCCGGCGGGCGCGGCAGCGGCTGGAATTCGGGCCCTGCCGCTTTGGTACACTCGGCGCCTTTCGTTTCTTTCGCAGCAACATGAGGAGAACTGCATGGCCGCCACGCCCGACTACACCGATTCGCTGACCGGCCATGTAGCCGATTTCATCGTCGGCACCCGCTACGAAGACATCCCGGCAGACGTGCTGGCGGTGGGCAAGAAGTCGATCCTTGACGGGCTCGGCCTCGCGCTGTCGGGCTCGGTCGCGCATTCGGGCGAGATCGTGCGTGACTACCTGGCAGCCCAGGGGTTCTCCGGAGGCCAGTGCTCGGCGATCGGCATGTCGCTCAAGCTTCCCCCAAGGTTCGCCGCCTTCGCGAACGGCGTGGGCATCCATGCGGACGACTACGATGACACGCAGCTCGCGGTTGCGAAGGACAGGGTCTACGGTCTGTTGACCCACCCGACCGCCCCCTGCCTGCCTTCGGCGCTGGCAATCAGCGAGCGCGACGGCCGCAACGGCCGCGACCTGATGCTCGCCTACCACCTTGGCGTCGAGGTCGAGTGCAAGATCGCCGAAGCGATCAACCCGCGGCACTACCAGGAAGGCTTCCACGCCACCGCGACCTGCGGCACGTTCGCGTCCGCGACGGCGGCCTCGAAACTCTACGGCTTGCCGAAGGAAGCCGTGCTGCGCGCGCTGTCGATCGCCGGCAGCCAGTCGGCCGGCCTGCGCGAGAACTTCGGGACGATGACCAAGCCGTTCCACGCCGGCAAGGCGGCCGAGTCGGGCGTGTTCGCCACCGACATGGCGAAGATGGGCTGGACCGCCGCACCGAACATCCTCGAGGCCGGCCGCGGGTTCTTCAAGGCCGCCGGCGGCGGCTGGGACGACGGCTCGATCCGCGGTGTCCTCGGCAACCCCTGGACGTTCGTGAACCCGGGCGTATCGATCAAGCCGCATCCGTCGGGCTCGCTGACCCACCCCGGCATGACCAAGATGCTGGAGCTGATCAAGACCCATGACATCCGGGCCGACCAGGTCGAGCGCGTGAAGGTCGGCACCAACCACAACATGCCCAATGCGCTGATCCATCACCGCCCGCGCAATGAGCTCCAGGCCAAGTTCAGCATGGAATTCTGCATGGCGATCCTGCTGCTCGACGGCCGCGCGAACCTGCCCGAGTTCACCGACGACATGGTGCTGCGCGCAGACGTGCAGGCGATGATCGAGAAAGTCGACTTCGGCGTGCATCCGGAGGCGGAAGCCGCCGGCTACGACAAGATGACCACGATCATCGAGATCCAGATGAAGGATGGCCGGGTGATCAAGGGCTCGGCAGACTTCGGCAAGGGCAGCCCGGCCAACCCGATGACCTACGAGGAAGTGGCCGACAAGTTCCACGGCTGCTGCGATTTCGCGAAGTGGCCCGTGGCCAAGGCGAAGCAGATCGTGGAAATGGTGCGCAGCCTCGAGCAGCTGGACGACGTGCGCGAACTCACCGCCCTGCTGGTCAGGTAGGCCGCACGACGATGCAGCGCTGGCACAACCCGCAGTCGGTCTCGTTCACTGCGGCGCGGCCGCGTTTCATCGACGGCAGCGATACCCCGCGGGATTTCCTCGAACGATGCATCGCGACGATCGAGGCCCGCGAGCCGGCGCTCAAGGCCTGGGTGGTGCTCGACCTCGCGGCCGCCCGCAGGGCGGCTGACGAATCGACCGTGCGCTACCGGGCGGGTCGCCCACTGTCGCCGGTGGACGGCTGCCCGATCGGCGTCAAGGACATCATCGCCACGCGCGACCTGCCGACGCAGATGAACAGCCCCGCCTTCAAGGGCTGGCAGTCGCCTTGCGATGCAGCCCCGGTGCACGCGATGCGCAAGGGCGGCGCGGTGATCGTGGGCAAGACGGTCACCACCGAGTTCGCGGTGGGGTATTCCGGCCCGACCACCAACGCATTCGATGCGGGGCGCACCCCGGGCGGATCGTCCAGCGGCTCCGCCGCAGCCGTGGGCGCCGGCATGGTGCCGCTCGCGTTCGGCACGCAGACCCAGGGCTCGACGATCCGGCCGGCGTCGTACAACGGCGCGGTCGGCTACAAGCCGACGCTCGGCATGCTGCCGCTGGGCGGAGTGCATCCGCTGTCGCAGACGCTCGACCACCTCGGCGTGATCGGCGCCACGCTCGACGATGTCTGGTGCGCGGCATCGCAGGTATCCACCGCGCTCGGCAGCCCCGGCCACCCGTCGCTCCCGGCCGCAGGCGCGCATGCACCGCAGGCCGCAAGGCCTCGTCGCATGATCCACCTGCACACGAAAGGCTGGACGGAAATCGATGCGCCGACGGCTGCAGCGTTCGGCGAGTTCAGCGCCGCGCTCACCGACCGGGGCGTGGAACTGATCAGCCGCGAAGACGATCCCCGCGTTGCCCGACTCGAGCAGCAACTCGATGCCTGGGTCGACGAGGGGCTCGACCTGCTCGCCTACGAGATGCGCTGGCCCTTCGAGGCATACGTGCAGGCGCACGGCAAGCTGATCGGCGAGCGCATCCGCGCCTTCATGCAGCGGGCACAGGAGATCACGCCTGCCCGCTACGACGAGATGCTCGCGACGCGCCTGCGCATGCAGGCGCAGGTGCGCTCGGTCGCCGCCGGTACCGACGGCTTCATCACCTTGCCCTGCTCGGGCATCGCGCCGCGCGGGTTCGAGTTCACCGGCAGCCGGACCTTCCTCGCGTACTGGTCCTGCCTCGGCTTCCCGACGTTCAGCCTGCCACTGCTGGCCATCGATGCGATGCCGCTCGGCGTCCAGTGGATGGGCGTGGACGGCCAGGACGGGGCGCTGGCCGCCAGCGCCAACTGGTGCATGCAGTCACTCGCCTGAGCTCCCCCCACCCGATTCCGTACCGCCCCAGAAGGAGTTCCCGATGTCACTGCTCCAGACACGCGATGCCGTACAGCGCGCCTCGCAGTCCTGCCGGCGCCTGCCGGCCGGCCCCCTTGCCTTCGCGGCACTGCTCTGCCTGCCCGCCGCCGCAGCGGCCCAGCCCAGGGATACAGTGGCGGCATGGCCCGATCGGCCGATCCGGCTGATCGTGCCGTTCGCGCCGGGCGGCAGCACCGATGCCGCGGCCCGCATCATCGGGCTGAAGGTGACCGAGTTGTGGGGCCAGCAGGTACTGATCGACAACCGGCCGGGCGCGACCGGCATCATAGGCTCCGAGATGGTGGCGAAGGCCACGCCCGACGGCTACACGGTGCTGTTCGGCACGATCGGTTCGCATTCGGTCAACGTGAGCCTGTTCAAGCTCAGCTACGACCCGCTGAAGGACTTCGAACCGGTGACGATGACGGCCGCCGTGGGCAACGTGCTGGTCGTCAACGCGAAGTCGCCGCTGAAGTCGGTGAAAGACCTGGTCGCGCTCGCGCGGCAGAAGCCCGGGGAGCCGACCTTCGCGTCCTCCGGCATCGGTGGGGCGCCGCACCTGAGCGGCGAGTTCTTCGCGCTGCAGACCGGCACGAAGATGACCCACATTCCGTACAAGGGCGGCGGCCCGGCGATGGCTGACCTCGTCTCGGGCAACGTCACGATGAGTTTCGCTTCGATGACCTCGGCGCTGCCGTTCATCAAGGACGGCCGGCTGCGGCCGCTGGCTGTGTCCTCGCGCACGCGTTCGACCCAGTTGCCGGACGTGCCGACGATGATCGAAGCCGGGCTGCCCAACTTTGAGGTGCGCGACTGGCAGGGCATGTTCCTGCCGCGCGGCACGCCGCGGGCCATCGTCGACAAGCTGGCCAAGGGGGTCGTTTCGGTGCTCCGACAACCCGACACGGTGGAGCGCTTCACCGCCCAGGGCATGGAAGTCATCGCCAGTTCGCCGGACGAGTTCCGCACGGCGATCGCCTCCGAGATCTCGCGCTGGGCAAAGGTGATCAAGGAAGCCGGCATCAAGGCTGAATGAACGGAGGCAACGCGATGGTTCGCATCAGATCGACAGGGACGGTCACCGGCTGGCATCGATCCACGATGGCCGTGAGGCCACGGCTGCTGGCCGCCGCGCTCGCCACCGGCGCACTGGCCGGCACCGTGCACATGCCGGCAACCGCGCAGGAATATCCGTCGCGGCCGGTACGCAGCGTGGTGCCCTTCGCGGCCGGCGGCCTCAACGACACGCTGTCGCGCCTGTTTGCACAGGCGCTCTCGGATCGCCTGAAGGCCACCTTCGTGATCGACACCCGGCCCGGCGCAGGTGGCACGACCGGCACCGCGATCGTCGCGCAGGCCGTACCCGACGGCTATACGCTGCTGTTCAGTTCTTCCACGACGATCGCAGTGAGCCCGCACCTGTTCTCGAAGCTCAGCTATGACCCGGTACGCGATTTCGCCCCGGTCACCAGCCTGGCGATGGTCGAGAGCGTGCTGCTGGTCAATCCCCAGACGCCGGCGAAGACCGTCAAGGAACTGATCGCACTGGCTCGCGCGCAGCCGGGGCAGTTGCGCTATGGCTCGGTCGGAATAGGCTCCTCGCAGCATATCGCCGGCGCACTTTTCGGCACGCTGGCCAAGGTCGACCTGCTGCATGTGCCGTACAAGGCTGCCGGCCAGGTGCTGGCCGACATCATCAATGGCTCGATCTCGCTCGACTTCGAACCGGTGCCCACCGCGCTTCCGCACATCAAGGCCGGGCGACTGCGGCCAGTGGCGCTCACGTCCGCGCGACGCTCGCAGGTGCTGCCCGACGTGCCGACGATCGCCGAGTCGTTGCCCGGATACGAAATGAGCCTCTGGACCGGACTGCTCGCCCCGCGCGGCACGCCCCGGCCGGTCATCGACCGGCTGCACGGCACGATGAATGAAGTGCTGGCCACCCCTGACATGAAGGACCGCCTGGGCGGGCTGGGTGCGGCGCCGCTGGGCGATACGCCGGAGCGCTTCGCCGCCTTCATCCGGCTCGAACTCGCCCGCATGGGCGATGTCGTCAAGGCATCCGGCGCCACCGCACAGTAGGTCGCCCTCCCACCCCGCGCAGGACCCGCCACACGATGCCCACCCGCAAGACGCCCTCCCCTTCACCTGCAGCTTCTCCGTCCGCCCGCAAGCGGGCCGGCAAGCCTGCGACCCGTCCGGCCGCCAACGCCATCACACCGCTCACCGCGCGCCTGTCGGGCTACATCGCCGCCGCCACCCGGACCGCGTTGCCCCCCGCGGTGGTCGAAAAGACGAAGCATCACCTGCTCGACACGCTGGCTGCCATGATCAGCGGTTCGCGCCTGGAACCCGGCGAGATCGCGGTGTCGTACGTACGCTCGCTCGGCGGCACCCGCGAAGCCTGCGTGCCCGGCACCTCGCTGGTCACCACTGCATTCAACGCGGCACTGGCCGGCGGCATGCTCGCCCACGCAGACGAGACGGACGACTCGCACCAGCCGTCGTTCCACCATCCGGGCTGCTCGGTGGTCCCGGCCGCGCTGGCCATGGGCGAGCGCCAGGGGCGCAGTGGCCGCCATCTCCTGCGCGCGATCGCACTGGGCTATGACGTCGGCGCGCGCGTGAACTTCGCGCTCGGCGCCATCCGTTTCCACCTTGCCGGCCACTCCACCCACAGCTTCGGGGCCCACTTCGGTGCCGCTGCCGCCGCCAGTGCGATGGTCGGGCTGGACGCGACGCGCGTGCGCCACGCATTGTCGTATGCAGCCCAGCAGGCGTCCGGCATCTCGACCTGGATGCGCGACCCGGACCACATCGAGAAAGCCTTCGACTTCGGCGGCATGCCGTCGAGCCGTGGCCTGGCCGCCGCATCGATGGTCGCGCACGGCTTCACCGGCGTGCCGGACGTGTTCGCCGGCGAGCGCAACTTCTTCGTCGCGTTCTCCTCGCCGCACGTGCAGCCAGACCTGCTGGTGCACGAACTCGGCTCGACCTTCGAGATCATGAACTCGAACATCAAGAAATGGTCTGTCGGCTCGCCGATCCAGGCGGCGCTCGATTCGACCGAGGCGCTGGTGAAGGAACACGGGGTGAAGGCCGCCGACGTCGCGCGCGTGGTGGTCGAGATCCAGGACCATGAAGCCGCTGTCGTGAACGACCGTGACATGCCCGACATCTGCCTGCAGCACCTGGTCGCGCTCGTGCTGCTCGACGGCAGCGTCACCTTCGCATCGTCGCATGATATCGCGCGCATGAAGGACCGGAAGGTGATGGCGCTTCGCAGGCGCATCGAACTGAAGCCCTCGCCTGAGCTGACCGCCGCCGGCGGACGCCAGGCCATCGTCACGCTGCACCTGGCCGGCGGCGCGACGCTGCGCCACCACACCGAAGTGGTGAAGGGCACCTGGCAGAACCCGATGTCGCGCGCGGAAGTCGAGGCGAAATGTCTCGACCTGCTGCAGCCGATCCTCGGCCGCCGCCGCACCCGTGGGCTGATCGACCACATCTGGAACATCGAGAAGATCGACGACGTGCGCGCGCTGCGTCCGCTGCTGCGCGCATGAACGGAACAACGGAACCGGAGTACAGCCAATGACGACCCAATACCCGACTACAGCCACCGCCGAGGCAGCCGCCTTCATCGAGGCGCTGACCCCCGCCATGATCCCGCGCGAAGCCGCCCGCATCGGGCGCCGCTGCGTGCTCGACGGCCTCTCGGTCATGATCGCCGGCCTGGCGGAAGAGACCTACGTGCTGCTGGCCGACGACGCACAGGAACAGGGCGGCCGCAAGGACGCGCTGCTGTTCGGCCGCGGCCGCACCAGGGTACCGGCCCCGATCGCCGCGCGCGTGCTCGGTGGCGCGGGCCATGCGCACGACTGGGACGACACGCAGGTATCGAACGATCCGCGCCACCAGTACGGCCTGCTCACGCATCCGACGGTGCCGCCGCTCGCCGCAGCGCTGGCGGTATCGCAGCTGCGGATCAGCCAGGGGCACAAGGTCAGCGGCGCCGACTTCTTCACCGCGTTCATGGCCGGCTTCGAGGTCGAGTGCAAGCTTTCCGAATGGCTGCTGCCGTTCACCTACAAGGAGCGCTCGTTCCATTCGAGCGGCGTGGTCGGCCTGTTCGGCGCGGCCGCGGCGAGCGCGAAGCTGCTCGGCCTGACCGGCGACAAGCTGCGCATCGCGCTGTCGATCTGCGCGAGCATGGCCGCCGGCTGCCGCGTCAATTTCGGCACGATGAGCAAGCCACTGCAGGTGGCGCGCGCGGCCGAGAACGGCGTGACCGCCGCATTGCTCGCGCAGCGCGGCTTCACTGCCGACCTGGACGGCCTCGACGGCGAATGGGGTTTCTTCCGGGTCTATGGCAACGGCTGCTTCCCCGAGAAGACCGCGCAGGGATTCGGCGGCGAGAAGAAGCAGCAGTGGTCGATCGTCAGCCCCGGCGTCTCGGTCAAGCCCTACCCGTCGGGCATCCTCACCCACCAGACGATGGACGGCATGCTGGAACTGCTGCGTGGCGAGTCGATTCGTCCCGACACGATCGAGCGCATCGACATCCACGCCGGCAGCAACGTGCTGAACCCGATCCGCTTCGCGGTCGCGAAGACCCACCTGCAGGCGAAGTTCTCGATGGCTGGTCTTCTGACGATGATCATCCTGCGCCACCGCGCCGGCCGCCAGGAGTTCACCAACGAGTTCATCGGCTCGCCGGCGGCTCAGGAGATGCAGGCGCGCATCCACACCCACGTCGATCCGCAGATCGAATCGCAGGGCATGGAGATCATCCGCTCGCGCATCGAGCTCACGACGAAGGACGGCCGTCGCTTCGTGCACTGGGCGCCGGAGGCTTATCGCGGCGGCCCCCTCAACCCGCTGTCCGAGGACGACCTGGCGGCCAAGCTCGCCGCCTGCGCGGACGGGCTTCTCGACCGCGACCGCCAGGACAAGCTGCTGCGCGCGGTCAAGCGCGTGGACAAGCTGGCCAATGCCGCGATGATCCCCAGGCTGATCCAGCCATGAAGAAGCATGCGAATCGCGCCCGTGCGCTGTCAGTTGCAGGATGCGCCGCCGCCGCGTTGCTGGCGGTGCATTCGCCGGTCGCGGTCGCGCAGGCCTGGCCGGCCAAGCCGATACGGATGATCATCCCGTTCCCGCCGGGCGGAGCCACCGACCTGATCGGCCGCCTGTCCGCGCAGCGCCTGACCGAGACCCTGGGCCAGACGGTGCTGGTCGAGAACCGCGGCGGGGCCGGAGGGACCATCGGCACCGAGCTGGGCATGCGCGCCGCACCGGACGGCTACACGCTCACCTTCAGCGTGGCGAGCTATGCGGTGAACCCGAGCCTGTACAAGCTCGCGTTCGATCCGGTGAAGGACATCCAGCCGATCATCCAGCTGTCCCAGGGACCGATCCTGCTCGCAGCCCATCCGACCCTGCCGGTGAAGTCCACCCGCGACCTGATCGCGCTGGCGCGCAGGAACCCGGGCGGCGCGAACTTCTCGACCACCGGCCAGGGCACGATCAGCCACCTTGCGGCCGAACATTTCATGTCGCTCGCCAGCGTGACCATGACGCACATCCCTTACAAGGGCACCGGTCCGGCGCTCGCCGACACCGTGGCCGGGCACGTGAGCCTGACCTTCGGCAACGTGTTCGCGACGCTTCCGCTCGCCCGTTCCGGCAAGCTGCGCGCGATCGCGCTCACCAGCGCGCAGCGCATCGCCGGCGACCCATCCATCCCGACGCTCGCCGAGTCCGGCGTACCCGGCTACGAGATCGTGTTATGGCACGGGCTGCTCGGGCCGCGCGGGCTTCCGCGACCGATCGTCGACCGCCTCAATGGCGAACTGAACCGGTCGCTGAAGACGAAGGAGATGATCGACCGCATGGAAGGCGACGGGCTGAGTCCTGCCGGCGGCACTCCGGAGATGTTCGGCGAGCGCATCGCGAAGGACATCGAGCTCTACCGCAGGATCGTCGCAAAGGCAGGCATCAAGGCGGATTGACCGCATCCGGCGCACGAGGACCACGCATGGACCCTGTCCGTGCCGGCCTGTGCGCCATCGAGCGCCTGGCCCGCGTTGACGTGCCCGGCCTGCATCGGTACAAGTTCATCCTGCCTGCCGATACCCAGGGCGGCAGGCAACGCCCCTGAAGACGCACCGGAGGATGAACCGATGACAAGCACACGCCCCCTCTTGCTGTCGCTCGCGGCGGTGCTGCTCCTGCCGGCGGCCGCGCCTGCCCAGGATGCCTGGCCGTCGCGGCCGCTGCGCATGGTCGCACCGTTCCCGCCGGGCGGCACCACCGACGTGCTGGGGCGGATCATCGCGCAGCGGCTCTCCGATGCCCTCGGCCGGCAGGTGCTCGTCGAGAACCGGCCAGGCGCCGGCGGCAACCTGGGCAACGAGTTCGCCGCGCGCCTGCCTCCGGATGGCTACAACATCCTGCTGAGCAGCAGTGCGCAACTGGTCACCAACGTCCACCTGTACAAACGCCTCGGCTTCGATCCGCTGAACGACTTCTCGCCGGTGTCGCAGGTGGCCTCCTCCGGGCAGGTGCTGGTGGTGCACCCGTCGATACCGGTGAAGACAGTGCAGCAGCTGGTGGCGATCGCACGGGCGAAGCCGGGCAGCCTCAACTTCGGCTCCGGCGGCCGCGGCACGCCGGCCCATGTCGCCGGCGAGGTGTTCCAGGTAGCCACTGGCACGAAGCTGGTGCATGTGCCCTACAAGGGCGGCGGGCTCGCGGTGGTCGACCTGGTCGCAGGCCAGATCGACATGGTGCTGTCCGACATGGCGCCGGCGGTACCTCAGGTGAAGGCGGGCAAGCTGCGGGCTCTGGCAGTGACCAGCGAGCGCCGCTCTCCAGCGCTGCCCGACGTGCCAACGCTGGTCGAAGCGGGCATCAAGGGCAGCATCCCGGACGTCTGGTGGGTACTGATGACCCCGCGCGGCACTGCGCCAGCCGTCGTCGCGCGCCTGAACGCCGAGGTCGGTACGATGATGAAGAGCCCCGAGTTGCAGGAGCGCTTCGCCCAGCTCGGCATCACGCCGCTGCACTCGACGCCGGAGCGCGTGACCGAACTCATCCGCCTGGAGACGCCGGCGATCGGCAAGGCACTCAAGGCCGCGGGCATCGAACCGGAATGAGCCTGCCAATGGGCCTTTCCGTGGAGCGCATCCACGCGATGTATCAGCGCATGCTGCTGATGCGCGCGTTCGACGAGCACGCCGGCGCCGCGCGGCGCGACAACCGCCTGCGCGGCTCGGTGCACGAGTACACCGGGCAGGAGGCGATCGCCGCCGGCGTGTGCGCAGCACTCACCGACCGCGACTACATCAGCAGCTACCACCGCGGCCACGGGCACTGCATCGCCAAGGGCGCCGATCCGGTGGCGATGATGCTCGAGATCCACGGCAAGGCCGGCGGCCTCTGCGGCGGCAAGGGCGGGTCGATGCACGTGGCCGACTTCTCGCGCGGCATCCTCGGTGCCAACGGCGTGGTCGCCGACGGCGTGACCATCGCAGTCGGCGCGGCGCAGGCGGTGCGTCTGCTCGGCGAGGACCGCATCGTGGTCGCCTTCTTCGGCGACGGCGCGCTCAACCGCGGACCGATGCTGGAAGCCCTGAACTGGGCGAAGGTCTACGACCTGCCCGTGCTGTTCGTCTGCGAGGACAACGGCTATTCCGACCATACGCGCACGCCTTCGGTGACCGCCGGACCGGGCATCGTCGCCCGCGCCGAGGCCTTCGGCATACCGGCCGACAGCATCGACGGCAACGACCTGCTGGCCGTCGCCTGCTCGGCCGCACTGATGGTCGGCGAGGTACGCGCCGGCAAGGGACCCCGCTTCCTGCATGCGACCACCTGCCGCTGGCGCGGACACCTGGCGCTCGACCGCGGCCTGTATCGAGACCCGGCCGAAGTGGCAGGCTACGCGGCGCGCGACCCGGTCGTCTTGACCGCCCGGCTGCTGCTCGACAACGGCGTCGCGCAGTCCACGCTCGACGAAGAGGCTCGATCCGCCAGCGAGCGCATCGCCGCCGCCGCTGCGCTCGCCGAAGCAGCACCCTGCCCGGACCCGGGCGAACTGTTCACCGACGTGCAGGACGCGGGGGCGCCGTCATGGCCGTGATCACCTACGCACAGGCGGCGCAGATCGCACTGCGCCAGGAGATGCTGCGCGATCCACGCGTCTGGGCGCTGGGCGAGGACATCGGCCCGGAAGGTGGCGTCGCCGGCCAGTACCTCGACCTGCAGCGCGAGTTCGGCCGCCAACGCATCGTCGACACGCCGATCTCCGAGTCCACGATCATGGGTTCGGCGATCGGCGCTGCGATCTGCGGCACGCGCCCGGTGGTCGAACTTCGCTATGCGGACTTCGGCCTGTGTGCCGCCGACGAGATCGTGAACCAGGCAGCGAAGGCACGCTACATGCTCGGCGGGCAGGTACGCGTGCCGGTCGTGATCCGCCAGCCGATCGGTTTCCGGGAAGGCATGGCCGCGCAGCACTCGCAGTCGACCGAAGCCTGGTGGATACACATCCCGGGCCTGGTCGTAGTGGCGCCAGCCACGCCGGCGGACAACCATGGCCTGCTCAAGGCCGCCATCCGTTCCGACGACCCGGTGGTCTACATGGAACACAAGGAGCTGTGGACTTCCACCGGCGAAGTCGACGAAGGTGCCGCACCAGCGGTGCTCGGCAAGGCCGCGATCCGGCGCGCGGGCAGTGACCTGACCCTGGTCACCTGGTCAGGCCAGCTCGGCGACTGCCTGCTGGCTGCCGATGCGGCGCAGGCGGACGGTCTGTCGATCGAGGTGATAGACCTGCGCACGCTGTGGCCCTGGGACCGCGACACCGTGTTCGACTCGGTCGCGCGTACCGGCCGGCTGCTGGTGGCCCACCAGGCAGTCACGGTCGGCGGCTTCGGGGCCGAGATCGTCGCCGAGGTCACCGAACACCTGTTCGCTGCCCTGCGCTGCCCCCCGCGCAGGCTCGGCGCGCCGCGTACGCCGGTTCCTTACGCGCAGCCGCTGGAGGCCCTCTGCCGGGTCGCACCGGCACGGATCGTTTCGTGCGCGCACCAGATGTGCGCGCAGGCCTGAAGGAAACACCATGAAGGACCCGAATACGCTGGGCGCGGTCGAGGCCGTCCGTGCAATGGCCGCAGGAACGCTCACCTCGGAACGGCTGGTGCTCGCCTGCCTCGAGCGCATCCATGCGCGCGACCCCGAGGTGCTCGCGTGGGCGCACCTCGATCCTGCGCTCGCCCTGTCCGAGGCGCGCGAGCGCGACCGAGAACGCAGCGAGGGTCGCCTGCGCGGCGCGCTGCACGGCCTGCCGATCGGCGTGAAGGACATCATCGAGACCGCGACGCTGCCTACCGAGTACGGCACGCCGATCTACCGCGGCCACCGCCCGGTGGCCGACGCCGCCTGCGTCGTCGCCGCCCGGGAACAGGGCGCGGTCGTGCTCGGCAAGACGGTGAGCACCGAACTGGCGAACCGGCATCCTGCGATCACCCGCAATCCGCACGACCTCGCGCACACGCCCGGCGGCTCTTCGAGTGGCTCGGCGGCAGCCGTCGCCGACTACATGGTGCCGCTCGCCTTCGCCACCCAGACCGGCGGATCCCTGGTCCGGCCGGCGGCCTACTGCGGCGTGGCCGGCTTCAAGCCGACCTACAACTCGATCAACGGTGCCGGCATCAAGCTGCTGGCCCCTTCGCTCGACACCGTCGGGGTATACGGACGCGACGTGCCAGACGCGGCGCTGTTCGCCGCTGCGCTGATCGGCTTCGTGCCGCCGTCCTTCGATCGCCCCGCGGCACCACCACGCATCGCGCTCTACCGCACGCCGCAGTGGTCGCTGGCCGAACCGTCGATGGTCGAGGCCTTCGAGGCAATGCCCGCGCGGCTGGCCGCCGCCGGGGCCGCAGTCCAGGAACTCACGCTGCCCGCTGCGATGGACGCGATCATCGATGCGTCGAACATCGTCAACGACTACGAGACGCGCCGCTCGCTCGCCTATGAACGGGTGTACCACCTACCGCAGCTGAGTCCGACGCTCGGCGGCAAGCTGGTGCAGGCCGGGCGCTGGACGCGCGACCAGTACCTCGAAGCGCTGCGTACCGTCGACGACTGCCGCCGGATGCTCGAGGACGGCCTGCGCGGCGTCGACGTGCTGGTCACGCCGAGCGCCGAAGGCGAAGCACCACGTGGCCTGGAGAACGTCGGCAAGACGGCGTTCCACCAGATGTGGACGATGCTGCACGTACCGTCGGTCGCGGTGCCGGTGTTCACCGGGCCGTCCGGCCTGCCGATGGGCGTCCAGGTCATAGCGGCGCGCGGACAGGACGTGCGTGCATTGCAGGCGGCGCACTGGATCCAGCAGGTGCTGCGCGGCTGAGCCGGCCCGCGCCCTCGCGCGCTGCAGTCAGGCGCGCCGCCGGCGCTACTCGGGCCGCACGCCCAGTTCCTTGATCAGCCGTCCCCACTTCAGGATCTCGGACTGGATCAGGGCGGCGAACTGCTCCGGCGTGTTGCTCGCCGCCGGGTCCGCACCCTGGTCGGAGAACTTGGCACGGATATCCGGCAGGGCGATCGCCTTCACGATCTCGGCATGCAGCCGCGAGATCACTTCCTTCGGCGCGCCGGCCGGCGTGAGTACGCCCCACCAGGACACGACATCGAAATCGGGAAAGCCCGATTCGGCGACGGTAGGCAGCCCGGGCAACGACGGGGAGCGCTTCAGGCTGGTCACCGCGACCTGCCGCAGCCGTCCCGATCGGGTGAACGGCTGGGCCGAGATCGGCGAGGTGAAGTACAGGTGCACATGGCCGGCGACCAGGTCGGTCAGCGCGGGTGCAGCGCCCTTGTACGGAATGTGCACCATCCTCACCCCGGCGGCACGGTTGAACAGTTCGCCGGCAAGGTGGCCGGCAGTGCCCGTGCCGGACGATGCGTAGTTCAGCGCGCCCGGCCTTACCTTTGCCAGCGCGACCAGGTCCTTGACCGTCTTCACCGGCAGCGACGGATGCACGACCAGCAGGTTGGGCGTGCTCGCGACCAGCGTCACCGGCGCCAGGTCCTTCACCGGGTCGTAGGGCATCTTCGCCATCAGGCTCACGTTGATCGTGAGGTTGCTCGCCTGGCCCATCAGCAGCGTGTAGCCGTCGGGCGCTGCACGCGCAACCAGTTCCGCGCCGAGGTTGCCGGCGGCACCGGCGCGGTTCTCGACCAGGAATGGCTGCCCCATCGTCTCGCCCAGCTTCTGCGCAAGGATGCGGGCCAGCACGTCGTTCGCACCGCCGGGCGGATAGGGCGACACGAATCGCACCGGCTTCACCGGCCACGCCTGTGCCGCCGCCGGCAGCGGGATCGCCTGCAGTGCGGCAGCGGCTACCGCCACGGCCAAGGCCAATGCCAGGGGTGCCGGCGATGGGACAGGAGCGGCTGGTGTCCGTGCGGAAGCAGCCCGGTGCGATCGATTCATCAAACCTCCCCTGCCGGCTCGAACACCGGCAACGTGATCTCGGCGGACGCCTCGTCGAAGGCGACCCTGACCGCCATGCCGATGCGCACTGCTTCGGGTGCACAACCCCGGATGCGCGTCATCAGGTGCGGCCCCTCATGCAGCTTCACGGTCGCCACCACATAGGGCACCTCCGCCGCGAAGGCCGGACCGGGCGCGCGATACACGATGGTGAACGAATGGACTTCGGCGCGGCCACTGCATGCGGTCCACTCGATCCGCGACAAACTGCATGACGGGCAGAGGGTGCGCGGATAGAAGTGGAAAGCACCGCAGTCGGCGCACTTCGGCATCACCAGTCGATGCTCGCGTGCCGCATCCCAGTAGGGTGCGGTCGCCGCATCGGGGACCGGCAACGGACGCTCGCTCATGCCCTGTCCTCCTGGCCGAGGAGGAGCGTGCAATGCACGCTGATCACCCCGCCGTTGCCATGCACCAGCGCGACCTTCGCATCCGGCACCTGCCGCTCGCCGGCGTCGCCGCGCACCTGGCGAACGCCCTCCAGCACATGGAAGAACCCGCCACCCAGGCCGGGATGGCCGCCCGACAGCAGTCCGCCGTGGGTGGTCACCGGCAACGCCCCGCCCAGCCCGATGCGCCCGCCCTCGACGAAGGCACCGCCCTCGCCCTTGGCGCAGAAGCCGAGGTCCTCCAGTTCGACGATCACCGTGATCGTGAAGCAGTCGTAGATCTGCGCGACATCGACATCCGATGGCGACAACCCGGCCGTGCGGAACGCATCGCGGCCGGAATCGACCGCGCCGGTGGTGGTGAGCGACGTGTCCCCGATATGGCTGTGGCGCAGCCCGTAGCCCTGCCCCAGCAGGTGGGCGGGACGCGAGCGCAGGTCGCGCGCGCGATCGGCACTGGTGACGATCGCCGCCGCCGCGCCGTCGGAGACGATCGCGCAGTCAAGGATGTGCAGGGGCGACGTGATCATCTTCGAGCCGAGCACGTCGGCCACGGTGATCGGCTCGCGCTTGTGCGCGTTCGGGTTCAACGACGCATGCCGGCGGATGGTCACCGCCACCTCGGCCAGCTGCTCGGCGGTGGTGCCGTACTCGTGCATGTGCCGCTGCGCCACCAGCGCATAGAGCGAGGGCACCAGCGGCCCGTACGGCACCTCGAACTGCGGGTGCGCGCTGCCGCCCTCGGCCATCTTGCGCACCGCGGTCGAGCGCGAGCCATGGCTCAGCAGGTTCTGGCCGGCCACGCACAGCACCGTCGTGCATTGCCCGGACGCGATCGCCATCGCCGCCTGGTGGATCATCGCCGCGCCCGACGCGCCCGCGAGGTCGACCGTGGACAGGAAGGCCGGGCGGATGCCCAGGTGGTGAGCCACCACGCCGGCCGGCATGTTCCAGTGCTCGACCCGCACCGGCGTGGTGAGCAGCCCGTCGATGTCGGACATCGACAACCCGGCGTCGGCGAGCGCGGCCTGCGCGGCGTCGGCCTGCAACTGCAGTGCCGAGCGGTCCGGCACCTTCCCGACCCGGCTCTCGCCGATGCCGACGATCGCAGCGTTCGTCTTCACGTCGTCAGTCCTCGATCTTCACGCCGCGCAGCAGGTCGCGCGCGATCACGATCCGCTGGATCTCGGAGGCGCCCTCGCCCACCCGGTAGTGGCGCACGTCGCGATAGAAGCGCTCGACCGGGAAGCCGCGGATCACGCCCATGCCGCCGTGGATCTGCACCGCGCGGTCGGCGACCCGGCCGACCATCTCGGAACAGAACAGCTTGCACATGCTGCCGGCCGAACCCACCTTCTCGCCCCGTTCGATCCGGCGCAGCACGTCGTAGCAGAGGGCGCGCGCGGCGGCGATGTCCACCGCGGAATCGACGAGCATCCACTGGATCGCCTGCCGTTCGGCGAGCAGCTTGCCGAAGGTGCGCCGGGTCTTCGCATGCTCGATCGAGCGCTCGACCAGCGATTCGGCGGCCCCGACGCAGGAACACGACACCGACATGCGGCCGTCGTTGAGCGAACCCATCGCCACCTTGAAGCCGTTGCCGACCTCGCCGACCACCGCGCTGTCGGGCAGCACGCAATCCTCGAAGGTCAGCTCCGCCAGGCGGATCGCATCGGTCGCGATCGTGGTGTCCACCCGGGTCACCGAGAACCCCGGCATGCCCTTCTCGACCAGGAAGGCGGTGATGCCGCCGCGAGCGCGCTTCTCGGGATCGGTGACCGCCATCACCATGATCACGTCGGCGACATGGCCGCCGCTGATGTAGTGCTTGCGCCCGTTCAGTACCCAGCCGTCGCCGCGCCGCTCGGCGCGGGTGCGCATCGAGGCGGCGTCCGACCCGGCCTCGGGTTCGGTCAGCGCGAAACCGGACTTGAGCTTGCCGGCGGCGAAACCGCGCAGGAACTTCTCCTTCTGCGCTGGGGTGCCATGGCGGGCAATGGCCATCGGCGTCATGCCGCTGGTGTAGTTGGCCGCGATCGTGAAGGCCCGGTGCAGCCGGCTGAATTCCTCCAGGGCGATGCAGTACTGGAACAGA
>CAIQON010000224.1 GCA_903873475.1 uncultured bacterium
AACACTCAACAGTTCGCCTTCGATAAACACTTCGCCTGGTTTTGCTTCTTCACACTTATTGACCTTCAACGTCGCGACATAAGATGCACTTTCCAAGCATCTGGCGAAGGAATCATTCAGCGATCCCAATATCAACGCCAGCAGAAAACCGGCTTTCATAAAAGTCTTCATTTAAACCTCATTAGCGCCATAACGCAGAGTTGAACGGGCGCCGCTGGTGGCGGGTTGGGCGAGTTCTCGTTCAACCGCGGGGACGAGCAGTAGCAGATACGGCAGTTCGTTCGACACTGCATTCAACACCAGAACCGCCTGCGGAAGTGATGTCGCGTTCTGCTTGAACGGCAAGTTCTTGTCCACGGTAATCAACGCATCGAAGCGTTGCGCTGCCAAGGCGAGCAAGCGACCGTTCTTTACGCCTGCCCAGCCTTCGAGGACGACCGTCGACACCTCATGCGACGCGAACGCGCGACGTAGGCGAGCCGGCACACATTCATCAAGCAACAGGCGCATCGGCTGCCAGGCCTTCACGCGCAGCTTCAAGAACCGCCACGGCCTGCTCGCGCGTGATGGATGGGAAGTCTTCGAGAAATTCCTCAAGGGACGACGCGCCCTCGAGATAGTCGAAAAGGTTCTTTACCGGTACGCGCGTACCCGTGAAACACAGGGCGCCGCTCATGATTTCCGAGTCGCGACTGACGAGAGATGTATCCATTTGGGCTTCCTTTGCCAAAGTCTACCCTCAGGAACTGGCCGGGCGCGGAACCGGATGCTTAACGCAGAGTTGAGCGGACGCCACCAGCAGCGCCACGCGAGACGGAAAATATCTGAGCGCCGGCTCGCAGGGCGCTGCTGGTGGCGGTCCCTTCCAACGTCGGGTTAGCCATCGCTAGCGCCTCCTTTCGCCATGCCTTGGCTCTCGAAGATGGGCACGTACCACGAGAATGCGAATCGTGCCGGCGGTCTCCCTGTAGATAACTGAGTAGGGAAAATTCTGGAGTGGATGCACTCGACGCGAAGCTCCCGCCGGGCGACCGATGTTCGGGAACTCGGTCAGCAGAGCCATCAAACGCTCGAACTCGTCCAGGAAGCGGTTTGCGAGGTTGACGCCGCCTTCGTCGCGGTAGAACCGCGCCGCCTCAAGAAGGTCATCCTCAGCGCCCCGATGGAGAACGTACATCGTCAAATCTGGGCGCGTACCCTTGCCAGCCCATCCGGACCTGAGACCAGCACAGAGGGGTCTACATCGGCCTCCTCATCACGAATGGCTGCAAGTTCGTTCCAGCGGGCCTCCCGCTCGCGGTCGGCATCCAGGCTGCGAATGACCTCGTCCAACAGCCGCGCGCGATCGGGCGGCGCCAGATCCAAGACCTGCTTCGCGAGCACTTCGACGGGGAGGGACATGACCGGTCTCCTATACAAGACCGTAGCTTGCCACACTTCTACGGTGGCTTAGCGCGACGAAGGTCACGACTGGTTAACGTCTGAATTAAGGGGCTTGCCGCTTGCCGGCACGTCCGCTTGAATGAACAGTTAGGGCTTGAGCGTCAACATACGCATCCAGGAGCCGGCGAATCATTCGCTGGTACTGCGTCTGGTGCTTTGCTGCCTCTGTCTTGAAGAAGTCGAGACTCTTCTTGCTGAGCGCCAGCGTGACCTTCACCCCTTCTTCCCGGAACGCGAGTTGCGCCGGCGATGGCAGGAAGTCAGACACCACTTCGATCTTGCCTAGCGGCTCATCCGTGTACTTTACCTTCGCGCTCATAGATCGCTTTTCCTTTGCGCCAATAGCCAGTCCCAATGATTCGAATCACCGACGCTCGCCAGGCGAACCGGACCGTCAACACGCCACCATCTACCTGCCCGGAGCAGTAGAACCGCTCCTCGGACTGGCTATGAGTGACGTCTTTGGCGATTACGCGATTCGGATCAGCAAAAGCGTACTGGGCGCGGACGAACGGAACACCGTGCTTCCGTTGGTTCTCAGCGTCCTTTTTCGGATCCCAGTCGAAGCGCGTACTCGCCATTCGGAAAGACTAGCATAAATCCAGATTCCGAGCCATACGGTTGTATGGCTTTTCCTAACGTGTTGTAGGGAGACGAACTTGCCCTTTACCCCCGCCGATCGTCTCCGTAAATCGGCATCGTAAGCACCTGTTTTCGCCCTTCTTTACGGCAGCTTGAGAGAATTATGCTGGATGTTTCCTCCAATAATCCAGCCATGAAAACCGGCAGGCTGCCGCTCCCGACGCTGAGGTCTGAAAAGCTGCTCGATCAGTTGCGCGAGCGCATCCGCTACCTGCACTACAGCATGCGCACCGAGCAGGCTTACGTGCATTGGGCCCGTGCGTTCATCCACTTCCACGACCGGCGGCACCCCGCCGAGATGGGCAGGCCGGAGGTCGAGCTCTTCCTGTCCTGGCTGACGAACAAGCGCAAAGTCTCGGCGTCCACGCACAGCCAGGCGCTGTCTGCATTGCTGTTCCTGTACGGCAAGGTGCTGGAGGTCGACCTGCCCTGGATGTCGGGTATCGACCGGCCACGTGGCACGAAGCGCTTGCCGGTGGTGCTGTGGCCGGACGAGGTCGCGCGCATCTTTGCGGTGATGGAGGGCGAGCACCGTCTGTTCGCCCAGTTGCTCTATGGTACCGGCCTGCGCATCACCGAAGGCCTGCAGTTACGGGTCAAGGACGTCGACTTCGCGCGTCGCGCGATCATCGTCCGCGAGGGGAAAGGTGGCAAGGATCGGGTCGTCATGCTGCCGCAGAGCCTTACGGGTGGGCTGCGCGCACAGTTGGCCCGCGCTGGGGCCCTTTGGCGTGCAGATCAGGTGGCCGGACGCGGGGGCGTCGAGATGCCCGACGCACTGGGGCGGAAGTATCCGAGGGCGGGGCATTCATGGACCTGGTTCTGGGTCTTTCCGCAGGCGACGCACTCGGTGGATCCGCGCTCGGGCATGCCGATGTGTCGACGACGATGATCTACACGCATGTGCTTAACATTGGGGGCGGCGGGGTCCGCAGCCCGGTCGATTCACTGCCCGACCATGCGGCGGAGGGGGCACCCGCTTTCGATCCAGTCTTGGCCGTGACAGCATTCGTGAAACGGTAGACGCGGTAACCTACCTGAAAACAACGGGAGGACACTGTATGAAACCGACACGACGCGCCACCACGGCAGTTGCCATCGTCGCACCAGCCCTGCTCGCCTCGGTTGCCGTGCATGACGCCTTCGCGCAGAACTGGCCGGCCAAGCCGGTGCGCGTGGTCACGCCCTGGGCCGCAGGCGGCCTGACCGACATCGTCGGCCGCATCGTGTTCCAGAAGATCTCGGAGAACCTCGGCCAGCAGTTCATGATCGACAACCGCGGTGGCGCAGCTGGCACGATCGGTGCGGACATCGTCGCCAAGTCCCCGGCCGACGGCTACACGCTGATGGTGCATTCGATGGCGCACGTGGTTAATCCGTTCGTGTACGCGAAGCTGCCCTACGACACGCTGAACGATTTCGTCGGCATCGGTACGCTGGTGCGCCAGACCGGCCTGCTGGTGGTGCATCCGTCGCTGCCGGTGAAGTCGGTGAAGGACCTGATCGCGCTGGCGCGGGCACGGCCCGACCAGTTGTTCTATTCCACCGCCGGCAGCGGCAGCTTCTCGCACCTGGCGGTCGCGCTGCTGGGGTCCATGAGCGGCACGCGCATGGTCGACGTGCCCTACAAGGGCGGTGGCCCGGCGACCGCCGCCCTGGTCTCGGGCGAGGCGCAGCTCTCGGCAGGCACGCCCGCGTCGGTATCGACCCATCTGGGCACCAACCGGTTGCGGCTGATCGCCGTCACTTCCGATACACGCCTCACGGCGTTCCCGAACACCCCGACCGTAGCCGAGTCCGGCCAGCCGGGCTACGACTATGCCGGCTGGGTCGGCGTGTTCGCGCCGGCCGGGCTGCCGAAGCCGATGGTCGATCGCATCAACGCAGAGATCGGCCGGGCGATGGACAGCCCGGACACGAAGAAACGCCTGGAAGAGTTCGAGCCCTGGACGACGACCCCGGCGCAGATGGCCACGCGCATCCGCCAGGACTACGACAAGCACAGCAAGCTGATGAAGGTGGCAGGGATCAAGCCGCTCTGAGCCTCGCCACCGGGTCCGGCCGTCAGTCGGACCGTCAGTCCGGCTTGATCCCGCTCGCCTGCACCACCTTCGTCCAGCGCGCGAAGTCCTCGCGGATGAAGGTACCGAACGCCTCTGGCGTGCTGCCGATCGCATCCACGCCCATCTGTGCGAAGCGCTCCTTCACCTGCGGCGTGGACACGGCCTTCAGTGCCGCCGCATGCACGCGCTGCACGATCGCGGGCGGCAGGCCGGCCGGGCCGAGCAGGCCAGTGGCGTTGGCAATGTCGAAGTCCTTCAGCCCGGCTTCGGTGAAACCGGGTACGTCGGGCAATGTCGCCATCCGGTTGCGCGAGGACACGACGAGCCCGCGCATCTTGCCGCCGCGCACGTTGCCGCTGGCGGTCGAGCCCTGGTCGAACAGCAGGTCGATCTGGTTGCCCATCACGTCGGTGGCGGCGAGCGCGGCGCCCTTGTACGGAACATGCAGGAACTTCACGCCATTGAGCATCTGGAACAGCTCGCCCACCAGCTGGTTCGATGAACCGGTGCCGCCAGAGCCCATGGTCAGCGTACCCGGCTTCTCGCGCGCGAGCCGCAGCAGGTCGGCGACGGTCTGCACGCCCAGGCCGCTGCGCACCACCAGCACGAAGGGAGACGTCTGCAGGTTCACGATCGGCGTGAAATCGCGCACCGGGTTGTACGGGGCGTTCGGATACAGCGCGGGCGCGACGCTGAAGGTGCTGTTCGAACCGGTGAGCAGCAGGTAGCCGTCGGGCGGCGCCTTGGCGACCAGCTCCGAACCGATCATGCCGCCGGCGCCCGTGCGGTTCTCGACCACCACCGGCTGGCCGAGGGTCTCCTGCATCGAGGGCGCGACCAGCCGCGCGGTGAGGTCGACATTGCCGCCGGGCGCAAAGGGCACGATCAGGCGGATCGGCTTCGACGGCCAGGCCGGCGCCGGCTGCGCCATTGCCTGGTCGATCGACGCTGCGGAAGCGATGGCGGTTGCGACAAAGGCCAGCGCAAGCGCGGGCGTTGGCTGTTTCATGGTGACTCCCCCGTTGTACGGCGCGCTGCTACGCGCTCGATGTGCTGCGAGACCTGCTTCCTGGCGAGGCACCTGGCTACTGCGAGCCTGCGAGCGTGTCCGCGATCCAGTCTGCGATGTAGTCGACGCCGAGCTGCCGGTTGTCGAGCTGTGCATGGTAGGTGCCGCCCTCGTCCTCGGTAAACACCTTCAGGTGCTTGCGCGTGGAGCCGATGGCGTCGAACACCTTGTGCGCGGAGGCGACCGGCACCACTTTGTCTTTCTCGCCATGCACGATCAGGAACGGCATCGTGATGTCCCTGGCGACCTCGGCCAGGCTGAAGCCACGCGCCTTCTCGATCGCCGCATCCAGCGTATCCGTGCCCATCACCCATCGGAAGTGGAAGGCCGACTGCGGCGTGGACTTCGGGTCTGCGTCCTGCCGGCGCTTGATCTCGAGCTGCCAGGCGTGCAGGTCCCAGTGCAGCGCGGCGAATGCGACCCCCGCTGCATAGCGCTGGTCGAACGCGGCGACGCGCCCGGCGTAGTAGCCGCCGAAGCTGTATCCCATCACCACCACCTTCGAGCGATCGACCTCGGGCCGTGCCGCGACCCAGTCGTAGGCGGCGCGGCCGGGTACTTCATAGTCGTGGCGGGCGGCGAGGTCGCGCAACCGCAGCGATTCGCCCTGTCCCGGACCGTCGATGGCCAGCGTGTGGAAGCCGCGGGCCGCGAACTCGAGCCCGTTGAACAGCACGCTCATCTCCTTGCAGTTGTCCATGCCGTCGAACACGACCACCGTCGGTGCCGGCCCGGTCACGCCCGGCGCCTTCAGGAACCACGCGGGCAGCGAGCCGCCTTCGTACGGCACCTCGACCCGCTCGATGTTCGGGTAGCGTCGCACCAGGCCCTTGCCCTGGCAGTCGAGTGACTTGCGGCCGAGTTCGCGCTTCTGCGCACCTGGCTCGACAAAGCGTTCGGCGGTGAAGTAGTACATGCCGGCGCGCAGGTAGAAGTTGCCTGCGGTCATCCGGTGACCGGCGGCCTCGGCGCCATCGGCGCGCTGTTCGATCCGCATCGCCATGCGTTCCCATTCCTCGCGGAAGGCATCGGGTTCGGTCTGTCGTTCGCGCAGGCGCTCGCAGACCTCGTCGATCTCGCCCATCGCGACGCAGCCGTACGGCGCCATTCCCTTGCAGATCAGCGTTGCGTTCGACCAGGTCATGTTGCCCGGGAATTCCTCGATCCAGCGTCCCATGCATGCTTCCTTTAAAGTGCCACGGCTGCCGCCGCCCTGCCCCGAGCTTAGCCGACCGATACGGCGCTACTCTGCCTTCGCGCCCGACTGCCGGATGACTTCCACCCAGCGCGGCACCTCACCCTTGATATAGGCGGCGAACTGCTCGGGCGTGCCGCCCACCGGTTCCGCACCCGCGGTCAGGAACTTCTCGCGCAGGTCCGGGTTCTTGAGCGCAGTGTTCACCGCGGCCGAGATCTGGTCGACGATCGACCGCGGCGTACCGGTCGGCACGACGATGCCGTGCCAGGACGTCGCATCGAAGCCGGCCACGCCCGCTTCGGATACCGTCGGCAGGTCCTCGAATCCGATCGACCGCTTCGGCGCAGTGGTGGCCAGTGCGCGCAGCTTGCCGGCCTTGATCTGCGGGATCACCGAGGTGGCGGTGGCGAACATCACCTGGGTCTGACCGCCGATCAGGTCGGCCAGGGCCGGCCCGGCGCCCTTGTAGGGCACGTGCACCATGTTCACGCCGGCCATGCTGTTGAACAGTTCGCCGGCCAGGTGCGCGGCCAGGCCCACGCCGGACGAGGCGTAGTTGAGCTAGCCGGGCCGCCGCTTCGCCAGCGCGATCAGTTCCTTCACGCTCTTCACCGGCAGCGACGGATGCACCACCAGCACGTTCGGCTGCAGCGCGACCAGCGTGACCGGGATGAAGTCGCGCGCCGGGTCGTAGTTGAGTTTCGGATACAGCGCCGGGTTGGCCACCAGGATGGCGTTGTTCGCGAGCATCATCGTATAGCCGTCGGGCGTCGCGCGCGCCGCGACCTCGGCGCCGACATTGCCGCCCGCGCCCGCGCGGTTCTCGACCACCACCGTCTGCCCCCAGCCGTCGGACATCCGCTGCGCGAGCAGTCGGCCGGCGAAGTCGCTGGCACCGCCGGGCGGGAAGGCCAGGATCAGCCGCACCGGCTTGGACGGGAACTTCGGCTGGGCCATGGCCTCGCCCGCGCCGACGACGCCGACGACGAGGCTGACCGCGCATGCGGCCACGAGCAGGCCCGCCGCCACTGAAAAGTAACGCGGCAAGTAATGCGAACAGGCGCCCGGCGAGGCGGCACGGCACTGCGATACGTCACGCAACGATCGGTTCACTGGGTTCTCCTCCGCTGAGACGGGCGCCGGCGGTCGTTGCCGCGATTCGTGCGCACGCGTTCGATTAGTATAGACGCAGGACACCGCAGGAGGACTGCCCTTGAACGCTCCGCAAGACATCCCGCTGGCGCGCAACGTGAGCCGGCTCGGCCGGCTCGACCTGCCCGGTGCCGGACAGGTGCGCCTGGTCGGCACCACGGCGTACATCGGGCATATCCCGAACAAGGAGCGCCTCGGCACCAGCATCGTCGACGTATCCGAGCCGCGAGACCCAAAGGTGATCTCGCAGGTCTTCCTCGACGACGACGAGTCGCACAGCCACAAGGCGCGCGTGGTCGGCGACATCATGATCGTCAACCATGAGCGCAACATGACGCCGATCGGTCGCAAGGCCGACGAGCTGCCCGGTGCGCGCACTGCGTTGATGGCGTCACTCGGCCGCGAACCGACGCATGCCGAGCTGGCGGCGAAGATCGGCGTGTCCGAGGCCGACATCCCGGTGGTCGAGGCGGCGCAGAAGAAGGGCTATCACCTCGGCGGCTTCCGCATCTACGACATCGCCGACAAGGCAAAGCCGCGCCAGCTGGTGCACCACCGCACCGGTGGCATCGGCGTGCATCGCTTCGACATGGACGCGAACTACGCCTACATCTCGACCGAGATGGAGGGCTTCACCGGCAACATCCTGGTGAACTACAGCCTGGCCAACCCGGAGCGCCCCGAGGAAGTCTCGCGCTGGTGGATGCCCGGCCAGCATGCGGCCGGCGGCGAGACGAAGACCTGGGCAGGCCGACAGCACCGGCTGCACCATGCGCTGCGCTTCGACGACCTGCTCTGGGCGGGCTGCTGGCATGGCGGCGTGCGCATCATCGATGTCGCCGACATCCGCAAGCCGACCACGGTCGCGTCCTACAACTACCACCCGCCGTTCCCGGAGCCGACGCATACCTTCATGCCGCTGCCCGGGCTGCACGGTGGCCGGCGGATCGCGGTGGCGATCGACGAGGAAGACCATGCGCACAGCGCCGACGAGATGGCGCGCCGGCGCGGCCGGCCGCACGGCTGCCTCTGGGTGTTCGATGTCACCGACTTCGCCGACATCCGGCCGCTGTCGCTGTTCGAGGTGAGCGAGCTCGATTCGCCGTGGAGCCGCGCCACGCCCGGGCGCTTCGGTGCGCACCAGTTCCAGGAGCATGCAGTCGGCACGCTGGTGTTCTGCGCCTGGTTCGCCGGCGGCCTGCGCATCGTCGACGTGGCCGATCCGTTCGCGCCGCAGGAGGTCGGGCACTTCATCCCGCATCCGGCGCAGGGCAAGGCGGCGCCGCAGACCAACGACGTCGACGTGGACGAGCGCGGACTGGTGTACATCGTGGACCGCTACCGCGGCTTCGACATCCTGGAATTCACGCCTCAGTAGCCCTGGGGGCCGAACACCTTGATGCCGAGGCTCTTCTCCAGCGCGCGGCCGAAGCGGTACTTCATCTCGGCACCCTCGAAGGTCATCGGCGGGGTACCGAGGAAGCCGGTTTCAGGTGCCACGCGCAGCACGGTGAACACCGGGCCAGGTCCCTCGACGATAGCGGGCAGTTCCCGCGCGAGTTCGGCGGTGCTGTCGATCGTGCGTGCCACCGGGATGCCGGCCGCGCGCGCGATCGCCGCATAGTCCGCCTGGCCGCGGTTGACCATCGGCACCGCGCCGACGGTCTGGTACACGCCGTTGTCGACCACGAAGTGGCGCAGGTTGGCTGGCGCCTGTCCGGCCTCGGTCAGCAGGCAGCCGAGGTTCATGCACAGCGACCCGTCGGCATTGATCACCCAGACCGGCGTGCGCGGGATCGACAGCGCCAGCCCGAGCGCGAAGCTCGCGGCGAAGCCCATCGCACCATGCATGTAGAACGCATCCTCGCTGCGCGTGGCCGCCCACCATTCGTTGGCGGCCATGCCGAGCGCGCACACCACCACTGCATCGCCGCGCTGCGCTGCGAGCAGGTCGAGCGCCTCGCGTGCCTTCATGCCGGCCTCCCGAGCACCGTCGCCTCGCCCTTGACCAGGCGGCGTGTGAGGAAGGCGATGAACGGACGCTTCTGCAGGCGACACGTCTCGTAGGCATCCGGCAGCCGGTCCAGGTCTTCCGGGCGATCGAAGACATGGAACGGGAAATCCCAGGCCTGCAGCAGCGGGATCGTGCGCCGGCCCTGCACCTCCTGGTAGATGCGGTGGTCATCGATCGACCCGCGCAGGCTGACCAGGCAGAACACCGGGATCTGATGACGCAGGTTGAGCGTCGCCATCTCGCCGGTGCAGGTGAGCAGCCCGGTCGCGCCCATCACCGCGACCGAGCGCACGCCGCCGAAGAAGGCGCCCGAGCAGATCGCGATGGCTTCGGCTTCGCGCGCGACCGGCACGTGGGTGATTACCGGGTCGGCAGCCAGGCGGCCGATCACCGGGGCTACCCAGTCGTCGGGCAGCGTAGCCGCGAGCGTCACGCCGCAGGCGGTGAGGCGGTCGTGGATGCGGGTAGCGATGTCCATCCGTTGCAAGCGCTCCGACTCAGTTCTGCTCGACCTTGATCCCGGCCTGCCGGATCAGCTTGCTGTACTTCGCGCTCTCCACCCGAAGATACTCGCGGAAGCGCGCCGGCGTACCGCCGATCGGCACCGAGCTCTCGGTGAGGAAGCGCTCCTTCACGTCGCCGAGCTGCATGGCCTCGCCGATCTCACGGTTCAGGCGATCGACGATCGCCGACGGCGTGGCCGCCGGCGCACCGATGCCCGACCAGGTAGAGTTCTCGAAGCCGGGCACGCTGGACTCCGCGATGGTCGGGATGCCCGGCAGCGCGGAGACCCGCTTCGCCGAGGTGACCGCGATCGCCCGCACTCTCCCGGACTGGATGTGCGGCAGGCTGGGCGCGCTGATGTTGAACGAGAGCTGGATGTGCCCGGCGATCACGTCCATCAGAGACTGTGCGGAGCCGCGGTAGGCCACGTGCGTCATCTTCGTGCCGGTCATCGACGCAAACAGCTCGGCGGAGATGTGCGAGAAGCCGCCCGCCCCCGAAGAACCGTAGGTAAGTTCGCCCGGGTTGCGCTTGGCCAGCGCGATGAAGTCCTTCACCGTCTTCGCGGGCAGCGACGGATGCACCACCAGCACCCCTGGCGTCTCGCCGACCAGCACGATGTGCGCGAAGTCCTTCTCGGTGTCGTACGGCAGCTTGTACAGGTGCGGATGCACCGCCCAGTTGCCCGAGGTCGCGATCACCAGCGTGTGCCCGTCGGGCGCAGCACGTGCTGCGATCTCCATGCCGATCACCCCGTTCGCACCGGGGCGGCTCTCGATCACCACCTGCTGGCCGAGGCGCGCCGCCACCTTGTCGGCGAGGATGCGGCCCTGAATATCCACCGTGCCGCCCGGCGGGAACGGCATCACGATGCGCACGGTCTTGCTCGGATAGTTGCCGATCGCCAACTGCGCGGCGACCGTCGACGGCAGCACGACGCATCCGAGCGATGCCACGAGTGCCGCGGCACGGGGTGCCGCGCCCCGTCCCGCCCAGATTCCGGGTCTGACCCCGATTTCCGGGGTCATGAGAACACTTCCGCCTCGCCATGTGCTTCGAGCAGTGCCAGCAGCTTGCGGCGCATCAGCAGGCCGGGCTTGTCCGACTCCATGTGGAATTCGGCCCGGCGGTGCGTGTCGAGCGGCAGGTCGCCGTCGACTGCCTCGAGGATCACGCGGTCTTCATCCACGACGGCGCGGTCGAACGCGATGATGTCCGCCGCTGCCACCTCGGCCTCAGTGTCGTTGCGATAGCTCCACTGCACGACCTGGCAGCGGTTGTCGTCGATCGGCGTACCGACGGAATAGATCGCCTGCTTCAGCCCGGTCGGATAGGTGATGCCCATCCGGCGCGAGAACGGCATGAACCAGTTCAGGTCGACGGTGCGAACCGTCTCGTCGGCGTCGATCTTCAGGTGCTTCCTGCCCGCCGCCGGGTTCTTCACAGGCTGGATGATGTTCATGTCGAAGCCGTAGTCGCGCTCGATGATCTCGCCCTTGGGCGGCTCCGGCTTGTCGAAGCGGCCCTGCATCGCCTTGTGCACGAAGCTCTGGTGCGCGAAGTCGAACGCGTTTTCCATGAAACGGATGCCCGAGCAGTTCCACGGTTCGTAGAACTGGTCGACCTGGCGGTAGCCGGGCAGGCCGGCCTCGGGCAGCACCGGGATCGGCAGCAGCGGCTCTTCGAGCGCGACCCAGATGTAGCCGTAACGCGCCTCGCAATGGTAGGACGGCACCTTCGCGCCGGCGGGGATCGCCGTCTCGGGCTGCTGCGGGATCTTCACGCAACGCCCGTCACTGGCGTACGACCAGCCGTGGTAGCCGCAGACGATGTTGCCGCCTTCGCAGTAGCCCTTCGAAAGCTGGGCCGTACGATGGCAGCAGCGGTCGCGCATCGCAGCCGGCTTTCCGGATCCATCGAGCCAGAGCACGATGCGCTCGCCGAGCAGTGTGAACGGTTGCGGGCCGTCGGCGACCATCGACATCGGCATCACGCAGTGCCAGAAACGGCGGAACACCTTCTGCCTGTTCTCGATCATAGGGGAACTCCGGTGGCGTGGAGGTTGAAGAGGGGCGAATCAGCCATGGACTTCCTCCTCGCCGTGCTGGCGCAGCAACGACAGCAGGCGCTCGCGCATGATCAGCCCGGGCTTGTCGCTGTCCATGTGGAACTCGACGCGGCGCGTAGTGTCGATGCAGGCATCGGCGTCGGTGCTCTCGAGGATGAACTTGTCCTCGTTGGTGACCGCGCGGTCGAAGGCGATGATCTCGGCTGCGGGCACGTCGGCCTCGGTGTCGCTGCGGTAGCACCACTGCACGACCATCGACGAGTGGTCGTCGATCGGCGTCGCATTGGTGATGATCGTGTGCTTGAGCCCGCTCGGGTAGCTGATCGCCAGCCGGCGCGAGAACGGCATGAACCAGGTGCCGCGCATCACGCGGATGGTCTCTTCCTCGTCGGAGCCCACCACGTTGCGTGCGATCGCCGGGTTCGCCACCGGCGTCTCGACATAGCTCTCGAGGCCGATGTCTGTACCCTCGATGGTCATTTTGCGCGGCACATGGCTCTTCGGCCCGAAGGTGCCCTTGTGCACGAACGACAGGTGCGCCATGTCGAACGAGTTTTCCATCAGGCGCAGGCCGGCGCAGTTCCAGACTTCGTAGAACTGGTCGATCTGCCGGTAGCCCGGGTCGTTCGCCTCGGCCAGTTCGAAGATCGGCTGCACCGGGTCTTCCAGCGCGACCCAGGCGTAGCCGTAGCGGACGTCGCAGTGGAACGAGGGCACCCTGGCGTTGGCGGGAATCGCGGCTTCGGTGTTCTGGGGGATACGCACGCACTTGCCGGTCGCATCGTAGGTCCAGCCGTGGTAGCCGCAGACGATGTTGCCTCCCTCGCAATAACCCTTCGACAACTGGGCGGTACGGTGGCAGCAGCGGTCTGACAGCGCGACCGGACGGGCATCGGCACCCAGGAACAGCACGATCTTCTCGCCAAGCAGCGTGAACGGCTTCGGGCCGTCCTGCAGCATCGACATCGGCATCACCGGGTACCAGAAACGGCGCAGCAGCTTCTGACGGGTCACGAGCATGGGAGTCTTCCTTCGGTACGGGGGATGGGGTACTGCGAGCGCAGCGTGGCGTGCGCGCCGCTCAGCCGTGGATCTCGGTTTCGCCGTGCCGCTCGAGCAGCGCCATCAGCTGCTTCCGCATGAGCAGCCCGGGACGGTCCGATTCCATGTGGAACTCGGCGCGCCGCCGCGTGTCGATTGCTGCATCGGCATCGGTGGCTTCGAGGATGTCGCGGTCCTCGGTGATGATCGCGCGGTCCCAGTCGATAAGCGCCTGCGTCGGGCAGTCGGCCTCGGTGTCGTTGCGGAACAGGATCTGGGTCAACTGGATCGCGTGGTCGTCGATCGGCGTCGCGCAGTTGAAGATGATGTGCTGGATGCCGGTCGGATAGGTCGCATGGAACACGCGCGAGAACGGCATGAACCACTTGTTGCGCAGATGGCGGGTGGTGACCGGGGACGCATCCCCGGTGATGCGCAGCGCCGCCGGCGGGTTGTTCACCGGCACGACAGATTCGGAGTCGAAGCCCCAGTCGGTCGGCCACAGTTCGTACTTGGACGGGTTCGGCGCGTCGAACTGGCCGAACGTCGCCTTGTGCACGAACGAGAAGTGCGCGTTGTCGAACGAGTTCTCCATCATGCGCAGCGCACCGCAATTCCAGCGTTCGTAGAACTGTTCGATGCGCCGGAACTTCGGGTCGAAACCTTCAGGCACATCGGGAATGCCGAGCAGCGGCTCTTCCAGCGCGACCCAGACATAGCCATAGCGCTCTTCGCAGTGGTAGGCGGGCACGCGTGCACCGGCCGGGATCGCGGTGTCGGGCTGCTGCGGGATCGAGACGCAGCGGCCGGTGCGGTCGTAGGCCCAGCCGTGGTATCCGCAGGCAAGGTTGCCCTTGTCGTAGAAGCCGCAGGACAGCTTCGCGGTACGGTGGCAACAGCGGTCGCGCATCGCAGCCGGGCGGCCATCGCCATCCTTCCACACCACGATGTCCTCCCCGAGGAGGCGGAACGGCTTCGGACCTTCGTCCAGGTGGTGGATCGGCAGCGTCGCGTACCAGAAACGGCGCAGCACGTTCTGTCGGGTGACCAGCATCAGGAACTCCTCTCGCTGCCCCGGGCCGGATTGCCGGACGCCGGGTTTTGGAATTGGTGCAGTTCGGCGATCAACGCTGCCCAGCCATCGGCCAGCGAATCGAGCAGGTGCTCGCCCATCGCCAGCGTGGCCGCGGTGGCATCGCCGATCACGCCGCTGCGGCTCAGGTCGTCGGTCAACCAGGCATAGGGGAGTGCACCTTCGATGCTCAGCATCGAGCCTGCCGGCAGCATCGGCGGGTATTCGCAGACGCGCTTGTCCATGCGCACCTGGTCGGGCAGGAGCGCCATCATCAACGCGGTCTCGGCTGTGCCCGCATGGATGCCGGTCTCGAGTTCCTTCGGTGCCAGCAGTTCTGCCGAGGCGTTCGGCACGTTCCAGACGAACAGCGGAAACAGGTCGAAGTCCGGATGTCGTTCGCGCGCATCACGTGCCGCAACCTGCACCACCTGCGGCTGGCCGCCATGGCTGTTCACGAAGGCGAGCTTCCGGAAGCCCATCCGGTGCACCGAGTCGGCAACCTCGCCGAGCAGCGCGGCAAGGGTCGACGCGCTCACGGTGACAGTGCCGGGAAAGCGGATGTGCTCGTTCGACTTGCCGTAGCAGATCGGTGGCAGGCAGTAGCACGGCACGCCGGCGGGCAACCGCGCCAGCGCATGGCCGAGCACGCCCATCACGATCGCGCTGTCGACCGCCAGCGGCAGGTGCGGGCCGTGCTGCTCGATGGCCGCCACCGGCTGAAGTATGACGACATCGGCCTTGCCCGGCATCGACGCGATGTCCTCGGTCGTGAGGTAGGCGAGGAAGCGCGACGGGGGAATCCATCCGTGCAGCATCAGCCCTCCAGCACCGCGAGGTCTTCGTCGTCAAGGCGGTCGGGTACGCCAGCGCGGATCAGCTCGGCGAACGCCTCGTTTGGCACCATGGTGGTCAGGCAGTACAGCCGGGTAGTGCCGGTGTTCTCGACCACATGTTCCTGACCGGGCCGCACCAGCAGGCTGCCGCCCTTGCGCAGCGGGATACGCTGGTCGCCGGCGATCGCCACCCCTTCGCCATGCAGCACGAAGAAACCTTCGACTGCGTACTGGTGCGTGTTCGGCGGCGTACGGCCGCCGACATCGAAGATCTCGATCACGTTGATGAAGCCGGTGCGGTCGGCGACCGGATCGGCGACCAGCGCGAACTTGTTGCTCTCGCCGGCGCGGATGCGGAACACGGCGCAGTCGCGCAGCGCGCGTGCCTGCACGCCGGGAAGCGAACCGCCCTCGACATTGGCCACGCTCACGCCAGACCCTCGATCACCGCCTCGTTGGACACGACGAAGCCGAAGCAGGTGCGCACGTTGTAGAGCGTCGCCTTCATGCAGTAATCGGGCGAAGTGGTCGCGGTACACTGCTCGACGAGGATCGTGTCGTAGCCGAGGAAGTTCGCGTCCATCAGCGTGGCCAGCACGCACTGATCGGCGTTGACGCCACCGAACAGCACGGTGGTCACACCGAGGTTTCGCAGCACGCTGTCGAGTTCGGTATCCCAGAAGCCGCTCATCCGGTACTTGTCGATTCGGATATCGCCCGGCGCGTACTCCAGCCCGTCGACCAGCGCTGCGGAGGCGCTACCCTTTTCGAGCACATGGGCACCGCGCAGCGGCCCTTGGGGGAGCGCATCCCCAAGGCCGGTGCCCGCGCCGTCGCCGTTGTACACATGGAGCAGCGCAGGCGACAGGTTCAGACGGTCGGGCCGGTTGCCCCAGTTCACCCAGATCACCGGCACGTCGGCTGAACGCAGCTTCGGCAACAGCGCATTGAGTGCGGCGATCGGTCGGCAGGCACCGGAGACATCGACGCCGATGCCGGCGAGCCATCCGCCCGGTGCACAGAAATCGTTCTGCATGTCGATCACCACGATCGCGGTGCGTGCGAGGTCGATTTCGATCGCCTGCGGTTTCGCGGCGATGCGGATGCGACGCACCGGGCGGCCGGTGCGCACCAGGTCGGCGCTGGCCGCATCGACCTGCCATTGTTCGCCGGGGCGCGCACCGAGGAGTACACGACGGTTGCCCGCGTTCATCGCATCACCCGTGCAAGGACCTTGCGCGAACGCGCGGCCAGTTCGGCCATGTCGAGGCCGGGGATCGCATCGTCGCGCACCACCACCTTGCCGCCCACCATCAGGCATCGCAGGTGCGGGCGCCCGCCGCTGATCACCGGTCCGATGCCGATATCGTGCAGGCCCATGTAGCGCGGCTCGTCGAGCGCATACAACGCAAGGTCGGCCGCGCGTCCCGCTTCGATCGACCCGGCATCGAGCCCGAGGATGTCGGCACCACCGCGCGTGCCCCAGTGGATAACCTGCTCGGCAGTCACCGCATCGCCACCCCCTTCGAAGCGGCCGAGCCCCTTTACCGCGCGATGCACCATCCACGCCGTGTGCGCTTCGGAGATCATGTCGGCCGATTCGTTCGAGGCCGCGCCATCCACCGCCAGCGACACCTTCATGCCCGCAGCCGCCATCTTCGGTGCCTGCGCGATGCCGCTGCCGAGGCGGCAGTTGCTCGCCGGGCAGTGCGCGATGCCGGTGCCGGTGCGCGCCATGCGCTCGATCTCGTCGCCTCCGGTATGGCACAGGTGGGCGAACCAGACATCCGGCCCGAGCCATTCATGCTCGTCGCAGAACTCGATCGGCGTGCGGTCGTGCACTTCGCGGAAGAAGCGCAGGTAGTCGAGGTTCTCGGACAGGTGGGTGTGCAGCCGGATGCCCAGCGATCGTGCAGCGCGAGCCATCTCGCGCAGTTCTTCCGGGCGCACGCGGTAGGTCGGCGTCGTCGGCGCCATCGCCACGCGGCGCATCGCGAGCAGATCGGGATCGTGGTAACGCTGAACCAGCGACGCCACGTCCGCGATCATCGCGTCGGCGCTTTCCGGCCGCAGCTCGCGTGGAATGTCGACCTCGAATCCGGGCTGCGGCTTGGTCATGCCGCCGCGGCAGAGCACGAAGCGCACACCCATCCGCTCGGCGACATCGAACAGGATGCGCGCACCGTCGAAGGGCATGTCGGGGTAGTAGAGATAGTGATGGTCGGCCACCGTCGTGCAGCCCGAAAGCAGCAGTTCGGCGATGCCGACGGTCGCCGCCACCTCGAGGGCCTCGCCGTCGAAGCGGCCGCGATAGCGGGCGGTCACCTGCACCAGCCAGTCGCCGAGCGAACTGTTGATGCCGGCTGGCACCCCCTTGAGCATCGACTGGAACAGGTGGTGATGCGTGTTGACCCAGCCGGGATAGACCACGCAACCGGACGCATCGACCTGCGTCTCGCCGGGCAGCGGCGACAACCGGCCGACCTCGCGGATGCGGTCGCCGTCAATGCGGATGTCGGTCGCGTCGGTGCGCGCAGCATCGCCCTGGAGGCCAGTCATGATCGCGGCAGCGTTGCGGATGAGTGTGGAGGTCATGGTGTGGCGCGGGGACGGCTCAGGTTTCAGGGACGATCTCGCTCTCGTGCCAGCCGCCGAGGCACAGTCGCGACAGCCAGACCATCAGCAGGAACAACAGCACGCCGGCGAACGTGATCAGCATGAGTGCGGCGAACATGCGCGGAATGTTCAGCTGGAATCCGGCCTGCAGGATCTGGTAGGCAAGCCCGGCGCCGGTACCACCGGTGCCGGCGACGAACTCGGCGACGACCGCACCGATCAGCGCCAGTCCCGACGAGATGCGCAGGCCACCGAAGAAGTACGGCAGTGCCGAAGGGATGCGCAGGCGCACCAGCGTCTGCAGGCGGGTGGCCTTGTTCATGCGGAACAGGTTGAGCAGCCCGGGGTTGACCGAGCGCAGGCCGAGCGTGGTGTTCGAGATGATCGGGAACAGCGCGACCAGCGTCGCGCACAGCGTCAGCGCGACGGTCGGGTCCTTGAACCAGATGATGATCAGCGGCGCGATCGCGACCACCGGCGTCACCTGCAGCAGCACGGCGTAGGGGAACAACGACGCTTCGATCCACCGGCTCTGCACGAACAGGAAGGCCACGCTCGTGCCGATCACGACCGCGGTGAAGAACGCCAGGAAGGTGATCTTCAGCGTGACCAGCAGCGACGAATACAGCAGCACCCAATCGGTCACCAGCGTCTGCGCCACCAGCACCGGGCTCGGCACCAGGTACTTGGGCACCTGCAACGCAACCACCAGCGCCTGCCAGATGCCGAGCGCGACCACCCCGACCAGCAACGGCAGCACGACCTTGGCGAATCGGGGATTATTGGCGAGTGGCGTCATCGCGACGCTCCTGGTGACTTGCCCGGCGCCGGCCCGCCCCCGGCGCTGGCTTCGGCCAGCAACTCGGTCAGCTCCTTGCAGTAGGCCGCGAAGCGCTGGGTGACCCGGAACGCATCGGTGCGCGGATGCGGCTCGTCGATGATCACTTCCTTCATCACCCGCCCGGGGCGCGCGGCCATCACGACCACGCGGGTCGACAGGAACACCGCTTCGTAGATGCTGTGGGTGACGAACACCACGGTCAGGTGGCGCTGCCACCAGAGCGAGATCAGGTCGGCGTCGAGCCGGTTGCGCGTGATCTCGTCGAGTGCACCGAACGGCTCGTCCATCAGCAACAGGTCAGGCTCGTTCACCAGGGCGCGCGCGATCGACACGCGCATCTGCATGCCGCCGGAGAGCTCGCGCGGGTAGTGCGTGCCGAAGCCGTCCAGGCCGACCAGTTTCAATGCGGCGTCGACCCGCGGCTTCGCCGACTCGCGCGACGTCCCGGCAAGGTCCAGTGGCAGGCGCACGTTACCCTCGACCCGCGCCCAGGGCATCAGCGTCGGATCCTGGAACACGAACACCAGCTTGCGGCCTTCGGTGCCGACGGCGTCGAAGCCTTGCCGCCACCAGCGCAGCCGGCCGTCCGACGGCTGCAGCAGCCCGGCCACCATCTTCAGCAGCGTCGACTTGCCACAACCGGAGGGTCCGAGCAGGGTGATGAACTCGCGCTCGCGGATCGACAGTGAGACCGGGTCGAGCGCGCGAGTGCCGTTCGGATAGATCTTTTCGGCCGACAGCACCTCGACAACCGGTACGTCCGAGCTGGATGTAGCGCGCTCCGAAATGCCCCCAGCAACAGGGGCGTCAACGGACAGTTGATCGTGCATGAGTAATCGTGACTCCCAAAGAGGATCCTTTGGAGAGCAATCACCGGACCGGCGTGTCAAGCTGCCGGCTGTGCGCTTCTACTCTCGACTGACAGGTGCTTCAGGAGCAAGACGCATGCCATCGACAGGCGTCCTGCCCCGCCGTCCAACGACGTCCGATCAGGGCATGACCCTGAGGTCGCGTACGAACTGGGTGGTGAATGCCTGCCGGAAATCCACGTCCGCCTTGAGCAGGCCGGCGCTGACCATGTAGTCGTAGGTGCGTTTCCAGCGCTCTTCGGTGATCACGCCGATGCCCGATTTCGCCGCGTCGCCGCCGCCCACCAGGCCGTGCTTCTTCAGCATGGCGAGGCCGTACGCGAGCTGCTCGTCGGTCATGTTCGGGTTGTCCTTCTTGATCAGCGCGTTGCCGGCCGACGGGTCCTCGAGGTAGCTCTTCCAGCCTTCCATCGTTGCACGCACGAACCGCGCGACGACTTCCGGGCGCTCCTTGACCATCTTCTGCATGCCGACGATCGTGGTGCCATAGGGCGGGTAGCCGTCGTCCGCGAACAGGAAGAACCGCGCCTTCACGCCGGCGCGTTCGGCCTGGAACGGCTCGGAGGACAGGTAGCCCTGCTGCGCCAGCTTGCGGTCGGCGAAGAACGGCTGCAGGTTGAAGGTGTACGCGCGCACCTGATCGTCGGTGTAGCCGTACTTCGCCTTCAGCCAGGGCCACCACGTGGTGCGTCCCGAAGTGGCGATCAGGATGGTACGACCCTTCAGGCCGGCCAGGTTCGGGATGTCCTCATGCGTGAGCATGCCCTGCAGGTCGCGCTGGAACGAGGTGCCGACCGTGACCACCGGGATGCCCTGCTCGATCGCCTTCAGCGCCTGGAAATCGTAGCCCATGATGAAGTCGGCCTGGCCGGCAGTCAGCAGTTGCAGGCCGTTGACCTGCGGGCCGCCCATGCGCACCGTGACGTCGAGGCCGTGCTTCTTGTAGATGCCGCGGGCGACTGCCTGGTAGAAGCCACCGTGTTCGGCCTGCGCATACCAGCTGGTGAGGAAGGTGAGCTTGTCCTGCGCCATTGCGGGCAGCGAGTGAAGCAGGGGCAGTGCGAGTGCCGTTGCGATGGCCATAGAACGCATCGCGCGCAGTGAACCTCTCAGGACATTCATCAGCCAGCCTCCGGTTTCGAATCGACGGTGGCTTCAATGCAACTCCCGTGCCATCTCAGGATGCGAGAGTCAGGTCGCGCATCCATTTGTGCGCAGTGATTGCTGACATTCGCGCATGCGCTTCGCAGGAGAATCCACTCGATTCGGCATGCATCCTGCCAGTGCATGGGCCGCTGCACCCGGTGCGCCCGGGCTCGAAGATCGATCGCAAGGCATGCGGACGGTGTCGCGCACCTCGATGGGGCATCGCGCGGTGCAGGTCGTCCACTTCCGGAGTCACCGCGTGCCTTCCCGTCTCTTCCCCGCCGTCGGGCATGCCGCGTCGGTTTCACTTCCATTCCCTCCACCAAGCCGGCTGGGCGTCCGACGCCTTGCAGCTGCTGCGGCAGCCACCGTGGCCAACCTGCTGGTGGCCAGCGCCGACCTCAAGGTGAAGACGCTGCCGTAACTGGTCGCACTCGCGCGGCGCACCAGCGGCGGCCTGTCCGACGGTTCGCAAATGGTCGGCTCGGCGGCGTATCTTGTCGTCGGGCTGCTGGGCAGGGTCAGCGGCGCCAGTTCGTGCACATACCGTTCAAGAGTGGCCAGCAGGCGACGCTGGAGGCGCTGGCCGGGCGGGTACCGCTGACCGTGGCAGGCGTATCGAATGCACTGCCCCACCTGCAGAGCGGCCGCCTGGCAGCTTCACTGAAGGCGCCCGCGACCATCGGCAAGCTCGAGTCCATGGGCTTCGATCTGGCGCCCGGCACGCCCGCGCAACTCGGCGGGCGGATGGAGCGGGACGAGGCCGTTTTCGCGCGAGTGGTGCGCGACGGCGGCATCAAGGCAGAATGAAGGCCTGCGCGTCCACCCCTCGATCCTTAACCGAAGGCTGTCCGATGGAATTCCGCATTCGCCGCATCGTGCTTCGTACCTGCCTTGCGGCTCTGCCGCTGCTCCTGGCGCTGGCAGCCAGCCAGTCCGGTCCTGCGCTGGCGCAGCCGGCGTGGCCCGCCAAGCCGGTGCGCTTCATCGTGCCGTTCCCGCCTGGGGGTCCGTCGGACGTGGTCGCGCGCATCGTCGCCCCACGCCTGCAGGACCGCCTGGGACAGACGGTCGTCGTCGACAACCGTCCGGGTGCCGGCACCCAGATCGGCACCGAGATCGTCGCCCGTGCGCCGGCCGACGGTCACACGCTTTTCCTCGGGTCGATCGTGCATGCGATCAACGTCGCGCTGTACCCGAAGCTGCCGTACGACTCGCTGAAGGACTTCACGATGATCACCGTGCTGACCGCAACGCCGAGCCTCCTGGTGGTGCATCCGGCCCTGCCGGTGAAGTCGGTCGCCGACCTGGTCGCGCTCGGTCGCAAGCGGCCGGGCGAACTGTCGTTCGCATCCTCGAGCAACGGCAGCTCGAACCACCTTGCGGGTGAACTGTTGAAGACCCAGGCCGGGTTCCAGATGCAGCACGTGCCGTACAAGGGCAGTCCGCAGGCGCATGTCGACCTGCTCGGCGGCCATGTGCAGCTGATGTTCGACAGCATGCTGTCGGTGATGCCGCATGTGAAGTCAGGCCGGCTGCGTGCGATCGCGGTAACCAGCATCAAGCGCTCGCCGGTGCTGCCCGAGGTGGCGGCGGTCGCCGAGACCCTGCCCGGCTTCGACGTCGTCGGCTGGCACGGATTGATGGCACCGGGCGGCCTGCCGCGTCCGATCGTCGACCGGCTGCATGCCGAGGTCGTGAAGATCGTGGCCGAGCCCGAGACACGTGAGCGCTTCCTCACACTGGGCGGCACTCCCGGGGGCATGCCGCCGGACGAGTTCGCGGCCTATGTGCGCGCGGAGATCGCGAAATGGGGCGCGGTGGTGAAGGCCTCGGGCGCACGGGTGGACTGAGCGCGCAGTCAGTTACCCGAATCCGGGTCTGACCCGGATTTCCAAATGCGGGTCAGACCCGGATTTCCGGGCCGCTCAGGCCGCTCGCGTGGCGGGGCTGCGTTCGGTGATCAGTGCGACCGGTGCCCAACCGGCTTCCATCTCGGCCAGCACGGACAGCTCGACCTGCGCGATGCGCGCGAGCAGCGCGCCCGCCGCCCTCAGATCGCGCTCGTAGCGCAGTTCGCGGAACAGCGCACTCGACTGATCCATGCCGCTCGCTGCAGCTGCGACCTGGGCAGACGACAGGCCGCGCAGATCGAGCTCGGCGGCGACGCGGCGCAGGTATCCGGCCGCCGATGCGCGCCCCATCACGCCATGGTTCGGGATCTGCGCCTCGGCGAACAGCGCACGCGCGCCGCCGTCGGGAAGCTCGACGTCGCCAAGACTGCCGTCGAGCACGGCCTGCGCGCAGCGCGCCATGCCAGGCGCCCCGGTCTCCCAGTGCGGGATCATCCACTGGTTGCCGAACAGCGCATACGGCTTCGGGTACTCGCCGCGCAGGATCTTCAGGTTGCGCCGGTAGCTGTGGCGGATCGACTGCGCGATATCCCAGCGCGGATCGCGGCCCGGCTCGATCCAGACCATGCACCAGGGGCCGTAGCCATCGTGCAGGCTCGGCCCGTCGTTCCAGGGATGATGGTGCGGCCATGCGGCGTAGTGGCCATCGGTACGCTGCTCGGCCGCAGCCCATGCCCTGCGGAACGCCTCGATCGGGCAGGTAAATCGCGCGTGCGGTGCGTCGTCGTTCGGCTCCCAGATCGTCACCGTGCCAGCCTCGTCGTCATAGCCGGCGACGACCACGTGATGTCCGAAGCCGTACTTCGCAGCCGGCCGCTGGGCGCGGATCGCCACCGCCGGCGAGTTCGCCTCGGCCCACTGGCTGATCACGCTGAAGTGCAGTCCGACCTGCACCGGGATATCGCGGTCGACCAGCGCGCGCAACCGCGCCCAGGCTTCATCGAACCCGCCTTCGTGGTCTTCTTCCCAGCGCACGTCGAAGCCAGTCGCCTGGCCGAGGTACTCCCACAGTTCGTGGAATGGTCCCTTGCCACCATTGAACGCCGGGGCACCCCAGGCCGGGCACCAGCGGAAAGAGAAGCCGTCGCCAGTGCTGCCGTCGGCGAACAGGATGTCCGGCTCACCGTTGTAGCGAACCATCCCGAGCAGGCCGGTCTGGTAGCAGCGGCCGGCATTCACCTGTTCCGGGTAGCCCTTCGGCCCGCACCAGATCATCGAGTAGTAGGCGTCGGCGTAACGGTCGATCTGGTGGCTGTCCATGGCGATCCTTTCGGGAAGCGCCAAATCTAGCACGCCCTTCGCGCCGGGTTGATCGCGATCAAGGAGGCGATGCCGCAGGCGCCTACACTGATTCCATCGCGGCAGCACGACCCGGGAGGAATACGATGAACGACTGGCAGGCGATGCCATGGCTGGGCATCGCCGTCGCGGGCGGCGCCGGGCTGCTGATCGGCCTCGAGCGCGAGCGGCGCAAGCGACAGCCCGGACATGTCGCGTTCGCCGGCGTGCGCACCTTCACGCTCGCTGCACTCGCGGGCGCGCTTGCGCAGGCACTCGGCCAGCCCTGGATGGTCGCGGCCGGCGCGCTGCTGCTCGCTGCACTCATCACGGTCGCCTATATCCGTTCGTCCGCGGTCGATAACGGCGCGACGACGGAGCTTGCGCTGTTCGTAACCTACCTGATCGGCATCGCCGCGATTGCACAGCCGATGCTGGCCGCGGGCGTGTCCGTGGCGGTGACCGGACTGCTTGCCTCGCGCACGCGCCTTCATGCATTCGCGAACGAAGTGCTCAGCCCGGACGAACTGCGCGATGGCCTGATCCTCGCTGCGTCCGCGCTGATCGTACTGCCACTCGTGCCGTCGGTGGCGCTGGGGTGGCTGGGCGGGCTCGACCCACGCCAGGTCTGGGGCGTGGTGGTACTGCTGCTGGCGATACAGACGGGAGGCCATGTCGCGCTGCGCATGCTCGGTCCACGTCACGGCCTGGCGGTATCCGGATTTGCCTCCGGCTTCATCACCAGCACCGGGACCATTGCTGCGTACGGGCTCCGGGCGCGCCAGTCGCCTGCACAACTCGACGCCTGTGCCGCCGGCGCGCTGCTGTCCTGCCTGTCCACGTTCATCCAGCTCGGCGTGCTGATCGTCGCGCTCAATCCCGCAGCGCTGGCATCGAGCCTGCCCATGCTCTCAGCCGGACTGCTTGCAGTGATCGCTGCCAGCCTGCCAGGCCTGCTGCACGACTCCGCGGCTCCGGGCGAGCCTGTACCCCGGCGCAGGGCGTTCAGCCTGCCGGGTACCGTCGGCTTCGCACTCCTGCTCGCAGGGGTGACGGCGGCCACGCGCTGGCTCGACAGTGTGCTGGGCGCGGAGGCTTCGCTTGTCGCAATCGCACTCGCCGGATTCGCCGACGTGCATGCGGCCTCGGCGTCTGCGCTGTCGCTGGCCGCATCGGGAGAAGGCTCCACAAGCCAGTTGCAGCTGACGCTGCTGCTGGCGATCTCGACCAATACTGCAAGCAAGATGGTCGCGAGCTTCGCCGGCGGCGCGCGCTATGCATTGCGGGTGATCCCCGGCCTGCTGCTGGCAGCAGGGGCGGCATGGGGGGTGTCGTTCGCCGCCGGGAGCCTGTGACCAGGCACCCGTATGCAGATCAATATCCCTCGGGTGCTTCTATCCCTTGCGTTCGAGATCCAGCCCCGGCGCACCGTGGTGCTCGCGCGACTGCGTCATCAGCGAACCGACGACCATGCCGGCGATCGCGAACCCCAGCCCGACGAGTTGCGGCGGCCACAGCCCCTCGGGCGCGACCACTTCCATCGTGACCCACGACAACAACCCGAGCACGATCGACAGCACCGCGCCCGCATTGGTCGCACGCCGCCAGTACAGGCCGAACACCAGGGGCGTGAACGCCGCGACCAGCGTCACCTTGTAGGCGTTCTGCACCATCTCGTACATGGTGCTGCGCGAGTTCAGCGCGAACAGCAGCGCGCCCATCGCGAAGATGACCAGCACCAGGCGCACGGTGAGCAGCAGCTGGCGATCGCCCATGTGTTTCACGAACGGGCGGATCACGTTCTCGGTGAAGATGGATGCCGGGGCGAGCAGCGCGCCCGAAGCCGTGGACAGGATGGCCGACAGCAGTGCACCGAAGAACATCGCCTGCGCCCACAGCGGCGTCTGCGCGAGCACCGCATCGGGCAGGATGCGCTGGATCTCGCGTGGATCATCCGACGCGAACAGCTGTGTCATCGATGGGTCTATGGTCAGTGCCGCGTAGGCGATGAACAGTGGTACGAACGCGAAACAGAAGTAGGCGCCGGCGCCGATCAGCGACGCGCGCACCGCGGTGTCCTCGTCCTTCGCCGAGGTGACTCGCTGGAAAACGTCCTGCTGGGGGATCGAGCCGAGCGCGAGCGTGAGGAAGGCTGCGATGAACGGCAGCCACTCGGTCCAGTCTCCCTGCGGGAAGAACGCGAACTTGTCGGCGTCGATCGCGGCCTGCATCACCACGCCGGCACCGCCTGCCATGTCGGCCATCAGCCAGGCCACTGCAGCCAGGCCGACCAGGATCACCACCGTCTGGAACAGGTCGGTCAGCGCCACCGACCACATGCCGCCCCAGATCGTGTAGCCAGCCACGACCACCGTGCCGATGATGATGCCGGTCGACAGCGAGATCGCACCATCGGAGAGCACCATCAGCACCAGCCCGAGCGCGGTGAGCTGCGCCGACGTCCAGCCAAGGTAGGACAGTCCGATCGCCAGGCTGGTCACCACTTCGACCGGCTTGTTGTAGCGCTTGCGGTAGAAGTCGCCGATGGTCAGCAGGTTCATCCGGTAGAACGCACGCGCGAAGAAGAACGCGACCACCAGCAGGCAGGCCGAGGCGCCGAACGGGTCAGCGGGAATGCCGTTCAGGCCGTCGCGCGCGAAGGTGGCCGACACCGACAGGACAGTCTCGGCACCGAACCAGGTCGCGAACACGGTAGCGACACTGATGTACAGCGGCAGGCTGCGCCCGGCGACCATGAAATCCTTCGCGTCGTGCACGTGGCGTGCCGCGAACAGGCCGATGGCGATGGTGACCAGCAGATAAAGGATGACGATCGTGACAAGCATGGTTTCCCCGTCAGGATGGATACTGCCGCGGACTGCAGACGCAACCGGCGTGCCAGCGGCACACGCTCACCAGCCCGAGAACACCTGCCAGGCGAACAGCGCCACCAGGCTGGTCGCGATGATACCGAGCAGCAGCGTCTGCCGGCGCTGCTGGCGGATCAGCCGGCGCAGTTCGAAGGCGAGGGCGTCATTGCGGCCGGGCTTGAGCGCCTGCGCGATCTGGCGCGGGATCTGCGGCAGCGACGTCGCCCAGGCCGGCGCCTCCTCCTGCAGCCCGCGCACGAGCGCACGCCAGCCGATCTGCTCGCTCATCCAGCGTTCGAGATAGGGCTGGGCAGTCTTCCACAGGTCGAGGTCGGGGTCGAGGTCACGGCCGAGGCCCTCGATGTTGAGCAGCGTCTTCTGCAGCAGCACCAGTTGCGGCTGGATCTCGACGTTGAACCGGCGCGAAGTCTGGAACAGCCGCAGCAGCACCTTGCCGAAGGAGATCTCCTTCAGCGGCTTGTCGAAGATCGGCTCGCACACCGCGCGGATCGCACTCTCGAACTCGTCGACGCGGGTGTCGGCCGGCACCCAGCCCGCCTCGAGGTGGGCCATCGCCACGCGCTTGTAGTCGCGACGGAAGAAGGCGAGGAAGTTCTGCGCGAGGTAGTTCTTGTCGACATCGGTGAGCGTGCCGACGATGCCGAAGTCGAGCGCGATATAGCGGCCGTCGGGCCCGACGAAGATGTTGCCCGGGTGCATGTCGCCATGGAAGAAGCCATCGCGGAACACCTGCGCGAAGAAGATCTCGACCCCGGAGCGCGCGAGCAGCGGGATGTCGATGCCGGCCTCGCGGATCTCGTCGATGTGCGAGATCGGGATACCGTACATGCGCTCCATCACCATCACTTCGGTGGCGCACCAGTCCCAGTACACCTCGGGCACCGTGAGCAGCGACGAATCGGTGAAGTTGCGCCGCAACTGGCTGGCGCTGGCCGCCTCGCGCATCAGGTCGAGTTCATCGAGCAGGTGCTTCTGGAATTCATGCACCACCTCGCGCGGGCGCAGGCGCTTGCCATCGGTCCACAACGACTCGACCAGCCCGGCCGCGACATCCATCAGCCCGAGGTCGTTCTCGATGATGCGGCCGATGCCGGGACGCAGGACCTTCACCGCGGCCTCGCGGCCGTCGGGCAGGATCGCGAAGTGCACCTGCGCGACCGACGCGCTGGCCACCGGTACCGGATCGAACGAGGCGAACACCTGGTCGACCGGCTTGCCGTAGACCCGCTCCAGCGTCTCGAACACCTGGGCGCTCGGGAACGGCGGTACCTGGTCCTGCAGCTTCGCCAGTTCGTCGGCGATGTCCGGCGGGATCAGGTCGCGCCGGGTCGACAGCATCTGGCCGAACTTCACGAAGATCGGGCCGAGTGCCTCCAGGGCCAGGCGCAGCCGTTCGCCGCGCGGCGCATCGCCACGATGGCCACGTCCCTTCAGTCGCAGCAGGGGGCGCAGGGCGCGGAACCGCTCATGGCCCAGCACGAAACTGTCCAGCCCGTAGCGGTAGGTGACCTGGAGGATGCGGAAAAGTCGCAGCAGCCGCATCATCGATCAGCAGGCACGCGCGGGCGGCGCGCAGCCTCCAGGCGTGCGATGCGGCTCTCGAGCCGGTCGGCATCGTCGCGCAGGTGGTCGATCTCGTCGATGAAAGCCGACACCTCGTCAGGCCTGGCAAGCACCGCCTGCTCTTCGGTCAGGAACTGCCGCGACGATCGGGCGAAAGACCGGGCGACAGCGCCCGGCAGGGCGGCGGCGGCCTGTCCGGCGCGGCCGATCCGGCGCGCGGCGATGTCGCCGAACAGGCGGCTGAGGTCGGCCTCGACATCCCAGCGCAGGTTGGCGAACAGGTATTCAAGGTCAGCGGCGAGCGCCACGTTGCCGGTCACCGTCACGGCACGACGGGCCTGGAGATCGCGCGCCAGCAACTGCGGCAGCGCCGCCAGCGGCACGGCGATGGTGACCGCAGGCGAGCGTCCGGCCGCAGCCTCGAACAGGCCGGTGTCGGTCACCGCAAGTTCGACTGCGGTCGGACCGAGTTCCAGCCGGATCGCATCCCCAGCGTGCGCTGCCAGCCGCGCCGTCGCCCAGGACTGCGCGGTCAGCAGATGGTTCAGTGCGCCGATGATCACTGGCTCGACAGGCATACGCATGGGGTTGGCAGGGGCACCGGGACGGGTAGAGACAATCCGGAGGATGCCAGCAAAAGACAACGGGCGGATCGCTCCGCCCGTTGTCGCTGCCTCGTTACCGTCGCTGCGACGATGCCTGCCTGGAATGGCAGGGCACCGTCAGACCTGAAGCGTCAGACCTGGAGCATCAGGCCGGCGTCGCGTCCTGCTCGACCTGCTGGATGCCGGCGATCAGCCAGGTGGCGTTCGCGTCCGACAGGTCTTTCTCGACGTGCCAGACTTCGTCCACCGGCTCGGGATTCACTGCATTGTCTTCGCGCACCAGGCCGGTGAAACGCACGCTGGCGATCGTCTTGCCAGCTTCGGTCACGACCTGCATCACCTGGGCGTCGATCGACACGACCTCGGTGCGCTGGGCGACATCACCGCGCTCCTGCATCTGCATGGACACCGCGGCGTAGACCTGGGGCGTCGTGTAGTCGCGGATGTCGTTCAGGTCTTTCGCGTCGTTCGCCGCCTGCAGCCGGATGAACGTCATCTTGGCGTTGCGCACGAAACCCTGCACGTCGAAGTCGGCCGGGATGCGGCCCTCGGCTACGGCTGGCGCGACCGGCATGCGCGGCGCACTCCCCGTCGGCGGCACGTCAACCGGCACTTGCTGGCCGTTGCTCATCCGGTACGAGGCGGGAGCCTGCGTCTGGGCGCGGGAACGCATGAAGCGGAAAGCCATGAATGCAGCCAGCGCCAGCAGCGCGAACATCATGAAGTCGCCGCCGCTCAGGCCGTCGAACGCGCCGCCGAAGAACATCGCGGCGAGCAGGCCACCGGCCATCAGGCCAGCCACCGGCCCGAGCCAGCCCGGCATCGACTTGCCGGCCGCGCCAGCCGCAGCGCCTGCAGCGGCAGGTGCGGCAGCCGGGGTACCCGGCGTCTGCTGCCCCTGGGCCTGTGCCGGCGCGCCCGGCTTCTGGGGCTGCACTGCGTCGCGCTTCATGCCGACGTTGTTGCCGCCACCGAACCGGCGCTTCTGCGCCTCGGCGTCGAAACTGGCTGCCGTCAGGCTCAGCCCGACAACGCCCGCCACCACCCAAGTCATCAGCTTGTTCATTGATTCTCCAAGGAAAACACTGCTTCTAAAGAGTCCGGAAAACGCCCGAATACTATATACCCTGAATCTGCTTCCGCGGATTCCAACATTGTTTGGACAGGCTTCCGCAAGAAAGGTTCCCCCCGGGACAGCGACAGACAAAAGGGGCCCTGACCCGCCCCGCCTACAGACGGTAGCCGCGGTGCAGTGCAACGACGCCAGCGCTGAGGTTGAAGTATTCGACGCGCTCGAAACCGGCATCGATCATCAGTTGCCTGAGGGTTTCCTGGTCTGGATGTTTCGCGATCGATTCGGCCAGATAGCGATAGCTCGCGCTGTCGTTGGCCACCAGCTTGCCCATCGCCGGCAGCAACTGCATGGTGTACAGACGGTAGAGCGGGTCAAGCGGCGACCAGACCTTCGAGAACTCGAGCACGAGCAGTCGCCCGCCGGGGCGCAGCACGCGGTACATCTCGGCCAGCGCCAGGTCCTTGTGGGTCATGTTGCGCAGGCCGAAGGCGACGCTGACGCAATCGAACGTGCAGTCGGGGAAGGGCAGCCGCTCGGCGTCGCAACGCACGACCTCGATCACCCGGCCTTCGTCGAGCATCCGGTCGCGGCCACGCGCGAGCATCGACGCGTTGATATCGGTCAGCAGTACGGTGCCGGTGGGGTCGACGCGCTCCTGGAACGCCCGCGCGAGGTCACCGGTACCCCCCGCGATGTCGAGTACCTTCTGCCCCGGCCGGACGCCGCTCTGGTCGATCGTGAAGCGCTTCCAGAGCCGATGCATGCCGCCCGACATCAGGTCGTTCATCAGGTCGTAGCGGTCGGCGACCGAGTCGAATACGCCGGCCACGCGCCGCGCCTTCTCGTTCTCAGCCACCGATTCGAAACCGAAGTCGACCTTGCGAGTCATCGCATTCCTTTCAACCTGTTTCCGCCACGCCCGTCTCAGCGCTCCGGGTCGCGACTGCCTTTCGCAGCATCCAGCCGCTGAAGGTAGCGCGCCCACATCGTGTCCTGATTCAAGCCGTAATCGTAGAGCAACGCCCAGGAAAAGATGCCGGTATCGTGGCCGTCCGAAAACACCAGCTTCACCGCGTAGGTGCCCACCGGATCGATGTCGGTGATCGTCACGTTCCGCTTGCCTGTCTGCAGCGTGCCCTCGCCCGGCCCGTGTCCGCGCACCTCCGCGGACGGCGAGTACACGCGCAGGAACTCGGTCGGCAGCGAAAAGCTGCGGCCGTCGGAAAAAGTGGCTTCGAGCCGGTTCGATGCCTGGTGCAGTACCAGGCCAGTGGGGACCGGCACAGCCGTGGAAGCGGCCGGCACGGCGACTTTGGAGACTGAGGGATCGTGCATCGGAGCGCCTGCGGTGCTGCTGCGGGTGGATCGGCAGCGCATGATACGCGCACGGACGGCC
>CAIQON010000225.1 GCA_903873475.1 uncultured bacterium
ACGAGGTGGTGCACGGCAAGCGTTCGCTGCTCGATCGGATGCCCGGCGATGCCTGGCAGCGGTTTGCAGGCCTGCGCCTCCTCCTTGCCCTGCAGTGCACCACGCCGGGACGCAAGCTGTCCTTCATGGGCAACGAGTTCGGCCAGGGCCGCGAATGGAACTCGCAGCGCGAACTCGACTGGCCGCTGCTCTCGCTGCAATGGCACCAGGGCGTGCAGTCGCTGGTGCGCGACCTCAACCGCCTCTACCGCGATGAACCGGCCATGCACCAGCTCGACTTCGAGCCTGGCGGCTTCGAGTGGATCGACTGCAACGATGCAGAGCAGTCGGTCCTGACCTTCATCCGGCGCGCCCGCGACGGCCGGCATGCGGTGATCGCGTTGAACTTCACCCCGGTGCCGCGCCTCGGGCACCGGCTCGGCGTGCCGCAGGCGGGACGCTACCGGGAGGTGCTCAACAGCGATGCTTCACTCTACGGGGGCAGCAACCTGGGCAACGCAGGCTTCGTCGATGCGTCGGACGAACCATGGTCTGGCCAGCCTGCATCGACGTGGCTGACGCTGCCACCGCTGGCGGCGCTGGTACTGGTGCCGGAGATGCGGCCGCGCGCCGACCTTGCCGCTGGCCCGTGCAACCACCGAACGACGGGGCAATGATGTCCGATTCGATACGCAGGTTCCTGTTCGAGGGTGCGCCGATTCGCGGCGAGATCGTGCAACTCGAAGCGACCTGGCGCGCGGTGCTCGAACGCCACGACTACCCGCCGCTGCTGCAGACCCTGCTTGGCGAGATGATGGCCGCGAGCGCGCTGCTCTCGGCGACGATCAAGTTCGACGGCGCGATGCTGATGCAGGTCCAGGGCAACGGGCCGCTGCGCCTGCTGGTGGTCGAATGCACGAGCGCCGGCACGTTGCGGGCCACCGCGAAGTGGGATGCGCTGCCCGAGCAGGCCGGTTTCGCCGAACTGCTGCGCGATGCGCGCTGTGCGATCACGCTGATCCAGCCCGACGGCTCGCAGAGCTACCAGGGCGTGGTCGAGGTCGTCGGCGGCAGCGTGGCGGAGATGCTGATGCACTACATGAGGCACTCCGAACAGATCGAGACCTCGCTCACCGTGGCGGCCGACGGCATGCGGGCCGGCGGCCTGCTGCTGCAGCGACTGCCCGAGTCGGTCGACGACGATACCGACCGCTGGGACCGGGTACGCATCCTGGCGGGTACGGTCGACGCCTCGGAACTGCTCGGCCTCGCACCGATGGACATCGTGCGCCGGCTGTTCCATGAAGAAGACGTGCGCCTGTTCGAGCCCCAGCCGCTCGCCTTCCGCTGCTCCTGCTCGAAGGCGCGCGTCGAATCGATGCTCGCCATGCTCGGACCGGAGGAGGTCGAGTCGGTGCTCGCCGAACGGGGCCACGTCGAGGTGACCTGCGAGTTCTGCAATCGGGCCTACCGCTTCGACCCGGTCGATGCCGCCCAGCTCTTCGTCGGCGGCACGCGCTCGCCCGGCAGCCCCACCCGTCACTGAAGCAGGCTGCCAGCCGAAGCAGGTGCCGCCCGGTCAGCCCGGATCGGTGCCGGGTAGCCCGAGCGCGCCCAGGGCAGCGAGGTCGCGCTCCTTCTCGACCACGCGCACCCGGTGCAGGACGTCGGTCACCCAGACCAGACCGTCGCCCGCCTGGCCGGTGAACCCCTGTTCGGAGATCAGCCGCATGATCGGGTCGACCATCTCATCGGGACAGACCATCTCGATGCGCATCTTGCTGGAGAATTCCGTCAGCGCCTCCTTGGGATTGCGCGGATTCTGACCGGACGGAAATCGACTGCAACCCTCGACCTTGCCGACGCTCATGCCCGGGAAGCCGGGCAGCTTGCGCAATGCGTCGCTCACCCGGTCGAGCCGCGCCGGCCTCACGATTGCCTTTATCTCCTTCATCGCCTCTCCTCTCCGGAAGCATGCCATGCACGGCCCGGGCACCCTCATCTGCCCGGGAAGCCGTACCGTTCACGCCTCGATCGGCTTCTCGTCGAACCATTTGAACAGGGCCGGAACCACCACCAGCGTCAGCAGCGTCGATGTGACCAGGCCGGAGATAACCACCACCGCCAGCGGACGGGTGACCTCGGAACCAGGGCCGGTGGCGAACAGCATCGGGATCAATCCGAGCATGGCCACCGAGGCAGTCATCAGCACCGGCCGCAGGCGCGCCTTGCAACCCTCGACCACGGCTTCGCGGACGTCCAGCCCTTCGCCGCGCAGGTGCCGGATGTACTCGACCAGCACCACCGCATTCAGGGTCGCGATACCCCAGAGCGTGATGAAGCCGACCGAAGCCGGCACCGACAGGAACTCGCCCGACAGCAGCAGGCCGAAGATGCCACCCAGCGACGCGAACGGCAGCACGAGGATGATCAGGGCCGCGCAGCGCAGGGACTTGAACAGGACGAACAACAGGAAGAAGATGGTCGCGACCGTGATCGGCACGATCACCGACAGTCGGCCCAGCGCCCGCTCCATGTTCTCGAACTGGCCGCCCCACTGCAGGGTGTACCCCTCGGGCAGGTCGACCTTTTCCGCGATCCGCGCCTGGGCCTCGGCGACGTAGCCACCCAGGTCGCGCCCGGCCACGTTGGAGCCGATCACGATCCGGCGCCGTCCCGACTCGCGCGCGATCACCGGCGCGCTGTCGACCACCGTGATCGTGGCCAGGCTCTTGAGCGGCACCATCGCGCCGTTGGGCGAAGTGAACAGGATGTTGCCGATCGCCTCGATGCTGTCGCGGTAGGGTTCCGGGTAACGCACCACGGCTGCGAAGCGGCGTTCCCCTTCGAACACCTCGGTAGCCTGCCGGCCGGCGATCGCCGTCTCGATCACGTCGTGCACGTCGGCCACGTTGATGCCGTAGCGCGCGATCGCCGTGCGATCGATGTCGATGGTCAGGTAAGGCTGGCCGCTGACCCTGTCCAGCCGAAGGTCGCGGGTGCCCCCGATGCCGTTGAGCACGCGCGCGATCTCCTCGCTCTTCTGGCGCAGCACGGCGAGGTCGTCGCCGAACAGCTTGATCGCGACCTGCGAGCGCACGCCGGTCACCATCTCGTCGACCCGCTCCTGGATCGGCTGGCTCATCACCAGCTGCACCCCGGGCAGCACGGACAGCACTTCGCGGATCCGGCGCTCGATGTCGGACTGGCGCTTGAAACCCTCCGGGCGCTCGTCGGGCGGCAGCAGGCTCACCACCGGGCTCGATTCGTTCATCCCGGCGGGGTCGGCCGGGCTCTCGCCCCGGCCGAGCGTGGATACCGCCATCTTCACGCCCGGCACCTGCGACACCAGCTTCATCGCCTCGAACTCGGTACGCAGCGACTCCTCCAGCGATACCGAGGGTACGCGGATGATCTGCGGTGTCACCGCGCCCTCCTGCATCACCGGGACGAAGGCCGTGCCGAGGAAAGGGAACGCCGCGCCGGCAGCCGCCAGCAGGCCGATCGCGATCGCGACCACCGACTTCTCGTGCGCAACCGACCAGTCGAGCAGGCGCAGGTAGCCAGGCTTGATCATCCGGATCACGAACGTGTCGTGGTCGGCACCGCCCTTCAGCATGTACGAAGCGAGGATGGGCGTGAGCGTGAGCGACAGCACGAGGGAGATCGCCAGCGCGATCCCGATCACCTGCGCCAGCGGGCCGAACATCTTGCCTTCCATGTCGGTCAGGGTCAGCAGCGGCATGAACACGACGATGATGATGCCCACGCCGAACACCACCGGCACGCCCACCTCGCCCGCGGCGCGCAGCACGATGCGCAGCCGGTTCTCACCGGAGTCGCGCGCCTCGCCCAGCCGCTTGAACGTGTTCTCGACCACCACGACCGAACCGTCGACCATCAGGCCGATCGCGATCACCAGCCCGCCGAGCGACATCAGGTTCGCCGAGATGCCGTACTGGTTCATCACCATGAAGGTGAACAGCGGCGTCAGCAGCAGCGTCGCCACGACGATCAGGCTGGACCGGATGTCGCCGAGAAACACCATGAGGATGACCACCACGAACACGATTGCCTCGAGCAGCACCTTGACGATCGTGTAGAGGGCCGAGTCGACGAGCTCGGTGCGGTCGTAGAACGGGACGATCTTCAGGCCTCCGGGCAGCAGGTCCTGTTCGTTGATCTGGTCCACCCGCTGCTTGACCCGGCTCACGACATCGCGCGCATTGCCGCCGCGGATCATCATGACGATGCCCGCCACAGCCTCGGTATCGCCGTTCTTGATGGCCGCGCCCACCCTGACCTCTTCGCCCAGCGTGATCGTGGCCACGCTGCGAAGGAAAACCGGCGTGCCGCCGATTTCCTTGATCACGATGTTGCCGATGTCCTCCAGCGTGCGAACCAGGCCGACACCGCGGATGAGGTACTGCTCGGCGCCGCGCGGCAGTATCCCGCCGCCGCTGTTCGCATTGTTGCGTTCCAGTGCGGTGTAGATCTCGGCCAGGCGCACGTTGAAGCCGCGCATGCGTTGCGGGTCGGCGAGCACCTGGTACTGCCGCACATAGCCGCCGTGGGAGTTGAC
>CAIQON010000226.1 GCA_903873475.1 uncultured bacterium
CGCTCGCCACCCAGCGAGCCGACACTGCCTTCCCGCCCGCTCGGCTTGTACCGGCATCAACCGGATTGTTGTACCGGCATGAAACCGGAATCAGGTACCGGCTTCCGCCGGATTCGGGTACCGGCATGGCCGGAATACGCATGTGCAAGCGTGGCGTTCATTCGGTCCGTGAACACGGCCACACGTGAGACGAGCACATTGCCGTACGGCCTGAGTCTGTTCCTGGCCCCACATACTTCAATTGGGCAAACACTCGCGCTAGCTAACCGGCAGGCTCCCTCGATACCGTGCAAGACGAGGTCGTCAATCGATCTTGATTCCTGCTGCCTTCACTGTCTTGCTGACGCGCGCAGTTTCTGCACGAAGGAAGTCACGGAACTCGGTCGGGGAACTTCCGATAGGGTCGAATCCGAGACCGATCACCTGGTCGCGGGTTTCGGGGTTGGAGAGCGCGTTGGTAATCTCAGCATTCAGTCGCTGGACCACGGCGGCCGGCGCGTTGCTGCGCGTGACCATACCGTTCCACACGGCCGACTCGAAGCCTGGCAAGCCGCTGGTTGCCAGGGGTGCCACTGCGGGCAACTGGGCGGTAGGCTTCTGGCCAGCAATGCCGATAGCACGCAGGCGGCCGGCCTTGATGTGCTGGGCGACCGGGGCCAGTCCGATGAACAGGATCTGGATCTGTCCGGTGATAAGGTCGGTGATCGACGGCGGGTCGCCCTTGTAGGGCACGTGCACGATGTCGATGCCCGCCTGGGTGCGCAGCATCTCGCCCGCCAGGTGGTTGCTGGTGCCGTTGCCCGCAGAGCCGAAGCTGAGCTTGCCGGGGTTCTGTTTGGCATACGCAATCAGGTCTCGCACCGACTGTACGGGCAGTGACGGGGTGACCAGAAGGAGGTTGGGTGAAGAGGACATCAGCGCGACCGGGGCGAAGTCGCGCTCGCTGTCGTACGGGAGACGGGAGATCAGACTGGGATTGGCGGTGAAGGCGGCAGTCACCACCAGCATCGTGTAGCCGTCCGGTGCGGCGCGGGCTGCAATGTCTGTCGCGGTGACCGTACCGCCGCCGGGTCGGTTGTCGAGCACCACCGGCTGGCCGAAGCTGCTCGCAAGCCGGGCACCAACCAGCCGGGCGATGGTGTCGGTCGCGCCGCCGGGGGGGAAGGGCACGATCATTCGCAGCGCGCGCTGAGGGTAGCCCTCGGCGGCCTGTGCGGTCCCGATGCCCGCAGCAGAGAGGGTGGTGAAGACGACGGCACTGGTGGCGAGGATCGTGCGCGGCGCGGAACCGGACATGGGCTTACTCCTGAAGATGGGGGTGGGGCAGCTATTCGGGTTTGACCTTGGCTTCCTTAATGACCTTCGTCCAACGGGCGAGGTCTTCCTTCAGGAAGGCGCCAAGCTGTTCGGGCGTGCTGCCCCCGACCACGGTTGCAAACTGGTTGAAGAGGTCTCGGACGCTGGCGCCTGCCAAGGCTTTCAGGGTGGCAGTGTTCAGCCGGTCGATGATCGGGCGCGGTGTGGCAGCGGGGGCGAGCAGGGCAACAAAGGTGCTCGCTTCGTAACCGCTTACGCCGGCTTCTTCGAGCGTCGGCACGCTGTCGAGCCAGGGCGCGCGCTTGGGCGTTGTCACCGCGAGCGCCCGCAGTTTGCCCGCGCGGATGAAGGAGAGGGACGAGGACAGCGGATCGAAGGCGACTGCGACATGGCCGGCCATCAGATCCGCCAGCGCTGGGCCGCTGCCCTTGTAAGGCACGTGCACCAGCCGCGTGCCGGTAAGTACTTGGAACTGCTCGCCCGCCAGATGTGCCGACGTGCCGATGCCGGGGGAGGCAACAGTGACCTGGTTAGGGCGGGACTTGAGCAACCCGACCAGTTCACCGGCGCTGCGGGCCGGGATAGCCGGATGAACCACCAGTACGATCGGCGTGAAGCCAAGCATGCTGATCGGCGCGAAGTCGCGTAGCGGGTCATAGGGCACCTTCGGATAGAGCGCCGGGCCCACGGTCAGCGGTCCGTTGGAGCCGAGCATCAATGTGTAGCCATCGGCTGGTGCA
>CAIQON010000227.1 GCA_903873475.1 uncultured bacterium
CGCCCAGTGGCTCGGCATACGACAGCAGCTTGCGCAGCTTCATGCCGATCCACGCCGGGTCGATCACCCGCATGTCGAGCGACAGCAGCTTGCACAGGCCATCGAGCGCACGCGGATACGAACCTGCGAGCCACATCGAGTACGGACGGCGCTGGCCGTTGGGCAGCACCAGCTCCTTCAGCATCAGCACGAAGTCGTCGCCACTCGCGCCGTTGTAGACGTCGACGCTCCAGCTCATCGTGCCGTCGGTGCCGGTCTTGGGCTCTTTCTTCGTGAACAGGGTGTCGAGCACCGGGGTGCCGCCCGAATGCTCGTCAAGCGCGCCGAGTTGCTCCACGCGCCAGCGCACGATACGCGCGAACGCGCTGACCATGCTGGGCATGCGCAGCGGCTTGCCGTCGGGCGGCAGCGCGCAGTCGAAGGCGTCGTCGCCCGGGGTCTTCGAGAGCATGTCGAGCTTTGCGCGCAGCCAGCCGGTGTCCTGTGCGCGCATGTCCATCGACAGCGTCTTGGCGACGGCGCCCAGGCCGCGCGGCTGCTCCGCACCGTTTACCCAGACCTCGAACGGATGCGACTGTTCGCCTTCCACATGGCCGACGAAGATCGCGAAGCTGCCAGTCGGCGACTCGACCATGAACGTCCACGACGGATTGCCGGCAGTGAGCTTGGGGCGGCCCGGCCAGCGCAGGCTGGCCAGTGCCGGCTGCGGCGCGGCATCCAGGCGGATGCGCCGGTCGGCGTCGCTGGTGTCCAGGTCGTTCGGTGCGTCGTTGGGCGCCGTACCGGTGCCCGACGACGTCGATGGCGTCACCGACAGCACGCTGCCGAGCACGGCATTGGGTCGGTAGGTGGTGATGCCCTTCAGGCCGGCCTTCCAGGCTTCCATGTAGAGGTTCTGGAAGTCTTCGTAGGGGTAGTCCGCCGGCACGTTGACGGTCTTGCTGATCGCCGAGTCGACGAACGGCGCGACGGCGGCGACCATCTTCATGTGGTCGAGCGCGGAGATCTCGAGCGCGGTGACGAACGATTCCGGCAGCGCATCGACGTTGCCGCCGAGGTGCCGGTACAGCCGCCACGCATGGTCTTCCACGTCGTAGACCTTGTGCGTGTCGTCGGGCATGCGCTTCTTGCGCTGGTAGGTCCAGGAGAAGGGCGGCTCGATGCCGTTGGACGCGTTGTCGGCGAACGCCAGCGAGATGGTGCCGGTCGGCGCGATGGACAGCAGGTGGCTGTTGCGCAGGCCGTGCTTGCGGATGCCCTGCCGGACGTCCTCCGGAAGCCGCGAGGCGAACGACGGCTCGGCCAGGTAGCGCCCGGCATCCAGGGCCGGGAAGGCGCCCTTGTCCTTCGCGATGTCGACCGACGCTGCATACGACTCGTCGCGCATCGCCTGCGCGATCCGCGCGGCCATGCCGCGCGCGCCTTCGGTATCAAAGCGCAGCCCCAGCATGATCAGCGCGTCGCCCAGGCCGGTGAAGCCCAGGCCCACCCGGCGCTTCGCACGCGACTCGGCGTACTGCTGCGGCAGCGGCCAGACGGTGGCGTCGAGCACGTTGTCGAGCATGCGGATCGCGGGGCGTACCACGCGGCCGAACGCCTCGAAGTCGAACCGCGCCTGCGGCGTGAAGGCCTCGCGCACGAACAGCGTGAGGTTGACGCTGCCCAGGCAGCAGCAGCCGTAGGAGGGCAGGGGTTGTTCACCGCAGTTGTGCACGTAGAGGCCGTTGGCGTCGAAGGCATGCACGCCCGGCACATTCACATCGTAGACCGGCTCGATTCCGTCGGGCTCGATCGAACGGATCGTAGCGACGAAACGCTCGCGGTTCGCACTGCGCCTGTAGGCAGCGAGCAGTTTCGCGAGGGCAGCCTGCTTGTCGCTGTCCGCGAAGCCGACCAGGTCGCCGAAGCGGATGACGTTGTCGTTGGAGATGACCAGTTCATGCTGCGCGCGCGTCGGATACGCCGACATCGCTCCGCGGCCATCGGGCAGCAGACGCAGCCCGGCGGGCCGACGCTCGCGATACAGCGTACTCACGATGCCGAGCCGTGCCAGCATCCGCTGCGCAGCCCGAAGCGTCGCCTCGTCCGACTGTGCCAACCGGATGCTGATGCCCTTGGCCTGGCTGCCCTGCACCGACCCGTCGGCGTCGAACAGCCCGCGCAGGAAGCCGCGGCAGAACATGGAGGAACCGCGCTCGATCTCGGGGGTGATCGCCTTTGCACCCGGGAACATGCCGAACGAGGCGGCCAGGTCGCGCAGCGCAGTCGACTTGAACCGCCAGCTGTTGCGGTCGGGGACTGGCATCCAGCCCTGGTGATCGGCGCGCTTGCGCAGCCCGGTGGTGGCATCGATGACGGCGCTCATCAGCGAGCGTGCAGACAGGCCGGCCGCAGCCTGGCCACCGACGACCCGTGCGGCTGCGGCGTCCCACACCTCCAGCACTGCCGTATCGGCCCTGAGCGTACCGTCGCCCAGCAGGAATCCGAGCAGGAACCCTTCGTCGGCCGAACCGCGTCCGGGCCAGCCCGACAGCGCGCGATGGTCATGCACGACGATGCGGTCGTCCGCAGCGAGCGCGGCGGCCGGGACCCATTCCGTTTCGCGCACGTCACGCGTCAGGCGCTTGACCCGCAGGACCTGGTGGTCTTCGGTCAGTCGCATCGTCAAGCCCTCGGCTGTCGTCACCGCCAGCACCGGTTTCGTCCCTGTCTCGAAGAAGCCCTGCGGGCCGGTCGCCCACGGACGTCCGTCGACGACCAGGGTCTGTGGCTCGCCGATGCAGTCGCGCACCTGCCGCGGGCCGTCGACCGTCATCGTCCAGGTGTCGCCGGTCACGCACGGATTGGTCGCCTCGATCCCCTCGCAGTAGGCGAGGTTGTTGTCGCTGTTCATCCGGTCGATGAACACCACGCCCGGTTCGGCATGGTCGTAGGTCGACTGCATGATCTGCTGCCACAGGTCGCGCGCGCGCACCGTGCGGTAGATGTACGCGCCGTGCGGGTCCTGCGCTGGCGTATCGTCGCCCTGCCGGCGTGGCGGCGCCTTGTGCACCAGCGACCATTCGCCGTCGGCTTCGACCGCGCGCATGAACGCGTCGGTGACGGCGACGCTCACGTTGAAGTTGCGCAGGTCGCCGTGGTCTTTCGCATGGATGAAGTCTTCGATGTCCGGATGGTCGCAGCGCAGGATGCCCATCTGCGCGCCGCGCCGCGAACCGGCGGACTCCACCGTCTCGCACGAGCGGTCGAACACCCGCATGTAGGACACCGGGCCGCTCGCATGCGAATCGGTACCCTTTACATGCGCGCCCTTGGGGCGGATCGAGGAAAAGTCGTAGCCCACGCCGCCACCGCGGCGCATCGTCTCGGCCGCCTGCATCAGCGCGACATAGATGCCCGGCTTGCCGTCGACCGTCTCGGATACCGAATCGCCGACCGGCTGCACGAAGCAGTTGATGAGCGTCGCCTGCAGGTCGGTGCCGGCGGCCGAGTTCACGCGCCCGCCGGGGATGAAGCCCTTCTCGAGGGCTTCCATGAATACCGGTTCCCAGAGAGCCGGATCGCTTTCGATCGCGGCCAGCGCACGGGCGACGCGCCGGCGCACCTCCTCGATCGACTGTTCTCCGCCCTTCGCGTATTTCTCGAGCAGCACATCGATGCTGACCTGTTGCGGGGGGAGGGAAAGGTCGGAATCGTCTGGTTTCATGCGCGGGCTCTCGGCGTCGGGCGGTGGCACTGCTGCCTGGATCGAAATGATACGCGCGTGCGGCACGCGTGTCGGCACCGACCACGCCCGGCTGGAAAACAGGACGTCATGCCGCCCGGCCGCTGCAACGACGGTGCGTCGTGCGGCGCGCTTTCAGCGAGCCCTGCCGCGTGAACGCGGCTTGCCCCGGTCGGCATACAGCCCGCCCGAGGGCGCAGGAGCCGGTGCCGCCGTACCGTACCCGGCCGGGCCGCTTCGGGCCGGCTGTGCCTTGGCCGGTGCCGCCGTCCGCGGCTGAGCGGGGGCGGCCGGGCGCGCAGCCGCGGCACTGCCGCTGCCGCGGCCCGCACCGCCCGTGCCCTGGCCGGCAGGTCGGCC
>CAIQON010000228.1 GCA_903873475.1 uncultured bacterium
CGGTCGAGGATCGCGCGGTCGTGCACGAACACGCACCAGACCTGCCGTGCGGCCGTCAGCGCCGCGCAGAGCGCCGCGTTGTCCCCGGTACGCAGGTCACGGCGAAACCAGAACAGGGCAGTGTCGAGCGTTCTCACGGGCATCGGCGGGTTGCGCTCCGGACGGCAGCCGCCGTCGCAGCAGATCGCACCATAGGCAAAGGGACCGAATTGTGGCGGGGCGGTACGGCGATTACAATCGTGACTCCGACTGACCACGCCCAATGCCCATCGAACCGATCAACCTGACCGGCCACTTCCTGATCGCCATGCCCGCCATGGGCGATCCGAATTTCTCGAAGACGGTCACCTACATCTGCGAGCACAACGAGAAGGGCGCGCTCGGCGTGGTGGTCAATCGTCCGACCGACATGACGCTGCAGGGGCTGTTCGAGCAGGTCGACATCCCGCTCGAATCGCCGCGGCTGCGCGGGCTGCCGGTGCATTACGGCGGCCCGGTTCAGGTCGACCGGGGCTTCGTGCTGCACAAGCCGGTCGGCAGCTGGCAGTCGACGCTGCAGGTGCGCAACGACATCGGGCTCACGACGTCGAAAGACATCCTCACCGCCCTCGGCCAGGGCGAAGGCCCGGCGCAGGTGCTGATCACCATCGGCTATGCCGGCTGGTCCGCCGGCCAGATCGAGAACGAGATCCGGCAGAACGCCTGGCTCACCGTGGACGCCGACGCCGGCACGCTGTTCGACACGCCGCCGGAAGGGCGCATGTCCGGCGCGCTCGGGCTGCTCGGCATCGACCTCTCGCGCCTGTCGGAGCAGGCCGGCCATGCATGAGGCCGCCACCGGCACCGTGCTGGCGTTCGACTACGGCACGCGGCGCATCGGTGTCGCGGTCGGTGATCTCGGCCAGCGCTCGGCCCATCCGCTGACCACCATCGACGCCAGCGACCGCGCCGCCTCCGAGGCGAAGATCACCGCGCTGGTCGAGGAATGGCGACCGGCACGGCTGGTGGTCGGCGTGCCGCGGTCCCTGGACGGCACTGAACACCAGATGACGCGCTCGGCGCGCGCGTTCGGCCGGGCGCTGTCGCGCAGGCACGCACTGCCGGTGGACGAGGTCGACGAACGGCTGACCTCGGTCGATGCCGAGGCGACGCTGCGCGAGGCCGGTGTCGATCGCATGCGCCGGGCGGGGCTGGTCGATGCGCAGGCCGCCTTCATCATCCTGCGCGACTTCCTCGAGGCCCGATGAGCACCCAGCCCACCTTCCCGACGGTCGATCCGTCGGCGCTGCCGGCGGTCGACACGCTTCTGGATGCGCTGGTCGAACAGATCCGCCCGCAGGTCGACCCGGCCCGGTGCGCGATGGTCGGCATCCACAGCGGCGGGGTCTGGATTGCCGAGCGCCTGCACCGGGTACTCGGCTTCGCGCTGCCGCTGGGCACCATCGACGTCGGCCTGCATCGCGACGACCTCGAGACCTCCGGGCTGCGCATCCGCATGCGCGCATCGATGATCCCGTTCGAGGTCGCCGGCGCCGACATCCTGCTGGTCGACGACGTGCTGCACACCGGGCGCACGATCCGCGCCGCGATGAACGAACTGTTCGACTACGGCCGCCCCGAGCGCATCCGGCTGGCGGCGCTGCTCGACCGCGGCGGGCGCCACCTGCCGGTCGCGCCGACCTTCCTGGGGGCGCACGTCGATCTCGAGGCCGGCCGCGAGATCGTGCTCGACCGCTGCGCCAGCGGTGCGCATGCCGACACGCTGCTGCTCAAGGTGCAGCCGCGCAGCGGGCAGCGCGAATCTGCCACCTGACGCGCCACCCGACACATCCACGGATCCGAAGCGCCACGCACAGGATGACCATGACCCGCAACCCCCAGCTCGATGCGCACGGTGCGCTCAGGCACCTGCTGTCGATCGAAGGCCTGCCCCGGGATGTGCTGGTGAACATCCTCGACACCGCCCGGCCGTTCGTCAGCGTCACCGAGCGCGAGGTGAAGAAGGTGCCGGTGCTGCGCGGCAAGAGCGTGTTCAACCTGTTCTTCGAGAACTCGACGCGCACGCGCACCACGTTCGAGATCGCCGCCAAGCGGCTGTCGGCCGACGTCATCAACCTGAACATCAACGCCAGCTCGGCGAGCAAGGGCGAATCCCTGCTCGACACGATCTCGAACCTCTCGGCGATGGATGCCGACATGTTCGTCGTGCGCCACGCGCAGAGCGGTGCGCCGTTCCTGATCGCGAGCCATGTGCGCGAGGGCATCAGCGTGATCAACGCAGGCGACGGGCGCCACCAGCACCCGACGCAGGCGCTGCTCGACATGTACACGATCCGCCACTACAAGCAGTCCTTCACCGGGCTCACCGTCGTGATCGTGGGCGACGTGCTGCATTCGCGGGTCGCACGCTCGCAGATCCACGCGCTGTCGATCCTCGGCGTGCCCGAGATCCGCGTCGTCGGCCCGAAGACGCTGGTGCCCGATTCGCTCGGCCGCATGGGCGTGCGCGTGTTCAGCCGCATGGAAGAGGCGCTGAAGGGCGTCGACGTGGTGTCGATGCTGAGGCTGCAGAACGAACGCATGGACGGTGGGCTGCTGCCCAGCGCACAGGAGTACTACAAGAGCTATGGACTCACTTCCGAACGGCTCGCGCTGGCGAAGCCCGACGCGATCGTGCTGCACCCGGGCCCGATGAACCGCGGCGTCGAGATCGAATCGAGCGTCGCCGACGGATCGCAGTCGGTGATCCTGCCGCAGGTGACCTTCGGCATCGCGGTGCGCATGGCGGTGATGTCGATCCTGGGGGTGGGCTGAGATGGCGAATCCTGCAGCATCCCCCCTCTTGATCCACGGCGGCACGGTGATCGACCCGGTCACCTGCCGCGAATACCGCGCCGACGTCGCGCTCGAAGGCGGGGTCATCCGCGCGGTGGGCCGCACGCTCGAAGGCTTCGGCGACGCACGCCGGATCGATGCCACCGGGCTGATGATCTGCCCCGGGCTGGTCGACCTCTCGGCACGGCTGCGCGAACCCGGCTTCGAATACAAGGCAACGCTCGAATCCGAACTCGCCGCCGCGGTAGCCGGGGGCGTCACCAGCCTCGCCTGCCCGCCCGACACCGATCCGCCGCTCGACGAGCCCGGGCTGGTCGAGATGCTGAAGTACCGGGCGCGCACGCTCGCGTTGTCGCGCGTGTATCCGATCGGCGCACTGACCCAGGGTCTCGCCGGCGAGCGCATCACCGAGATGGCCGAACTCACCGAGGCCGGCTGCGTCGCGTTCTCGCAGGCCGACCATCCGGTCACCGACACGCGCGTGCTGATGCGCACGATGCAGTACGCGGCGAGCTTCGACTTCCCGGTATGGCTGCGGCCCCAGGAGCCGTTCCTCGCCCGCGGCGGCGTCGCGCACGGCGGCGAAGTGGCGACCCGCCTCGGGCTGGCCGGCATCCCGGTGTGCGCCGAGACGATCGCGATCGACACGCTGGTCACGCTCGCGCGGCTGACCGGTGCGCGGCTGCACCTGTGCCGGCTGTCGAGCGCACGGGCGATCGAGCAGGTGCGCGCCGCGCGCGCGAGCGGCCTCGCGATCACCTGCGACGTGGCGATACACCATGTGCACCTGTGCGACATCGACATCGGCTATTTCGATGCGCACAGCCACCTCGTGCCGCCGCTGCGCAGCGTGCGCGACCGCGATGCGCTGCGCGCCGCGCTCGCCGACGGCACGATCGATGCGGCCTGCTCGGACCACACCCCGGTCGACGAGGACGCGAAGCAGTTGCCGTTCGCGGAATCCGAGCCTGGCGCGACCGGCCTTGAACTGCTGCTTCCTCTCACGCTCAAGTGGGCCGCCGAACAGTCGATCGATCGGCCGACCGCGCTCGCGCGCATCACCACCGACCCGGCGCGTATCCTCGGCTTGCCCGCGGGCCGCATCGAGGCCGGCGCCACCGCCGACCTCTGCCTGTTCGACCCGCTCGAAGACTGGATCGTCGGCCCTGCCACGCTGGTCAGCCAGGGCAAGAACACGCCGTTCTCCGGGCTGCCGATGTTCGGCCGTGTCCGGCACACGATCATCGGCGGCGAGCCGGTGTTCTCGCGGCCGCGAAGCAACGTGATGCCCCTGCTGCCGCGTCGGCCGTGACGCACAGAAGCCTGGAGTAAATGATGGAAAATCCCCTCCTCGACCAATCGGGCCTGCCCCGGTTCGGAGACATCCGCGTCGAGCACGTCGACCCCGCGATCGAATCGCTGCTGGCGCGAAACCGTGCCGAGATCGCGAGCATCGCGGCAGATGGCGCCGAACCGCGCTGGGACACCTTCGCCGGGCCGCTCGAAGACGTGTCGGACCGCCTGCGCAGGGCCTGGGGGCTGGTCGGCCACCTGAACGCCGTCATGAACAGCCCGGAACTGCGCGAGGCCTACAACGGCAACCTGCCGCGAATCACCGAGTACTACACCGAGATCGGCCAGAACGAATCGCTGTTCGCGAAGTACAAGGCGCTCGCGGCCAGCCCCGGGTTCGCAGACCTGTCGCCCGCCCGGCGCAAGGTGATCGAGAACGAGGTGCGCGATTTCCGGCTGTCCGGCGCAGAACTGCCACCGGCGCAGAAGCAGCGCTATCGCGAGGTCAGCGAGCGGCTGGCGACGCTGTCGTCGCGCTTCTCCGACAACGTGCTCGATGCCACCAACGCGTTCTCCCACTACGAAACCGATCGCGCGGCGCTGGCCGGCCTGCCCGAGGACGCGATCGAGGCCGCTGCCGAGGCGGCGAAGGCGGAAGGACGCGAAGGCTACCGGTTCACGCTGCAGGCCCCCTCGTACATGCCGGTGATGCAATACGCCGACGACCGGCATCTGCGCGAGGGCCTGTACCGCGCATACGTGACGCGCGCGTCCGAGTACGGCAAGCCCGAGTGGGACAACAGCCCGCTGATCGACGAGATCCTCGCGCTGCGCCATGAACTCGCGAAGCTCCTCGGCTTCGCCGACTTCGCCGCCCTTTCGCTCGCGGCCAAGATGGCCGATACGGCGCAGCAGGTCGACGAATTCCTGCGCGAACTCGCGGCCAAGGCCCGTCCGTTCGCACTGCGCGATCTCGCGCAACTGCGCGCGTTCGCCGCCGAGCGGCTGGGCATGCATGACCTGCAGGCCTGGGACCTCACCTATGTCTCCGAGAAGCTGCGCATCGAACGTTATTCGTTCTCGGACAACGAAGTGAAGCAGTACTTCCCCGAGTCGCAGGTGCTGCCTGGCATGTTCCGCGTCGTCGAGACGATCTACGGGCTCACCATCACCGAACGCGACGCACCGAAGTGGCATCCGGACGTGCGGTTCTTCGAGGTGGCGGATGCCGCCGGGCAACCGCTCGGCCATTTCTACCTCGACCTCTACGCGCGCGCGTCCAAGCGCGGCGGTGCATGGATGGACGACGCGATCGCCCGGCGCCGCATCTGCGGCAACGTGCAGCTGCCTCTGGCCTACCTCACCTGCAACTTTCCCGCGCCGGTGCCCCGTGCGGACGGCACGCCGCGCCCGGCGCTGTTTACCCATGACGACGTGGTCACGCTGTTCCACGAGTTCGGCCACGGGCTGCACCACCTTCTGACCGAGGTCGACGAGCTGTTCGTGTCGGGTATCAACGGCGTCGAATGGGACGCGGTCGAACTGCCCAGCCAGTTCATGGAGAACTTCTGCTGGGAATGGGACGTGCTCAAGCACCTCACCCGGCATGTCGACACCGGCGAGACGATGCCCAGGGCGCTGTTCGACCGGATGCTTGCGGCGAAGAACTTCCAGGGTGGGCTGCAGACCCTGCGCCAGGTCGAGTTCGCCCTGTTCGACATGCGCATCCATGCCGCTGCCACCGCGGAAGGCGGCAGTGCGCTCCAGGCCGTGCTCGAGCAGGTCCGGCGCGAGGTGTCCGTGATCCAGCCGCCCGGGTTCAACCGGTTCGCGCACGGCTTCTCGCATATCTTCGCCGGCGGGTATGCTGCCGGTTACTACAGCTACAAGTGGGCGGAAGTGCTGTCCGCAGACGCGTACAGCCTGTTCGAGGAGCGTGGCGTGCTCAATCCAGAGATCGGCGCACGCTTCCGCGACGAAGTGCTGGCGAGGGGCGGAAGCCGCCCGGCGCTGGAATCCTTCGTCAAGTTTCGCGGCCGCGAGCCGAAGATCGACGCGCTGCTGCGCCACGGCGGCATGGACGAAGAGACATCGCCAGCGCCGGCGACGCCAGCCTGACGACAGCAGCGGGAGGACACGATGCACACGAAAACGACGAACGCAGCCACTCCGGATACGCAGCGCTGCGGGTTTTCCCGCTCCCTGGCCACGGCCCTGATGGCCACCGGCGTCCTCCTCCTGGGCCTGTCGGCCCCGCCCGCGGCGGCCAGTGCGCAGATCCGCTGCTGGACCAACGACTCCGGCTCCCGGGAATGCTCTGACATGCCGCCGCCACCGAATGCCAAGGCCGTCAACGAGATCCGCGGCCGTGCCGGTCGCATCGAGGGCCAGGAGTCATTCGGACAGCGGCAGGCCAGCGAGCGCTTCCCGGTCACCCTGTGGAGCAACGACTGCGGCGAACCGTGCGCCAGCGCGCGCAAGCTGCTGGTGAGCCGCGGCGTGCCGTTCACCGACCGCAACCCCTCGCAGCCGGCGCTGCAGGAAGAGTTCAAGCGGATAACAAAGGGGCAGATGCAGGTGCCGATACTGGTCATCGGCACGTCCACGCTGGTCGGGTACGAGGAAGGACAATGGAACTCGACGCTGGATGCAGCGGGCTATTCACGCGTAGGGGCGGCGCCTCGACGGCCGACTGCGCCAGCGCAGGGCACGGCCCAGCAACAGCCGGCTGCACCGGCGCAGGCGGGTCCGGGCAGCGTGGGCTTGCCGCCGCAGCCCTCTGCCGGCCCGGGCGCGCCGATGCCGGGGTCCATACCCGTACCGGATACCGCCGGCGCAGGCCCCGGCGGGCCGGCCGCCCAGACCCTCTCGCCCGCAGGCCCGGCCGGGAGCGGCGCGATCCCGCGCTGAGCGTGCCTGCCTGGCGCCTGCCCGGCGGCGTATGCGCCAGGCATCGTCGCCGCGGCGCACAATAGGGCAATGAAACCACCCAAGAGACTCGAGTCCCTCATCGAGGAGGGCCTGATAGACACGGTCGTCCGTCAGCTGATGAGCGGCAAGGAAGCCAACGTCTATGTCGTGCGCAGCGGCGATCAGACCCTGTGCGCGAAGATCTACAAGGAAGCCACCCACCGCAGCTTCCGCCAGGCGGTCGACTACACCGAGAACCGCCGCGTGAAGAGCACGCGGCAGGCGCGTGCGATGGCGCGCGGCACGCGCTACGGCCGCGAATCCCAGGAAGCCGCCTGGCAGTCGGCAGAAGTCGATGCACTGCACCGGCTGTTTGCCGCCGGCGTGCGCGTGCCGGCGCCGCGCAACTTCTGCGACGGCGTGCTGCTGATGGACCTGGTGTCGGACGGGGACGGCAATGCGGCGCCACGGCTCAACGATGTCGTGTTCACCGAGGACGAGGCGCAGATGCACCACCAGTCGCTGCTGCGCGAGGTGGTCCGCATGCTGGGCGCTGGCATCATCCACGGCGACCTGTCCGAATTCAACATCCTGCTCGCCGCCGATGGCCCGGTCATCATCGACCTGCCCCAGGCGATCGACGCCGCCGGCAACAACCATGCGAAGCGGTTGCTGATCCGCGACGTGGTCAACCTGCGCAATTTCTTCGGCCGGTTCGCCCCCGCGCTGATGACGACCGACTACGGCCACGAGATCTGGGACCTCTACGAGCGCGGCCTGCTCACGCCCCATGTCGAACTCACCGGGCGCTTCGAAGGCGACCTGGGCGAGGTCGACATCGATGGCGTGATGCGCGAGATCGGCGACGCGCTGGCCGAGGAAGCGGCACGTCGCCTGCGCATGCAGGCCCAGGCCTGACCGGGTTCGACGAGAACAGCATCACCTGCCCGTGCGGGATCAGCGCTGATCGATACCCTCGGCGCTGCCCGGCGTACGCAGGTACACCACCCAGTAGATGCCCGCCACCAGCACGGCGCCACCGACGATATTGCCGGCGATCACGCACAACAGGTTGACTGCGATGTGCTCGACCGGGACCGGCGCACCAAGCAGCAGTGCCAGCGGGTACAGGTACATGTTGGCAACCGAGTGCTCGAACCCGGAAGCCACGAAAGCCGTGACCGGAAACACGATCGCCACGGCCTTGTCGGCCACGCTGCGCCCGCCCATCGCCATCCACACCGCCATGCACACCAGCGCATTGCAGAGCACCGCGCGGAAGAACGCCTCCACCAGCGGCAATTGCGCCTTCGCGACCGCGATCTGCACCGCCGTGGCGCCGACCCGTCCGTCGTTGAGCCCGGCGTGCCCGGACAGCCAGACCAGGCAGGCCAGGACCGTCGCGCCGACGAAGTTGGCGATGCACACCACCACCCAGTTGCGAAGCAGCGCGCCGGTGCCCACGCGTCCGCTGGCCCATGCCATCACGATGAGGTTGTTGCCGGTGAACAGTTCGGCACCGGCCACCACGACCAGCAACAGCCCGAGTGAGAACGCGAGGCCGCCCAGCAGCCGCGATACGGCAAATCCCGGGGAAGGATCGCTGGCCACCAGCGTGAACATCATCGCCCCGAGCCCGATGAAGGCACCGCCGAGCAATCCCAGCAGAAACAGCGTGGGCAATGGCAGGCCGACCTTGTCGACGCCGATGGCGCTGACGCGCTGGGCGATCTCGCGCGGCGAGTAGGCGTCCAGGCCGAACAGGGCATTCATCCTGGCCCCCGGCGGGACAGGGCTGCGGCATCGGCTGGCCTGCCGGAACGGACAATGCACTGCCGTTGCACGATACGCAGGCCTCGGGGCACACTCCGCCTCGCCATCCGGCCCGACACGATAGCCAGGCTCAATCGGACCCATTCGGACATTCAATTGGTCTGCTGGTTGTCCAGCCGGTAGCATACGTCCACTGATCATCCGGTCAACGCTTTTTCTGCAACGCTTTTCAACCACCTCACGGAGGTATTCCATGTCGCTGATCAACACCGCGGTCAAACCGTTCAAGGCCACTGCATTCCATGATGGCAAGTTCGTCGACGTCACCGAGCAGTCGCTGAAGGGCAAGTGGAACGTGTTCGTGTTCTACCCCGCCGACTTCACGTTCGTCTGCCCGACCGAACTCGAAGATCTGGCCAGCCATTACGAGACGTTCAAGAAGCTGGGCGTCGAGGTCTACGGCATCTCGACCGACACCCACTTCGCCCACAAGGCCTGGCACGACACCTCGGAAGCGATCAAGAAGGTCAAGTACCCGCTGATCGGCGACCCGACCGGCGCGATCACCCGCAACTTCGAAGTCATGATCGAGGAAGCCGGCCTGGCGCTGCGCGGCACCTTCGTGATCAACCCGGACGGCATGATCAAGCTGTGCGAGATCCACGACAACGGCATCGGCCGCGATGCGTCGGAGCTGCTGCGCAAGGTCAAGGCAGCCCAGTACGTCGCGTCGCACCCGGGTGAAGTGTGCCCGGCGAAGTGGCAGGAAGGTGCCGCGACCCTGAAGCCGTCGCTGGACCTCGTCGGCAAGATCTGACCGACGTCCCGCCCGGCCCGCGCGCCCATCCGCCGCGCGGGCCGGGCATCCAGGCGGCGAAACGGCCGCCTGTTCCATCCTCCCGCGGCGGCCGCGTGATCCGCGGCCGTCGGGGCGGCTGGTCGATTGCTGTCCCGAATCCACCCAAAAGGTACCGACATCATGCTGGACGCCGATCTCAAGACCCAACTCAAGGGCTACCTCGAACGCCTGACGCAACCGGTTGAACTGGTCGCCTCGCTCGACGACCGCCCCGCAGCGCGGGAAATGCGCGAGCTGCTCGAGGAGATCGCCAGCCTCAATGACAAGGTCACCGCCCGTTTCGACGGCGACGACGCACGCCGGCCGTCGTTCTCGATCAGCCGCGCCGGGCACGACATGGGCGTGCGCTTCGCGGCCATTCCGATGGGCCATGAATTCACGTCGCTCGTGCTGGCGCTGCTGCAGGCTGGCGGCCACCCGCCGAAGGTCGAGGCCGACGTGATCGAGCAGATCCGCTCGCTCGATGTCGAGCTGAAGTTCGAGACCTACATGTCGCTGTCGTGCCACAACTGCCCGGACGTCGTGCAGGCGCTGAACCTGATGGCCGTGCTCAACCCGAAAGTCAGGCATGTCGCGATCGACGGCGGCCTGTTCCAGGACGAGGTCGAGTCACGCCAGATCATGGCCGTGCCGTTCGTGTACCTGAACGGCGAACCGTTTGCCTCGGGCCGGATGGAGATCGCCGACATCCTGGCGAAGGTCGACACCGGTGCGGCCGCGCGCGACGCGGCACGCCTGGGCAGCAAGCCTGCCTTCGACATGCTGATCGTCGGCGGCGGACCTGCCGGCGCGGCTGCGGCGGTCTATGCCGCGCGCAAGGGCATCCGTACCGGCATCGTCGCCGAACGCTTCGGCGGCCAGACGCTCGACACCCTCGGCATCGAGAACTACATCTCGGTGCTAGAGACCGAGGGGCCGAAGTTCGCCGCCGCGCTCGAGGCGCATGTGCGCGCATACGACGTGGACATCATGAACAGCCAGAAGGTCGTGTCGCTGGAGCCCGCCACGCAGCCAGGCGGCCTCGCCAGCGTCGTGCTGGCCAATGGCGCGGCACTCAAGGCACGTTCGGTCATCCTCGCCACCGGCGCCCGCTGGCGCAACGTGAACGTGCCGGGCGAGTCGGAGTACCGCAACAAGGGGGTCGCCTACTGCCCGCACTGCGACGGCCCGCTGTTCAAGGGCAAGCATGTGGCGGTGATCGGCGGCGGCAACTCCGGCATCGAGGCGGCGATCGACCTCGCCGGCGTGGTCTCGCACGTGACGGTCGTCGAGTTCGCCGACCAGCTCAAGGCCGATGCGGTGCTCGTGCGCAAGCTGAACAGCCTGCCCAACGTGACCGTTCACACCAGCGCGCAGACCACCGAGATCACCGGCGACGGCAGCAAGGTGAACGGCCTGAAGTTCACCGATCGCCGCAACGGCGAGCAGCACACGATCGAACTGGCCGGGGTGTTCGTGCAGATCGGCCTGGTGCCGAACACCGAATGGCTGAAGGGCGTGGTCGAGCTGTCGAAGTACGGCGAGATCGTGATCGATGCGAAGGGCACGACCAGTGCACCGGGCATCTTCGCCGCTGGCGACGTGACGACGGTGCCGTTCAAGCAGATCGTCATCGCGGCCGGCGAGGGCTCGAAGTCGGCGCTTTCGGCGTTCGACTACCTGATCCGTACCCCGACGGTCGAACTCAGCGCGGCGGCGTGACCGGGTCTGCCGGTCCGCGCCACGCTCGTTGAACCGGCAAGACGGCCCGCCGGCGCAGCCTCAGCGGCCGAGCCTGCGCCGGCGGATCGCGAACAGCCCCAGACCGGCGAAGGCCACGATCGTCGGCATCAGTGCGATGTTGACCACCTTGGTGACCAGTTCGAGCCGATCGGTCTCGAGCCGCAACGTGCGCCGCAGCTCTTTCAGCTGCGCCTTGGTCTCGGTCGACTTGCGCTGGAATGCGTCGATCTCGGCCTGCTGCTCTGCGCTCGGCGTGAAGACCGAACCGGGACCGCGCGCACGCTGCAGCTTCTGAAGCCGGTCCTGGGTCTGGATCAGGTCGTCCTCGAGTTCCTTGATCGCGCCCAGGTACTCCTGCTGGGCACGCTCGGCGATCTCGAGTGGCACGGTCAGCGGCCGCGAGAAGGCGGCACGGCTGCGCAGCGCGCCGAGCGCGGTGTCGCCGGCGAATGCCTCGACCAGGCTCTGCAGGAAATCGAGGTTGCCGTTGATCGGCACCCGCACCTGCTGCCCGAACGACTCCTGGATCTGCACCACGACGCCGTCGGCCAGCATGTCGATGTCGGCGACGAGCACGACCTGTGCGTCTGCCGTCGCCTTGCCGAGATGCGCGGCCGGGTCGGCCGGGGTCGGCAGCGGCGGCGCAGGGTCTGCAGGCGCACCGTCGCGCAGCGGCACGGGCGTGATCGCCTCGCTCTTCGGCGGGCCGTCGGGGAAGGCGGTCGGGAAGCGACCGGACAGGCGCAGTGCGAGTGCATGCGCCTTGCCCGAAGGCTGGAAGCCACGCGCGGCATCGGCGCCGGTCAGCGTGGCGATGATCGGGTCGATCAGCATCGAGTTCGACGAGGTGCGCAACAGCGGGGTGGCGGTCAGGCCGGCCACCGCCTTGCCTTCGACCGGGGCGAACCACCCGGGGAAAGGCAGGGTCAGCGCACCCACCTGCCCGATCACCAGGTCGTCCTTGTTCAACGCGTCGCCCTGCACGTTGAGCAGGGTCGGCATGGTGCGGCCGTTCTGGTTGCTCGCCAGCGTGAGGTCGGCCACGATCTTGCCGGTCGGCATCGTGTAGCCCCAGGCGCCCAGCAGCTTCTGGAACGTGGACTCGCTCGCGGTGTTGCCCGCCAGCGGATTCTCGAGGTTGCGCTGCTGGTCGAAGTACGCGTACGGATCGACGAAGGCGATCAGCCGGCCGCCGCGCATCAGGAACTGGTCGATCGCGTACTCGCCGGCCTCGGCGATGTCGCGCGGATGGATCACCAGCAGCACCTTGACCTCGTCAGGGATGCGCGCGCTCTCCATCGGCACCGGCCGCACGTCGAAGTTGCGCTGCAGTTCCTGGATGGCGATCCACGGCCCGGTCGGCAGGCGGCCGAGCATCAGCTCCATCGGCCGGCCGAACACGGGGATAGCGCTCATCACGCCGATCACCGGCCGCTGCGCCTGCATCGCCTGCGCGATCGCGCGCGTGATGTCGTACTCGAGCAGCCGCTCGCGTTCGGGCGAGAGCACCGGAATGGCGACCGCATGCGTGGCCTTCGTGCTGTCGCCCTTCGCTGCGCCGCTACCCTTGGCCGCCGCAGCCGACGCAGCGTCGCGCCGCTCGATCGCCAGGCCGAGGTAGAACTTCTCCTGGTTCGGCGTCACCTGCGCATCGATGCCGTCGCGGGTGGCCGCGTCCTCGGCATCGGAATCGGGCTCGGGGTTCAACCGCTCGAGCACCAGCCGCCCATTGGACGCAGCGACGTACTCGGCCAGCAGGTCCTGCACCCGCTTGGCGAAGGTGTTGAGCGCCACCGGCACCGAGGTATCGCCACTCTGCGTGTAGTAGAAGCGCAACACCACCGGGGCATCGAGCTTCGCCAGCACCTGGCGCGTGCCGTCGGACAGCGTGTAGACACGTCCTGCGGTGAGGTCGAGGCGGGCCGGCACGGCCGAGAGCACGACATTGAGGACGACCAGCGCGACGAACAGCACCGCCAGGCCGGCGGGGGACATCAAACGCTTCACGAGGTTTCCGGAGGCCATCGTCACATTCCTTCAGCCGGCCCGCAGGCCGCGCACGATCACCGCATTGCCGAACAGCGCGAAGCCGATCACCGACAGGAAGAACCCCACGTCGCGCAGGTCGATCACGCCGCGCTGGAGCGCATCGAAGTGGGTCATCACAGAGAACGAGGCGACCGCGCTGACCACGGCGGGACTGGTCCAGCGGGTCAGCAGGTCGGTCACCGGGCTGTAGCCCGCGATCACCAACAGCAGGCACAGCATCACCGACAGGATGAAGCTCACCGCCTGGTTGCGCGTCATCGCCGAGGTCATCGAGGTGATCGCGAGGAAGCTGCCGGCGAGCAGCAGGCTGCCCAGGTAGGCGGTGAGGATCGTACCGTTGTCCGGCGAGCCGAGCACGTTGACCGTGATCCACACCGGGCAGGTCAGCGCGAGCGCGATCGCGAGGAAGATCCACGACGCGAGGAACTTGCCGAGGATCACCTGCGGCAGCGTGACCGGCAGCGTCAGCAGCAGCTCGAGCGTGCCCAGCCGGCGCTCTTCCGACCACAGCCGCATGCCGACCGCGGGCACGAGGAACAGGTACATCCACGGATGCCAGGTGAAGAACGACACCAGCGATGCCTCGGCGCGCTCGAAGAAGCGGCCGACGGTGAAGGTGAGGAAGCCCGCCATCAGCAGGAAGATCACCAGGAACACGTAGGCGACCGGCGACCCGAAGTAGCCCGACAGTTCACGCCGGACGATGCCGGCGATGTTGGAGACCGCGGACCCGTGCTTGATTGCAGCCTGGCTGTTCATTGCACCACCGTATCGGGCAGGGTGATCGAGCGGAACACGTCTTCCAGGCGCCCCTCTTCGGTCGACAGCGCCTGCACCTGCCAGCCGCCGGCCTGCGCCGCCTGGGCGACCGCGACGGTCAGCGCGGCACCGGCCGCACCGATCGCGCCGTTGCCCTCGCGCTTCGGATAGACGCGCACCGTGACGCGTCCGTCCACCGCCGGATCGGCACCAGGCAGCAGCTCGGCCCGCTCGGCGCCGGGCAGTTGCCCCAGCTGCGAGACGGCCGCATCCGCCGCACCGGCCCCGGCGAGCGTCACCCGCACGCAGCCCGCGGTGGCGGAGCGCGCCTTGAGTTCGGCCGGGGTGCCGTTGGCGACCACCGAGCCGCGGTCGATGATCACCGCGCGCGTGCACGCGGCCTCGACCTCTTCGAGGATGTGGGTCGAGAACACGATCGCCTTGCGCTCGCCCATCCGGCGGATCAACTCGCGCGCCGCATGCTTCTGGTTCGGGTCGAGGCCGTCGGTCGGCTCGTCGAGCACCAGTACGTCGGGGTCGTGCAGGATCGCCTGCGCGAGGCAGGTGCGATGGCGGTAGCCCTTCGACAGCGTGTCGATCGGCTGGTGCAGCACGCTCTCGAGCAGGCAGGTCTCGACCGCGCCGTGCACCGCGGCCTTCTTCGCGCTGCCCGACAGGCCGCGCAGGTCGGCGATGAACGACAGGAAGCCCTGCACCGTCATGTCGGCATAGGACGGCGCGCTCTCGGGCAGGTAGCCGATCAGCGCCTTGGCACGGATCGGGTCGACCGCCACGTCATGCCCGCCGACCGTCACCCGGCCCGAGGTGGCCGGATAGAAGCCGGTGATGATGCGCATCGTGGTCGACTTGCCGGCGCCGTTCGGACCGAGCAGGCCGAGCACTTCACCGCGCTCGACGGTAAACGAGATGCCGTTCACGGCGCGCTTGGCGCCGAACTGCTTGACTAGATTCTCTACCCGGATCATCGGCTGTTTTTCTGGTGGGTGGGGCAACACGGCAGATCGCCAGCGCATGGGACCCGCGCAACGCGCCAAAGTTCCGCGCACGGGAGGAACCGGACGCGATTATCGCCCGGCGCGGCGCCGCACGGGCGCGGCGTGCCGGGGCAGACCTCAGCATGGGGCCGATAGTGACATGGCATGGCGTTTGCTGCCGGGTTACAGTGGCCAGCAGCCGCCTTGTCCATGCGCCCTCGCGCAGGAGGTTCAGTACGCCATGTGTCTGCTTGCCAGGAATTCCTTCCGCCGGCATCCCTTCCACCCCGCGATGGCGCTGCCGCTCGCGGCGCTGGCTGCATCCCTGTCCGTTCCGTCTGCCGCGCACGGGCAAGCTGCTGCTTTCCCTGCGAAGCCGCTGCGCCTCATCGTTCCGGTGGCACCGGGCGGGGGCATCGATCTCGTCGCACGCGCCGTCGCACCGCGGCTGTCGGAAGAACTGGGACAGGGCGTGATCGTCGAGAATCGCGCCGGCAATGCGATGGTCACCGGCACGGCGGCCGTCGCCAAGGCTGCACCCGACGGGCATACGCTGGGCGTCAACAACACCAATCTCGCCGCCATCGCGGCGCTGCGGCAGAGCCTGCCCTACGACACGCTGCGCGACCTGGCGCCGATCTCGCTTCTGGCCACGCAGCCCAGCGTGGTGGTCGTGCATCCATCGCTGCCCGTGAAGACCATGGGCGAACTGGTCAAGCTGGCGAAAGCCCGGCCCAACCAACTCACCTACGGCTCCGGCGGCATCGGCACCAGCATCCACCTTGCGGCAGCCTTGATCGGCGTCAGCGCGGGCATCGAAATGCTGCACGTGCCTTACAAGGGCGCAGGGCCTGTGCTGGCCGATCTGGTCGGCGGGCACCTGCAGGTGGCGGTGCCGACCCTGGGCTCTGCGCTTCCGTTCGTCGCAACCGGTCGCCTGCGGGCGCTCGGGGTCACGACTGCGCAGCGCCTGGCAGCCTTGCCGCAGGTGCCTACGGTCGCCGAGTCGGGCCTGCGCGGCTACGAGTACACGACCTGGTACGGGCTCACCGCGCCGGGCGGCACGCCCGCCCATGTCCTGGCTGCACTGCAAGCAGCGGTGGCGCGCACGATCGCCGATCCGGGCGTCAGTGCCGGGCTGGTCAGGCAGGAACTGCAGCCGATGACGAACACGCCGGCCGAGTTCGCCACGTTCCTGAAGGCTGAGGTCGACAAGTGGGCAAGGGTCGTCCGGCTGGCGAAGATCCCGGTGGAATGATCGAAAGGGGTACGTCCCGGGATGGCCCCGGATGTCGGTGCGCTAGACTCCGGCACTCGAATCTCGACACGGAATCGAACGCCCCGTGAAAGTGGCCACCTGGAACGTCAACTCCCTCAACGTGCGCCTGCCGCATGTGCTCGACTGGCTCGCCACCCACCAGCCCGATGCACTGTGCCTGCAGGAGACCAAGCTCGAAGACCCGAAGTTCCCGGTCGCCGCGATCGAGGCGGCGGGATACAAGGTCGTTTTCTCCGGGCAGAAGACCTACAACGGTGTTGCGATCCTGTCGCGCAGCGAGCCGACCGACGTGGTGATGGGCATCCCGGGCTTCGACGACCCGCAGAAGCGGGTGATCTCGGCCACCGTCGATGGCGTGAGGCTGGTCTGCGCCTACGTGCCCAACGGCGAGTCGGTGGAATCGGCGAAGTACCCGTACAAGCTCGACTGGCTCGCGCGGTTCACCGCGTGGCTGCAGCAGGAACTGGCGGTGCATCCTTCGCTCGCCGTGCTGGGCGACTACAACATCGCGCCCGACGACCGCGACGTCCACGACCCGGCGGGCTGGGCGGGCAAGGTGCTTTGCAGCGAACCGGAGCGCGAGGCGTTCCGCGGGCTGGTCGCGCTGGGCCTGGCCGATTCGTTCCGCCTGTTCGACCAGCCGGAGCGCAGCTGGAGCTGGTGGGACTACCGCATGAACATGTTCCGCCGGAAGCTCGGGGTGCGCATCGACCATGTGCTGCTGTCGCCGCCGCTGGCGGCACGCTGCCGCAGCTGCACCATCGACAGCGCACCACGCGCGGCGGAACGGCCGTCGGACCATGCGCCCGTGGTCTGCGAGCTGGCCTGACCGGGGTGGCGCTGGCCGATGCCATCGGCCCAGGGCTGCAACCGGCTCGCGGCTTCAGTCGATCAGTTCGTACGCCGGCAGCGTGAGGAACTCGTTGTAATCGCCCGTGCACATCTGCTCGAACATCGCGGCCGCCTCCGGGTATCGGCCCGCAGCCCAGGCCGTATCGCCGAGGTAGACCTTCACCTTCGGCAGTTCCTCGGCCACCAGCGCCTTGACCATGCCGGCGGTCACCTTGCGGCCGTCGTCGAGCACGCCCTTCGGTGAGCGGATCCACTGCCAGATCTGCGAGCGCGAGATCTCGGCGGTAGCGGCATCTTCCATCAGGTTGAACACCGGCACGCAACCGTTGCCGGCCAGCCAGGCGCCCAGGTACTGGATGCCGACCGACAGGTTGTTGCGCAGGCCGGCCTCGGTGATCGGGGCCGAGGGCTGGAAGTCGAGGAGGTCCTTCGCGCTGAAGTTCACCTCGGGCAGCTGCTTCGTGTACTGGTTCGGCGTCGGCATGTACTGGTCGAACACCGCCCTGGCGATCGGCACCAGGCCGGGGTGTGCGACCCAGGTGCCGTCGCAGCCGTCGGTCACCTCGCGCAGCTTGTCGGCACGCACCTTCTCCATCGCCGCATCGTTGGCGGCCGGGTCGTTCTTGATCGGGATCTGCGCCGCCATGCCGCCCATCGCCGACGCACCCCGCCGGTGGCAGGTCTTGACCAGGGTCAGCGCATACGCACGCATGAACGGCGCGGTCATCGTCACCTGGGAACGGTCGGCCAGGCAGAAATCCTTGTTGACCCGGAACTTCTTGATGCAGGAGAAGATGTAGTCCCAGCGGCCGATGTTCAGGCCGGCTGAATGGTCCTTCAGCTCGTACAGGATCTCGTCCATCTCGAACGCCGCGGGGATGGTCTCGATCAGCACCGTGGCCTTGATGGAACCGTGCGGCACGCCGAGCGCCTGCTGGGCCATCGTGAAGATGTCGTTCCACAGCCGCGCCTCCAGGTGGGACTCCATCTTCGGCAGGTAGAAATACGGGCCCGATCCGCGCGCAAGCAACTCCTTTGCGTTGTGGAAGAAGAACAGCGCGAAGTCGAAGATGCCGCCGGACACCTCGGCGCCGTCGATACGCAGGTGCTTCTCGTTCATGTGCCAGCCGCGCGGGCGCGGCAGCAGCACCGCGGTCTTCTCGTTGAGCGCGTACGACTTCCCGCCCTGGGCGAAGGTGATCGTGCGGCGCACGGCATCGCGCAGGTTCACCTGCCCGTCGATCATCATCTCCCAGCGCGGGCAGTTGGCGTCTTCGAGGTCGGCCATGAAGGTCGACGCGCCGCAGTTGAGCGCGTTGATCACCATCTTGCGGTCGGTCGGCCCGGTGATCTCGACGCGCCGGTCGAGAAGGTCTGCCGGCTGGGGGGCGATGCTCCAGTTTCCTTCGCGGATCGCCTTCGTCTCGGGCAGGAAGTCGGGCAGCACCCCGGCGTCGAATTCCTTCTGGCGCGCGTCGCGCTTCGCGAGCAACTCCTGCCGGCGCGACTCGAAGCTGCGATGCAGTTTCGCGACGAACGCGAGTGCGTCTGGCGAGAGGATGGTGTCGAACCCGGGCAGGATGGGGCCACGAATCTCGATGCCTGCTGGGACCTGTATGCTCATTGACGGACTCGCGTGTCGGTTGATCGGGAAACGTCGCGACCACAGCCTAGCCGAGCGCCCGGCGGGTTGCAACGCGTCCGCCACAGTCTGATAACCCGGATGCACGCCGATGCGGCCGGGCGAACCCTCAGCCTGGCACCGGCGCCTTCTCTTCGAGCCCGAGTTCCTGGATCTTGCGGGTCAGCGTGTTGCGTCCGAGGCCGAGCAGCGTCGCCGCCTCGATGCGCCGTCCCCCGGTGTGCTGCAGCGCCTTGACGATCAGCGTGCGTTCGAAATCGCGCGACAGCTGGTCGATGATGCCCTGCTCGCCGCGGCCGAGCGACTGCTCGACTTCGCGCTCGAGCGCGAGCAGCCAGTTCTGCTCGGCGCTGGCCGTGGTCTCGCCGCGCAGTTCAGCGGGCAGGTCGTTGACCTCGACGTTCATGGCCGGTGCCATCACGGTCAGCCAGTGGCAAAGGTTCTCGATCTGGCGCACGTTGCCGGGTAGGTCCTGCGCCGACAGGTGGCGCAGCGCGGCTTCGGACAGCCGCTTCGGTTCCACGCCGAGTTCGCGCGCACTCTTGAGCAGGAAGAACCGGGCGAGCAGCGGGATGTCCTCGCGCCGTTCGCGCATCGGCGGCAGCCGCAGGCGGATCACGTTCAGCCGGTGGTAGAGGTCTTCCCGGAACAGGCCCTGCTTCACGCGCTGCTCGAGGTCCTGGTGGGTCGCGGCGATCACGCGCACGTTCGCCTTGATCGGCTGGTGTCCGCCGACGCGGTAGAACTGCCCGTCGGACAGCACGCGCAGCAGGCGCGTCTGCAGTTCCGCCGGCATGTCGCCGATCTCGTCGAGGAACAGCGTACCGGCGTCGGCCTGCTCGAAGCGGCCGCGACGCATCGCCTGCGCGCCGGTGAACGTTCCGCGCTCATGGCCGAACAGCTCGGACTCCAGCAGGTCCTTGGGGATGGCCGCCGTGTTGATCGCGATGAACGGCTTGCTCGAGCGCGGGCTGTGCCGGTGCAGGGCGCGTGCGACCAGCTCCTTGCCACTGCCCGACTCGCCGGTGATCAGCACCGTGGCGTGCGACTGCGCGAGGCGGCCGATCGCACGGAACACCTCCTGCATCGATGGCGCCTGGCCGAGGATCTCGGGCGTGACCACGGCCTCCTCGGGGCTCTCGGTCTGCCGCATGCTCTCGTCGATGGCACGCCGGATCAGCTCGACCGCGTGGTTGACGTCGAACGGCTTGGGCAGGTATTCGAACGCGCCACCCTGGAACGCCGCCACTGCGCTCTCGAGGTCCGAGTAGGCGGTCATCACGATCACCGGCACTTCCGGATGCTCGGTCTTGATCCGCTGCAGCAGGTCGAGCCCCGATGCGCCAGGCATCCGGATGTCGCTCACCACCACCTGCGGCACCGAGCCGTTGAGCGCGGCAAGCGCATCCTGCGCCGAGGCGAAGCTCTTGAACTCGATGCTCTCGCGCGTGAGCGCTTTCTCGAACACCCAGCGGATCGACTTGTCGTCGTCGATGACCCAGACAGGTTTCATGGTCTCTTCACTTCGCTGCGATGGAATGGAACGAATGGGACAAATGGGATGGGCCGACCGGTTCGCCGCGCGGTGCCGTACCGGCGTCTTCGCCGAGCGGCAGGGTCACGGAGAAGCAGGTGCGGCCGGGCGCGCTGTCGAACTCGATGGTGCCGTGGTGCTGGCTGACGAAGGTCTGGGCCAGCGTGAGGCCGAGCCCGCTGCCGCCCTCGCGCGCCGATACCAGCGGATAGAACACACGCTCGCGCACCGACTCGGGGATGCCCGGCCCGTTGTCGATCACCTGCAGCGTGATCGCCTGCCGATAGCGGCGGCGCGCCAGCGTGACCGAGCGCGCGATGCGCGTGCGCAGCACGATCTGGCCCTGCCCGCCCATCGCCTGCGCGGCATTGCGCACGATGTTGAGCAGCGCCTGCAGGATCTGCTCGCGGTCGCCGGTGAGCAGTGGCAGGCTCGTGTCGTAGTCGCGCCGCACGACGAGGCCTTCGGGGTACTCGGCGAGCATCACGCTGCGCACCCGCTCGATCACTTCGTGGATGTTCAGCGCACTGACCTGCGGCAGGCGATGCGGCGTGAGCATGCGGTCCATCAGCGACTGCAGCCGGTCTGCCTCGTGCATCACCACGCGCGTGTACTCGCGCAGGTCGGACCGGTCGAGCTCCGCATCGAGCAGTTGCGCAGCGCCGCGGATGCCGCCGAGCGGGTTGCGGATCTCGTGCGCGAGGTTGCGCACCAGTTCGCGGTTGGCCTGCGTCTGGTCGAGGATGCGCTCCTCGCGCGCCGCCTTGATCTGCTGGGTGATCGGGCGCATCTCCAGCAGGTAGCCCGTGTCGGCCGACGTGTCCACCGGCAGATCGACCGGCGTCACCGAGCAGATCAGGTGGTGCACCTCGGCGCGTCCGACCGCGCTCAGCTTCACGTCGTAGTCGGAATACCCGGCCTTGTTCGCGCGAGCCGAGTCGAGCGCGGCGGACAGCGCCTCGTCGCGGGTGAGCACGTCGTCGAGCGCCTGCTGCAGCATCAGGTTGCGTGACAGCGCGAACAGGTTCTCCGCGGCCGGGTTGGCATAGCGGATGAAGGATCGCTCGTCGACGATCAACACTGCCGTGACGAGCAGGTCCAGCCCGGCGAAGGCCGTGCTGGCGGGGAACGACCCCAGCTGCGCGCGTACTTCGGTCACGGGATCACTGCTGCGCTTCTGGATTGACGTCCGCATGCCTTCAACTTCAGCAAGAAGCGCGCCATCGTTCCGGTGCACCGTGCGGGACGCGGCGAAAGCCGCGCCGGGTACCGTGCGTCCGCCGCACGGACGATACCTACTTCATGAGGGCGAGCTGGCGCTGGATCTCGGCGATGTTGCGTTCGTGCCTCGCCACGGCGTTCTGCGATTCGCGCAGCCGGGGGTCGGGTCGATCGCCACTCGCCGGCCCGAGCGTGGCGATCTGCCGGCGCGCCTCTTCGAGCAACCGCTGCTCGTTCGACAGTTCGCGCTCGACGATCTGCCGCGCCTTCAGGTCGCGATCGCGCTGTTCGCCGCGATCGACGCGCGGGAAGTTCTCCGGCCCCGGGTTGCCGCGGGTTGCGGCAGCCGGCGATTCGGTGCGCGGACGCACCGCGCCCTGCCCCTGCCCCTGCCCCTGCCCCGGTGCACCGGCCCCAGGGCCGGTCCGCTGTGCGGGAGGCGCCCCCTGGCTGTCCCGGTAGAGCAGCGTGCATTCCTTGAACTTGCGGGACGGGCTGTCGGTGAACGTGATGAGCCCGTCGGCATCCATGCACCGATGGATATCCGCCTTCGCCATCGCAGGCATCATCGCCGGCAGGGCGGCAAGCAACGTCGTCAACATCGCCGCCCGCCAGGTCGTCCCCGGCGCAGGGGCACTGGAATGCCATCTCATCCGGGAATCCCGATCGCACGGCGCAATTGCGCCGCCCGGCGGAGTCTAGAGGACGCGGTGGGCAACCGCAACGAGCCATCGTCCAGCCCCTTGAGTACAACGGGGCGAGTCGCCTCGCCCCGTGCATGCTCGAGCTGCCTGCGGGAGGAACCCGGTCAGCAGCTGTAGTACATCTGGAACTCGACCGGGTGCGTCGTCATGCGGAAGGTGGTGACTTCTTCCATCTTCAGCGCGATGTAGGCATCGATCATGTCGTTCGAGAACACGCCGCCCCGGGTCAGGAACTCGCGGTCCTTGTCGAGGTATTCCAGCGCCTGGTCGAGCGACGAACACACCGACGGCACGTTCTTCGCCTCTTCCGGCTCGAGGTCGTACAGGTTCTTGTCGATCGGGTCGCCCGGGTGGATCTTGTTCTGCACGCCGTCGAGGCCGGCCATCATCATCGCCGCGAACGCCAGGTACGGATTGGCGGTCGGATCGGGGAAACGCACCTCGATGCGTCGGCCCTTCGGGTTCGACACGTAGGGGATGCGGATCGATGCCGAGCGGTTGCGCGCCGAGTAGGCCAGGTGCACCGGGGCTTCGAAGCCGGGGACCAGACGCTTGTACGAGTTCGTGCCCGGGTTGGTGATCGCGTTGAGCGCACGGGCGTGCTTGATGATGCCGCCGATGTAGTA
>CAIQON010000229.1 GCA_903873475.1 uncultured bacterium
CGACCGAAGCCATCGACATCACCAGCACGCAGGCGGCGAGCACCGGCAGGCTCACCGGCAGGGTACCTGCCAGCCCGGTCAATGCGTCGAGCGAGGCCGACAGGTCTGCGGTCACGGCACTGCAGGCGGGAGCGGTGGATCGGAGCGCATCGTGCAGGATGATACTGTGGACGCAACCCTGCGGAGCCCCTCTCTCGATGCCGACGCGACTGCTCGAATTCCTGCGCCTGTTCTGGCGCCTCGCCAGCCCCTACTGGAAGTCGGAGGAGCGCGCGATGGCGTGGCTGCTGCTGTGCGCGGTGGTCGCGCTCAACCTCGCCTCGGTCTTCATGCTGGTGCAGGTCAACGCCTGGTACAACAACTTCTACAACGCGATACAGGACTACGACCAACCGGGCTTCGTGGCCCTGCTCTGGTACTTCCTGCTGCTGGCAGCGGTGTACATCCTGATCGTCGTGTACCAGCTCTACCTGAACCAGATGCTGCAGGTCCGCTGGCGGCGCTGGCTGACCGGCCGCTACACGGACCGGTGGTTGTCCGGCCAGACCTACTACCGGATGCAACTGCTCGATGCCGGCACCGGTACCGGCGCCGACAACCCCGACCAGCGCATCAGCGAGGACCTGCGCCTCATGTGCGACCAGACGCTGGACATAGGGCTCGGCCTGATGAACGCGATCGTCACGCTCGGCTCGTTCGTCGTGGTCCTGTGGTCGCTGTCAGGACCGGCCACGGTGTCGATCGGCGGAGTTGAACTGACCATCCCGGGTTACATGGTCTGGGCGGCCGTTGCCTACGCGGCGATCGGCACCTGGCTCGCAAACCTGATCGGGCGGCCACTGGTACGCCTCACCTTCGAGCAGCAGCGGCATGAGGCCGATTTCCGCTACGGCCTGATGCGCCTGCGCGAGAACAGCGAGAGCGTCGCCCTGTACCGGGGCGAAGCGGGCGAGCGCGCACGGCTGGGCGAGCGGTTCGGCGCGGTGTTTGCCAACTACTGGCAGTTGATGCGGCGGCAGAAGAAGCTCACCTGGTTCAGCAACGGGTACAACCAGCTCGCCACCGTGTTTCCGTTCGTGGTCTCAGCGCCGCGCTACTTCGCGAAAGAGATACAGCTCGGCGGGCTGATGCAGATCTCCTCCGCCTTCGGGCAGGTGCACGGTGCGCTGTCATACCTGATCAATGCCTATCCGGCGATCGCCGCATGGAAGGCAACGGTCGACCGCCTCACCGGCTTCGAGCAGCGGATGCTGGACTCGGAACAGCGCACCCTCCGCGACGACCGGTTCCTGTTCGACGAGGGCGCACGCGTGGCTGCGGGCATGCCCCCGGTGGATGACACGGCGCCAGGTACCGCCGCGCCGGTGCTGTCGGTGCGCGCACTGGACGTGGCCCTGCCCGATGGCCGCCTGCTGGTCAGCGGGCTCGATCTCGACATCCGCGCGGGCGACGCGCTGCTGGTCAGCGGCCCGTCCGGCGCCGGCAAGAGCACGCTCCTGCGCGCACTGGCCGGCATCTGGCCCTATGGGCAGGGAAAGGTGACGCTGCCGCCACGCAGCGACGTGCTGTTCCTGCCGCAGAGGCCCTACCTGCCCCTGGGCACGCTGCGCGAGGCCATCTGCTATCCCGGCATCACGCTGCCTGCCGATGATCCGCGGCTCGCATCGGTGATGGAGCGATGCGGCCTCGCGCACTTCAGCGGGCGCCTCGATCAGACCGACCTCTGGGCGCAGGTGCTCTCCGGTGGCGAACAGCAGCGGGTGGCCTTCGCACGCGCGCTGCTGCTCGAGCCGGCGCTGCTTTTCCTTGACGAATCCACCTCGGCGCTGGACGAGCCCTCGGAGGAAGCCCTGCACGGGCTGCTGCAGGCGTTGCCCGGCACCACGATCGTGAGCGTCGGCCACCGGCGCGCGCTCTGGCGCTGGCACCGCAGGGTGTTATCTGCCGAGGGACATGGCCGCTGGGCGCTGGCGCCCACCCGGGCAACGCCCGGGTAACGCTACCCGGGCCGCAGGCACACCCTGTCGATTTGTGCAGCACGGAAAAACCGCACGGCCCACCCGGCCAGCCCCGGCTCCGGCGAGCGGCCAAAAAAAAGCGGAACCTGTCGGTTCCGCTAAAAATCCACCAAAGGAGGAGGTTTCGGAGGATTATGCGAGACGCTATTGGCGCCTGGCACGAAGGGAATGCTACGCCAATCCGCCGACAAAATCAAGCGTTTCTTGTGCGGTGCGCCATCGCCATGGGCCGACGCGGCAAGAAAGCCAGCCGACAAACGGATCGGTGGCCTGCTCAGCGCAACCGGGCACGCTCCGCCCGGACACGGTTGCCCAGCGCCAGCCCCGCCTCCGGCATCGCCCGCAGCCCCAGGCGCTCCAGCCATGCCTGCTGCACCGGGTCCGAGAAGCCGGCCTGCAGCGCTTCGCCGAGGGCGGCCACGCGTTGCGCCGTCCAGCGGGCGGGCGCGAACACGCCAAACCAGCCTTCCGCAGGCAGTTCTCCGGCGGCCGATGGCAGGGAGTCTGCGCGCAGCTCGCCCCGCTCGATCCATGCGCCCGCCAGGGCGCGGGGCAGCACGGCCATGGGAATCTGGCCACCGAGCAGCGCCTGCAGCGCCGCCGCACCGCCGTTGAACCCCACTTCCCGGCACGGCCGGGCGTCGCTGCCGGCGCGGCCGGCCTTACCGGGATTACCGGCATTACCGGCACTACGATGTGCCGCCAGGCTGCGCGCAAGCGTCGCCGAACGTCCACCGTAACCGGCACTGCCGATGGCGCAATCGGCCAGCGCCGCGCCGTGCACCAGCAGGTATGGCACGGCAACGCAGGCTGCCACTGGCTGCAGGCGATCGAGCAGCCTGGCCAGCGCCGGGCGCTCGAGCGCCGCGTGCACGCACAGCGCCTCGCTCGCGAGCAGCAGGGTGCCGGCATCGGCTGGCTGACCGAGCACCTGCTCGACCGCCCGCTGGCCACCTGCGGCCGGCATCCGCTCCACCGCAAGCCGGTAGCCAAGATGGCCTTCGGCGACCCGGGCGACCGCGCGCGCAACGATGTCGGACAAGGCCGAGCCGGAGGCCGACTGCATCGCGCGCTGGACACGGCTCGAAGGCACGGTGCCGACGATTTCCGTAGGGCCGGAGGGCAGGAACGGCAGCAGCAGCAGCCCGCGCGGCGCAGCCGCATGCCCGCTGGACGCAAGCAGCAACGCCGAGAGGCCCAGCCGGCGACGCGCTTCACTGATCACGGCTGGCGGGTTCCCGGCGGTCGCTGCCATCGATCCCGGCCGCTGCCGGGCGGGTCAGAAGCCCGGGCCGCGCCCGCTGACCGGCCACAGCGCCTCGACACGGCCGTTGCGAACGCCGACGAACCAGTCGTGCAGGTTGACCGTCGGATCGCAGTGACCGGGAATCAGGCGGACCTTGTCGCCGATCGCCAGTTCGACCTCCGGCCGCTCCAGCCGCAGCACGCCGTGCTCGTCGGACGCACCGACGTAGCTGGCGCCTTCGATGTCCGGCACGGTCGGATAGCCCGAATCGGATGACGAGGCCTTGTGGCCGACGTCGCAGACCGCACGCTCCGGTACCGGGCGGCTCATCACCGTCGCAAGGATGAACAGGCTGTGTTCGAACTCGGCGAAGGTGCTGCCGCTGGCCGCCTGGTTTCGCGCATAGTCGGCATCCAGGAAGATGTAGGAACCTGCCTGCAGTTCGCTGTAGAGACCGCTCGCCCCCTCGAGCTCGAAGGTGCCGGTGCCGGCACCCGTGACCTTCGGCACCGGAATGCCAAGGGCTTCGATCAGGGCACGCGTCGACGCGGCCTTCGCCACCGCACCGGCAATCGCCTGCTGCCGCTCGGCGACGGTGCGCAGGTGCTGTGCCGAGCCGTGGTAGGCCTGCAGCCCGCCGAAGCGCAGGCCCGGCAAGGCCGCCACCTGCTGCGCGAGCGCGGCGGCGGGCTCGCCCGCTGGCACGCCGCATCGCCCGGCGCCGACGTCGATCTCGACCAGCACGTCGATGGTCGCGCCGGCGGCTACCATCGCCGCCGACAGCGCCCGCGCATTGTCCGGATGATCGACGCACACCGAGAGCGTCGCGCGCCGCGCGAGCGCAGCCAGCCGTGCCAGTTTCGAACGGCCGACCACCTCGTTGCTCACCAGCACGTCGGTGATGCCACCGTCGACCAGCGCCTCGGCTTCGGCCACCTTCTGCACGCACACGCCCACCGCGCCGGCTGCCACCTGGCGCGCGGCGATGTCCGGCGACTTGTGCGTCTTGGCGTGCGGCCGCAACCGCAGCGCCGGGTTGCCGCCGGACGCACGCATCGCGGCGACCTTCGCGGCCATGCGCGCGAGGTTGCGTTCGAACGCGTCCAGTTCGACGATCAGGGCCGGGGTATCGACTTCGGAGAGCGGGTCACCGATGCGCGCTGGCGCCGGCACGGACGCGCTGCGTCCGAGCACCGGTACTGCAGCGGCGTCTGAACTGCCGTTCGGATTCTGCATGCGGAAGGTCCTTGCGTGGTCGCCGGCTCAGGACAGGCGCGCGATCGACAGATCGTCGGCGAGGTTGCCCAGGATGTCGAGCAGCGGCGCGGGCAGCGCGATGCCGTCCTTCGACTGCTGGGCATGGCGGCGATGGCTGTCCTCGCCCGGCACGCGGATCCGGTCCACGCCCGGCATCTTCTGCGCCGACCGCATCTCGCGCGACACGCGATCGACATCGCGCTTGATGGTGTCGGGGTCGCCGAACGCCGACAGGCTGACGGCCACGATGCACTGCCCGGTGTTGGTCACGCTCTTCGCGTCGGCATTGAAGTCGACCACGTCGCGGCCCATCGCGGCGCCGTTGAGCGAACCCCCGAGCAGGCCGATGATCAGCGCGAGGCCATAGCCCTTGTGCCCGCCGATCGGCATCAGGAAGCCTTCGGATGCGCGCTTCGGATCGAGCAGCGGCTTGCCGTCGTTGCCCATCATCCAGCCCTCCGGCATCATCTCGCCGCGCTGCGCACGCGCCTTGATCTTGCCGTAGGAGGCGACGGTGGTCGCCATGTCGAGCACCACCGGCGGCTCTTCATGGGCGGGCACCGCGATCGCCAGCGGGTTGGTCGACAGCAGCATCTCGATGCCCCCCCACGGTGGCAGGTGGTTGGCGCTGCCGACTGCGCCGTAGATGCCGACCATGTCGTGCGCGAGCGGCATGCGCGCGTAGACAGCGCCGGCGCCCGCATGGTTGCCGTGGTGCAGGCCGACCCAGGCCACACCGGCAACCTTCGCCTTGGCGATGGCGGTCTCGGCGGCGAAGCGCATGACCAGATGACCCATGGCGTTGTCACCATCGATCAGCGCGGTGGCGACCGTCTCGCGCTCGATGCGGATCTGCGGGTGCAGGTTGAACCCGCCGGCACGGATGCGCTTCACGTACTGCGGCAGCCGGAAGATGCCGTGCGCGTCGGAGCCGAGCAGGTCGGCCTCGATCATCATCTCAGCGGTCGAACGCGCATCGGCTGCAGGCATGCCGCAGGCGACATAGGTGCGGGTCATGAAGTCGACCAGCTGGTCGACGCTGAAAACCTGGCTCACGGGAAACGCTCCTCGATGCTGGACGCGGTGGGGAATGCACGGGGCATTCGGCGGACACCGCGAAGGGTACCGCAACCCCGCCGGCCGGCGGATGTCCGGCTGCGAGCGGGGCACGCCGACCGCGGTGCGGCCGTATCATCGACCTCCACCGCCGTTGCGCAGCCCCGTCGAACGCCTGCCGAGAACCCAGCCCATGCCTCCGTCCAGCCTCACTACCCATCCCGCCGCCGCCGGCCCGTCCGATGCACCGGCGGGCCCGGAGGGCGGCTCGCGCCGCGCGCTCGGCCTGCTGATCAATGCCGGCCACCTGATCGACCACCTGATGCTGCTGATCTTCGCCACCGCGGTGTCGGCCATCGCGGCCGAGTTCGGCTTCGCGCGCTGGGAAGACCTGATGCCCTACACCATCGGCGCATTCGTGATGTTCGGGCTGTGCTCACTGCCGGCAGGCCGGCTGGGCGACCAGTGGGGTCGGCGGCAGATGATGCTGCTGTTCTTCTTCGGCATCGGCGGCGCGGCGACGCTGGTCGGCCTGGCCAGCAACGAGTGGCAACTCGCCGCCGCGCTGACGCTGGTCGGGGTATTCGCCGCGATCTACCATCCGATCGGCATCCCGATGCTGGTGCGCGACTCGAAGAACGCCGGCCTCACCATCGGCATCAACGGCCTGGCAGGCAACCTGGGCATCGCGGCGGCCGCGGTGTCAACCGGGCTGCTGATCCAGTACGTGGGATGGCGCTCCGCGTTCGTGGCGCCGGGGCTGGTCGCGATCGCCTGCGGCATCGCGTTCGCGCTACTCATCCCGAAGGAGGCGGGCTCGCCGGCGAAGCGTCCGGTGAAGAAGCCCATCGAGGTGCCCAGGGGCGTGCTGGTGCGCGTGGTGGCGCTGATGACCGGCACGGCGATCTTCGGCACGATCGTCTTCAACTTCACTACCAACGGCAACCTCGAACTGCTGCGCGAACGGCTGCAATGGCTCGGCGACAGTCCCGCCACGCTCGGGGCGCTGCTCGCGTCCGTCTACGTGATCGCCTCGCTCGCCCAGGTCGCCGTGGGCACGCTGCTCGACCGGTTCCACGTGAGGCAGGTGATGGCACCGATCGTCGGGCTGCAGGTGCCGCTGTTCA
>CAIQON010000230.1 GCA_903873475.1 uncultured bacterium
GGGGGAAAGAGAAAAGGACAAACGGCGGTGCCAGACCGTCAAGGGTAGCCCCCGCGGGTGACCGGTTCAACCGCCAGGCATCACACGCCCGGGCGGGACGGCTCGGCCAGCAGCCTTTCGAGTTCGCGTACCAGCTTCGGATCGTCCGGGCGCGTCGTCGTGGCAAAACTCTGTACCCGATTGCCGCTGCGATCGACGACGTACTTGTGGAAGTTCCATCCCGGCGCGGTACCGCTGCGCCTGGCAAGCTGCGCGTGGAACGGGTTCGCACGCGGCCCGGTGACCTCGGTGCGCTCGAACATCGGGAACGAAACGCCGTAGTTCAGCTTGCAGAAATCGGCAATGGCCTTGTTGCTGGCGCGCTCCTGCTGGCCGAAATCGTTCGACGGGAAGCCGACGATCACCAGCCCCCGAGGCCCCAGGCGCCGGTGCAGCGCTTCGAGCTGCTCGTACTGCGGGGTGAAACCGCATTCGCTGGCGGTATTGACCACCATCAGTACCTTGCCGCGGTACTGGCAGAGCGACACCGGCTTGCCGCTGACCAGTTCGGGAAAAGCGTGATCGAGCAATGCAGGACACACTGCCGCCCCGGCCAGCGCAGCGGCAGGCACCGCCGGCACCGCAGCGGCGGCAGTTGCCGCCCGGGCAGGACTCGCGCCAGCGGCGATCAGGAAGGCGGCCAGCCATACCGCGCGCATCGCCAGCCCTTTCCGCCCGCCTGCCGCTGCGCCCCCGTTACCTGTCGATCGCGCCATGGTGCTTCGCTCCGAGCCCGATCAAGGAAAGGGCGATGCCGATATCTCTAAGCCCGGCGGCAATGGCCCTCGACGCGCTGATGGCTGACAGTGCGCGCACCGGCAAGCGCCCGAGGGTAACCTGCCTGTCAGTGGTAGCGGGACCGTTCGACCGTCGAGGCCACCGGCGTCTCGTCCATGCCGAGCGCTCGCCAGCGCTTGATTCCGCCCGAGAGTTCGATCGCCTTCAGGCCGCGCAAGGTCAGCAGATGCGCGGCGCGCGCCGACAGCGTGCTCCACTCGTCCCAGCAGTAGACGACGATCGTCGCGTCCTGGGGCAACTGGCGCCAGCGCACCTCGAGCTCTTCGACGGACAACACCTGCGCGTCTGGCAGCGTGCTGCGCAGCAGTGGCTTCGGGCTGTTACGCACGTCGACCACCACTACCTTGTCCCCCTGCCGCTTGCGCAGCGCAACAAGTTCGGCTGGCGTTATCGAACGGATTTCCTCTACGGAGCCGCGGTTCGCGCGCACGCGGCGTGGTTCGACGCCGCTCGACATCACTTCCAGACCTTTCCACGTGTCAAGCATCTTGAGCCTCGGAGTTGGAACGACAGGGGGGAGGGAAAACCGCTACGCCGTTTTGCTGCAGTGCAGGCGTGATCAGGACTGAGTCGTCATTTCGCGCCACAGGGTTCCCGCTCGTATCGACGGCAAACTGAACGATTCGGGAAAAAGGATTCCATGAAAGCGGCGCATCATTTCCGTACGGTCAGCGAATCCAGACCTTGAACCAGATACTAGTTTGTCCTAGTCAAAGACGCAACAGTCAGACTGTGACTTCTTAGTCATTTTTTGTACAATAAAGTTCCCGGCATGGCTCAAAAGAGTCGCCCACGCTCCAGACGAAAGCACAACGGATGAGACTTTCTTTTCAGAAACAGCAGTTTGCAGCTCGCGAGGACGCGATTCTCGACGCTGTCAACGTGTTGCTCGCGAAGAAAGGCTTCGATCTGATGACCATGGACGATGTCGCGGCCGAAGTCGGCATCGCCAAAGGCAGCCTGTACAAACACTTCGCGTCGAAGGAAAGCCTGGCCGCCGCTGCGCTCTGCCGCATGACCCGGGACACGATCGACGTGCTGGCTGCGATGTCGCCGGAACTGGCGCCGATCGACAAGCTCAAGGCCACCCTGCGCTGGGCGCTCGAGCGGCGCCTGAAGGGGGCAGTCCCGCACCTGCCATCGACCAGCGTGGCGCTGCAGCGCAGCCTGATGCTGAATCTCGGCTATGTACGACTGATCATGAAACTGAACGCCGAGCTCAAGCAACTCGTGATCGCCGCGCAGAACGAAGGTACGCTCGACCGCACGCTGCCCCACGAGGTGATCGTCTACACGATCTACGCCCGCTCCTGCGACCCGACGCTCGAGTACCTGCGCACGAGCGGCCGCTACGACGACGCCCAGACCGTGGATTTCCTGGTGCGCACCTGTTTCGAGGGGCTGAACGGCTAGGCACCCGGCCGCGCCGCGGCGCGCGTCAGCAGGATCCCGGCGAAGATCAGCGCGATGCCGACCAGGTGGAACGCCTGCACGCCCTCACCCAGGAACAGCCAACCCATCAGGGGGGTGTAGACCGGCATCAGGTACATGAACGGGCCGGCCCGGCTTGCCCCCAGCACTTCGACGCCGCGGTTCCAGCAGATATAGGCGAGGACGGTTGCGCCGAGTCCGATGTAGAGCAGGCTTCCGGCCACCGGCCATGACCAGATGAACCGGCTACCCGCCGCGAACTCGATCGCGGCCACCGGCAGAGATACGAGCGCCCCCAGCACGGCGATCGCGCACATGAAAGGCAGCGGGGGCAGGCCCGACGGGCGCCAGCGCAGCAGGACGGTATAGGCAGCCCAGCTCACGGTACCGAGGAGTATCCACAGGTCGCCCGCCTCCAGCGCCCAGTGCACGAGCGAACCGGGGTGGCCGCGGGTGACGATCCAGAGCGCACCGGCCATGGCCACCGTCACCCCCGCCAGCACCGCCGCCGACAGCCGCTCACCCAGCACCAGCCAGCCCAGCAGCAGGATGAACACCGGCGTGGTGGCGTTCAGCAGCGAGGCGGTGGTCGCTGTCGTGGTACGCAGCCCGATGTAGACCGGCAGGTGCTGCAGCACGCTCGCAGCCACCGCGAGCAGCAGCAGGATCAGCCATGACCGCCGCAGCAGCGGCCAGTGTTCGCGCACGGAAGAACCGTTGAACGCGAGCAGCACGCAGGCAGCGATCGCCCAGCGCAGGAAGGTGATCCCGCCGGGCGGCGCATCCAGGCGGATCATGCGGCCGATCACCCAGTTGCCAGCCCACAACGCGACAGCCAGCGCGAGCAGCGCTAAGGCGATCCACGGTTCGCGCCCCGCAGCCCGGGCACCAGCGGCTACCGGCGAACGCGCATCATCGCGCTGCCCGCTGAGGAGGCGCCACGCTCCGGGCAGCGATCGCCGGCCCGGCCGTACGCTCAACGCGCTGCTGCGGCCGCCGCCCTCGCCTGCCGATCAGCCGGCACGCAGGAATCCGCGCGGCGCGCGATGCAGGCTCTCGAAGCCGGTGGCGGTAACTCGCACCAGTTCGCCGACCTGCACGCCCGCGGTATGCGCACGGTCGATCACGTTCGGCTGCACGACCATCGTCATGTTCTCGGCGAGCACGATGTCGGGCAGCGGCCCCGCCGGACGGCTGCGACTGCCGAGGATCGGCTGGAAGTAGCCGCCGCCGAAACCGTGCACCAGGTCGTCGCAGATCGTGAAGCCACGCGCCTCGATCACCGAGGCGGCGTCCACGATCTCGTCCATCGTGCATCCCGGGCGCATCACGCCGGTGACCGCGTCGTACGTTGCCTCGGCCGTGTCGTGCAGGTCGCGGTACAGCGCAGGCGGTTCGGCACCGACCGCGAAGGTACGCAGCACCTGGCCGCCGTAGTCCCAGAACGAGCCGGTGATCTCGGTGAACACGCAGTCGCCGTCGCGCACGATGCGGTTCATCGGATGCTGGCGTGGGATGTAGCAGTCCGGCGCGGCCATCGAAGTCACGCCGAAATAGTGCAGCATGGTCACCCCGCCGAACGGCGCATAGGCGCGCTCGGCGATGTCGCCCAGGTCGCGCTCGTTCAGACCGTCGCAGAGACCGTCGGCGAGCGCCGCGATCGACGCGTCGGAGAACGCCGCGCCGATGCGCAGCCAGTCGATCTCTTCCTCGGACTTGGTCAGGCGCATGCGGCTGTAGGCCGGGTTCAGGTCGACCACATCAGGGAACGCTGCGGCCAGCTTGCGGTACTTGCCGAAGTTGAACACGCCCATGATGCCGACCCGCCTTGCACCGCGCCGCTTGAGTTCCGCGACCACCTTCTCGACGCTGCGGTGTTCGCTCCACTCGACCTCGCATTGCCAGGCGATCTGCCTGGCGAGCGGTGCATGGTTCACCCATTCGACGAACATCTTCGGCTGCTCGCGGCCATCGAACACGATGATCTGCTCGCTGGTGGTGACCCAGCCGGTAAGCCAGGAGATGCCGGTGCCGGCGCGCTGCTCGCCGCAGACCAGCAACTGGTCGACATCGTGCTTGCGCATGACGTCAGCGAGCGCCTGCCGCCTGCGCTGCATCTCCGCGTCGGAGAACCGCGGGAAAGGTTGGTCGAGGATCGCGCGAAGGTGCGGCGCGAGGCCGAGGCGGGCGGGATCGGCAGGCTTCAGGCGAGACATGGGGACTCCGGGTACCAGCAATGAGGGATCGCGAGGCAAAGCCCGATAGAATCGGGGGTCCCCATATCTTACCGAGCTTCGATGACCCTCGCCCCCAGCACCGCGTCCATCACCGCCCGCCCCGCTGCCATCGACGGCAGCGCCCCCCGGATCCAGCGCCGCGCGCGGCGCGCGGCAATCGCCTGCGCCATCGGCTGCGTCATTGCCGGCGCCGCTGCCGCAGGCACCGCCTCGGCCCAGGCCTGGCCAGCAAAGCCGGTGCGCCTGATCCACGGCTTCGCCCCCGGCAGCGCGATCGACGTGTCGATCCGTCCGCTCGCCGCGCATCTCGCCACCGAGTTCGGACAAGGTTTCTCCGTCGAGCCGAGGCCTGGCGCGACCGGCCAGCTGGCCAATGAATTCGTGTCGAAGTCGGCGCCGGACGCCTACACGCTGCTGGCCGCGCCCGGTTCGTCGCTGACCTCAGCACCGCACCTGCAGAAGGCGCCGTACGATTCGCTGAAGGACCTGGCACCGATCGCGATGATCACGGCCTTCTCGTTCGTGCTGGTCGCGCATCCGTCGGTGCCCGCGAAGACCGCGCGCGACCTGGTCGCCATCGCCCGGGCCAAGCCGGGCGTGCTCACCTACGGCTCGACCGGCGTGGGCAGCGGCTTCCACCTCGCTGGCGAACTGCTCGCCTCGCTCGGCGGCGTGAGCATGGTGCACGTGCCCTATCGCGGCGGCGGCAGCGCGACCATGCCAGACCTCGTCAGCGGCCGCGTCGACATGATGTGGGAGAGCTACGCGGCGGTGCGCACCCAGGTCGAGGCCGGCAAGCTGCGCGCGATCGGGGTGACCGGCACCACGCGCATCGCGGCCCTGCCCAACGTGCCACCGATCAACGACAGCGTGCCGGGGTACGACCTGGTCGGCTGGCACGGCGTGTTCGGCCCAGCCGGGGTGTCGCGCGAGGTGGTCGAGCGCATGAATGTATCGATCAACCGGGCACTCGACCGCAAGGAGCTGCGCACGCTCTGGGCCCAGCAGGGCTTCGATACGCCGCAACTGTCCTCCGACCAGTTCGCGCAGCGGATGCGCCTCGACCATGCGTTCTACGGCAAGCTGATCCGGTCCATCGGGCTGCAGGTGCAATGAACGGCCTCCGATGCTCGTAGCACTGAATCGTGTATCGCTCGGCTTCGGCGCCGGCCTGCTGCTCGACCAGGCGGAATTCGTCCTCCAGGAAGGCGAGCGGGTCGGCCTGATCGGCCGCAACGGCACCGGCAAGTCGACGCTGATGAAGCTGATCGACGGCCGCCTCGCCGCCGACAGCGGCGAGATCGTGCGCACGCCCGGCCTGCGCTGCGTGCTGCTCGACCAGGAGCCGACCTTCGAACCGGGGCTGACGATCGGCGAGGTGATCGCCGGCGGCTTCGGCGGCATCGCGGAGGTCTTCGCGGAACACCACGCCCTGGCCCATGCGGAAGATACGCCGGCGAACGCCGAGCGCATGCAGTGGCTCCACGATCGGCTCGACCATGAACAGGGCTGGGACCTGCCCTCGCGCGTGTCGGCGCTCCTCCTGACCCATGGCTTCGACGGCGCGACGCTGTTCGACACGCTGTCGGGCGGTGGGCGCAAGCGGGTCGCGCTGGTGCGCGCACTGGCCGGCGACCCCGACCTGCTGCTGCTCGACGAACCGACCAACCACCTCGACATGGATGCGATCGAGTGGCTGGAGAACACGCTGCTCGGGTTCCGCGGAGCGGTGATCGTGGTCAGCCATGACCGGCGCTTCCTCGACCGGGTCATCACCCGGATCATCGAGCTCGACCGCGGCCAGCTGGCCAGCTATCCCGGCTCGTTCCGCGACTACAAGGCGCGCAAGGCGCAGCAGCTGGCCGACGAGGCAGTGGCCGCGGCACGCTTCGACAAGCGCCTGGCGGAAGAAGAAGTCTGGATCCGCAAGGGCATCGAGGCACGCCGCACGCGCAACGAGGGCCGGGTACGCCGGCTCGAGCAGCTGCGCCGCGACCGTGCCGCGCGGCGCGAGCGCATCGGACAGGTCGGCTTCAAGCTGGCCGGTGGCGATGCGTCCGGTGAACTGGTCGCCGAACTCGAACACGCAACGGTCGCACTGGGCGGCCGTACGCTGATCCGCGATTTCTCGACGCGCATCATGCGCGGCGACCGCATCGGCCTTGTCGGACCCAACGGAGCGGGCAAGACAACGCTGCTGCGCGTGCTGCTCGGCCAGCTCGAGCTCGACAGCGGCAAGGCGCGGCTCGGCACCCGGCTCGAGATCGCCTACTTCGACCAGTTCCGCACGCAGCTCGACCCCGACGCCCGGCTCACCGAGGTGGTCAGCCCCGGCTCCGATTTCGTCGAGATCGGCGGCACGCGCCAGCATGTGATCGGCTACCTGTCCGAGTTCCTGTTTCCCCCGCAGCGGGCGCGCTCGCCAGTGTCGGCGCTGTCCGGCGGCGAACGCAACCGGCTGCTGCTCGCCCGACTGTTCGCCCGCCCCGCCAACCTGCTGGTGCTCGACGAGCCGACCAACGACCTCGACATCGAGACGCTCGACCTGCTCGAGTCGCTGCTCGCCGAGTACCGCGGCACGGTGCTGGTGGTCAGCCACGACCGGGAGTTCCTCGACAACGTGACGACACAGGTGATCGCGTTTGCCGGCGACGGCCGCCTGGTCGAGATCGCCGGCGGCTACAGCGACTGGCAGCGCTACCGTGCCGGCGCCACGGAGCCGGAGGGCAGCGGCGCAGCCACGACGGGCAGGACGGGCTCGAAGCCGGCCCCGGGCGCTGCCACCACCCCGCCCGCCGGCGCGGCCAGCACGGCTCCGCCGGCGTCCACGAGCGCGAACGCGGCCCGGGCATCAGCGGCAAAGCCGAAGCCGCGCCTGAGCTTCAAGGAAACCCGGGAACTGGAGTCGATGCCCGTCACCATCGAGAAACTCGAAGCGGACATCGCGGCGGTCGGCACCGCCCTGGCCGATCCCGCCCTCTACACCCGGGATCCCGCCGGGCTGAAGGAACTCCAGGCGAAGCTGTCCGGCCTGGAAGATGGCCTCGCACGCGCGATGCAGCGCTGGGAAGACCTCGAAAGCCAGGCCCGCGACGGCAGCGCTGGCTGACGACACGATGCCGTTGATGCTGCCCGATGCCGTCGCCTGGGGGGCCCTGATGATCGGTGTCACGCTGGGCGCGATGCTGTTCTTCTCGGCCTGCGTCGCGCCGCTGGTCTTCATGCGGCTGCAGCCCGAGGTCGCCGGACGCTTCATCCGCGCGCTGTTTCCCTGGTACTACGGCTTCGGCTTCATCGGCAGCGCCCTGGCTGCCCTGCTCTGCGCAGGTACGGCATCGCTGTCGGCCGGGCTCGCGTTCACGACCGCCTTCGGCTTCCTGGTCGCCCGCCAGGTGCTGATGCCGGCCATCAACGCCGCGCGCGATGCGTCCATGGCCGACGCGGCGGCCGCCCGGCGCTTCGAACGCCTGCACCGCGCCAGCGTTGCGGTGAACCTCGTGCAGGTCGTGCTGCTGCTGGGCGCGTTCGCGGCGGCGATCGCCCGCGCCTGAATGGATGGCCCGCGCACGGGCCGACCGCAGGGCCAGGCGATCAGGGCGCCCGGTGCGAGGCTGGCGGGACGGGCTCGTTGTCGGGCAGGCCGCGTGCGGTAAAGAACGTCAAAGGTGCCGCGCGCAGGCGACGAGCGAGGTGCCGCCCCAGCCCGCGCACCTCGGCCGGCGCGATCGCGCGGGCGCGCATTGCCATCCACAGCGCGAGCGAGAAGCTCACCAGCAGGTTCACCGCACCGATCATCAGCACGCCCAGCAGGCCCCATGCGAAGGCCTGCCAGGCCAGCGCGAAGCCCGAACCGGCGAGTGCATAGCCGAGGTTGGCCGAGGAGAACGCGATATGCCGGATGTCGATCGGCAGGCCGAGGATCATGCCCACCGTGCCGGCAGTCCCGAGCATGCAGCCGAACAGGAAGTTCCCGAGCAGGCCGCCGAGGTTGGCTTCCAGGTAGGCGCCGAGCTTCGCTGCACGCGCCGGGCCGGCCAGGCGGCGCAGCCATGGCAGGCGCTCGACCCGCTGGCCCAGCCGCGCGTAACCGGCGGTATTGTCGAAGTACCCGGTCAGCACGCCCGACAGGAACAGGAACACGCCGGCGAGCGCGGCATGGGGCAGCGCCCAACCGGCGATGTCGAGTTCGTTCAGCAGGTAGTCGGCCTTGGCGGCATCGATCGGCGGTGCACCGGAAAACGCAACGAACAGCATCGACAGCAGCAGTGCGACTGGCAAGGCCACGGACACGTTGCCCAGTATGGCCGCGAACTGGGTGCGGCCCACCGCCGCGAACAGATCGACCACGCGCTCCAGGTCGGCGGCACGGCGGGCACCGTCGGCGTGCAGTTCACCCAGATAGCCGGCGATCGTCTGCGCGGTCATGGCCGGCTGCTTGGTGGCCACCGTCAGGTGCAGCATGTAGATGATCACGAAGCCCAGACCATAGATCAGGCTGTAGCCGAGCGCATAGCCGATCGGCGCGAGGTCGAGCTTGCCGGCGAAGATCTTCAGCAGCGCCATCACGCCGATCAGGGCGCCCGCGCCCATCGCGGCGCGCCACATCGCAACGTAGGCGGTACGCGTCTCCGCGATGTAGTGTTCGCCCGTCTTCGCCGCATTCTCGGTGACCCGCAGCGCCAGCATCGAGACGCCGACACCCACATGGCTGCGCAGGCTGCAACGGCGGCTCTCGGCGACCAGTGCCGAGCGAACCAGCGCGCTCCAGCGCTCGACCACCTCCTGCCGGCGCAGGTCGGCGGCTTCGTTGACGACTGCGGCATCGAGCAGCAACCCCAGGTCGTTGATCCGGCGCAGGGTCTGCGCACTGCGCCGGATCATGTACGACAGACGCACGCTGGTTCCCTGCGCCGCCGCCAGCCGCCGCGCGCGGTCGATCACCGTGCGGCACTGGTCGACCAGCACCTGCACCTCCGCGCTGTCGAGGGGCACCACGCCGGGGTCGGCCAGATGCGCGCGCAGTGTGTCGACATAGCGCTGGCTGGCGCCGGTCAACCCGCGAAAGCACGCACCATGGCCCTTGAACTCCGGCCCCAGCCGGCCGAATTCGACCTCCACGTCGAGGCCGCCCATCCGGTAGGCGAGGATCAGCAACGCTTCGAGGATCTGACCGACGATCGCCCGCGACATCGTCTCGTCATCGGCCGTCTCGCGCGCGATCAGGTGCCAGAAGCGAAGCGACAGTTCAGCAGGCAGCGCGGAGAACCATACCCAGTCGCCACGACGATGGAACACCTGGCGCAGCGCGCCACGCAGGTCGTCCGGGTCCGGGACATCGGGCAGCAGGCGGTCGACGACGATACGCCCGAGTTCGGTGAAGAAGCCGGTGCCAGGCAGGATGCCGCTGTCGGCGAAGAATCCGACCAGCCGGCGCGTCGCCAGCAGCCGCAGCACATGGCGACGCACGTCGGCCGCACGCAACGGATCGGTCTCGAGCAGTTCTATGACCGCCGTGTATCGGGCCACGCTGCCGTCGATCTCGCGCGCATCGCGCGGCCGCACGAAATCGAACAACGCGGCCAGCGCGCCGGTGGAGTCCCCGTCCGGATCGGCAAACGGCGCCAGCGCGGCGGCGGCAGCAGCGGATCGGCCGTCGGCCATCGCGCCCGCAGCGCCTGTCAGGAAGCCGCCTGCCCCGTGCCCGCCACCGGCATGGGCACGAGCTTGGGTTCCGGCGGGTCGCTGAAGTAGTGCGGCGACATGATCTGTACGCCACGCTCGTTGAACACGTCGAGCAGGTGCTGGTGCAACGCCGTGAGTACCTCGGCACGCGGACGCGGCTGGGAGGGCACCGCCTGGCAGACCAGCCGGTACTCGACGTAGAAATCCGACAGCGCTGTCTGGAACACCCTCGGCGCCGGCGCTGCCAGCACGCCAGGCGTACGCTGCGCCGCTTCGAGCATCATGGACTCGACCTCGCGCCACGGTGTGTCGTAGCCGATCGTGAGGGTCGTATCGATGATGTATCCCTTGCCCTGCACCGATCGCGAATAGTTCTTCGTGACGGTGGTCAGCAGCAGGGCGTTGGGCATCGTGATCTCTTCACCCATGCCGGTCCGGATGCGCGTGGTGAACGTACCCAGCTCGGTGACGGTTCCTTCCTGCTCGGCCACGCGCACGTACTCTCCCACCCGGAGCGTGCGCGAATACATGAGGATCAGGCCGCTCGCGCCCTGGCTGACCAGGCTCGCGCCGCCGACGGTCAACATCAGGCCGATCAGCACCGACATGCCCTTGAAGGCCTCGCTGTCTGCGCCCGGCAGGTAGGGATAGGCCATCACCACCGCAAACAGCCAGACGCCGATGATGAACAGCATGCGCGTGGGCCGTACGGTATCGGCATCGAGCCAGCCGAGCGCCCCGCCCTGCTGGCTGGCGCGATCGAACAGGGGTGACACGAGGCCGATCGCACCGCGTGCCAGCATGAAGATCAGCACCGCCACCAGCAGGTCGGGCAGCGCCCCGAGTACCCCGGTGGCGATGCCGTAGGCCACGCCCAGCAGGTGGGCCTGCAACTGCTCGCCCCACGGCCGAGTATACGGAAAGCGTTCGAACACGAAGCTCAGCCACTGATAGCCGAACAGCAGCAGCAGCGTCCAGGCCGTGAGCGTGATCGACGCACTGGCGACCTCGATCAGTTTCCCGGGTTGCAGCAACTGCGCATCGCCGATGCGCAGCCTGTCCGCGCGACCGATGATCAGCGCACGGGCGCGGGCACGCAGCATGCGCCTGGCCCGCAACACGCCAGTTGCGAGCAGCGCCAGCACAAGGGTCGCGGCCAGCGCCATCACGAGGCCGCGCAGCAGCAGCGAGCGGTTGTTTCCTTCGCGTGTCTCGGCGAAGACCTGCCGGAGCGCTTCGACCGTGCGCGCGCTCGCGCCCTCCAGCGTCTCCCCACGCAGGCGGTCGGCATCCTCGGGCAACAGGATCATCGCGAACGCGCCATCGATCTGTATCACTGTTCCCTGCGGTTCGGCATGGGTCGTGATCTCGCCCGGCCCGCCGCGCGCGAGCAACTCGGAAACGACCTGCCGGGCGCGACGGGCACGGTCCTCCGGCGGCGCGCCGAGGAAGGGCGCGCGGTAGACCGCGATGGTGCGGTTGAATACGACCACCGGTGCTTCGCGAACGGCAACCGCACGCGTCGCCGGTTCGGCGGCGAACACCGGCGGCACCGCGGAGAGCAGGCTGATCAGCAGCAGCAGTACGGAAGTCAGTGCGGCCATGTCGGTATCCGGTACGCAAACGACGCCAGGCTGATTGGCGTCCCCAGGGGGATTCGAACCCCCGTTACCGCCGTGAAAGGGCGATGTCCTAGGCCTCTAGACGATGGGGACGAGGCGTGGTGCGGACTTTACGGATCGAGGCAATTTCAGTTGCGGGTGAATCTGCTGATGAATCTACTGGTGAATCTGAAAGCTGTTGGTGGAGGTAAGCGGGATCGAACCGCTGACCTCTTGCATGCCATGCAAGCGCTCTCCCAGCTGAGCTATACCCCCACACGA
>CAIQON010000231.1 GCA_903873475.1 uncultured bacterium
CACCGTATCCATGCCGACCGCGGCCAGCGCGAAGCCGAGCATCATCGCGGCGATGGTCTTCCACGGCGAGCCCTTGCCCATGCCGACGAAGCTGCAGAACGCAAGCAGGTAGACCGCGAAGTATTCCGGCGGCCCGAAGCGCAGGGCGAACTGAGCGACCATCGGCGCCAGGAAGGTGATCATCACCACGGCGAAGAAGGCACCGATGAACGAGCCGGTGAAGGCTGCAGTCAGTGCCTCCCCGGCCCGGCCCTGCCTGGCCATCGGGTGGCCATCGAAGGTGGTGGCCACCGACCACGGCTCGCCCGGGATGTTGAACAGGATCGAGGTGATGGCACCACCGAACAGCGCGCCCCAGTAGATGCACGAGAGCAGGATGATCGCCGAGGTCGGCGACATGGTGAAGGTCAGCGGCAGCAGGATCGCGATGCCGTTGGCGCCACCGAGGCCGGGCAGCACGCCGATCAGCACCCCGAGGATGATGCCCAGGAACATCAGCATCAGGTTCTGCCAGGTCATCGCGATTGCGAAGCCGTGCATCAGCGACTGCAGTTCATCCATCGGACACCCCGGTAATCGCCATTGACCCGGCTAGAAGCCCAGCGTCCGCTCGATGAAACCCTTGGGCAGCGGAATCTGGAACCAGCGCTCGAACAGCACGAATGCGAACAGGCCCACCGACAGCCCGATCGCGCCACTGCGCAGCCAGGTGTAGTGACCGAGGAACACCATGAACAGCGCGATGTAGACCGCGGAGGCGACGTAGATACCGGCCAGCTGGATCCCGCCGACGTAGATCAGTGCGGGAAAGAACACCAGTGCAACCTGCCGCAGCGGCCCGGCCTCGACGAACGCAGGCGCGACGCGCGACTGCTGGCGCAGGCCCTGGACCAGCAGCACGAACGCCGAGACGCAGATGATCAGGCCCGTGTAGAAGGGAAAATAGCCCGACTCAGGCCCGTCGCCAGCCCAGGATGCGCCGAGCCGGTAGCTGTCGAACATCACCACCGCACCAAAGGCGAAGAACAGCGCTGCGACGATGATTTCCATCGTCGCCACGCTGACTACGCCAGCTTCGTCGTCTTCCGGTCGAGCCATGGTCGCTCCAGCGCCGACAGGCAGCTTACTTCGTGACCCAGCCGGCTTCCTTCATCAAGCCCCGGTGCTCTTCCTTGGCACGCGTGAGCCACTTCACGAAGGCGTCTCCCTCGAGCGCCGTCGGGTTGAACGCCCCCTCGGCGATGAACCGCTTCCACTCGGGGGTCTCGCGCACCCTGCGCATCAGGCCGGCAAAGTAGTCGCGCTGCGCCGGCGTCACCCCGCCCGGCATGAAGATGCCACGCAACATCACGTAATCGGTGGGAACGCCCGCTTCCCGGCAGGTCGGGATGTCGTTCCAGGACATCGTCTCGGTGACACGTGCCGTGTACGGCATGCGCTCGTCGTCGAACACGCACAGCGGACGCAGCCCGCCCGCGCGCCACTGCGCGACCGCCTCGATCGGGTTGTTCACCGTGGAATCGACATGGCCGCCGACCAGCTGGGTGGCTACCTCGCCACCGCCCTTGAAGGGGATGTAGATGAACTTCACCTTGGCCGCTCGCTCGATGCTGACCGTGATGATCTGGTCTTCCTGGCGCGCCCCGGTGCCACCCATGCGCATCTTGCCGCCCGCGGCGCGCACCTGCTCGATGAACTCGGTCGCCGACTTTGCGGGGCTCTTGGCGTTGACCCAGAGCACGAACTGGTCGAGTGCCATCATGGATACCGGCGTGAATTCGGTCCAGTCGAAGGTACCCGTGGACAGCCCGGTCGTGAACAGGTTTGACAGCGTGATGACGATCTTGTGCGGATCGCCTTTCGCGTTCTTGACTTCGAGGAAGCCTTCCGCGCCGGCACCGCCGCCCTTGTTGACGACGATGATCGACTGCTTCATCAGGTTGTTCTTCTGGATGATGCCCTGGATGAACCGGGCCATCTGGTCGGCTCCCCCGCCAGTGCCGGCCGGCACGATGAACTCGACGGTGCGGGTGGGTTCCCAGGCCTGGGCGAACGCCGGCCCGCCTGCCACGGCAAGCGCCGCCGCCGAAGACAGCGCGGTGAACCAGTTGCGAAGGGACTGACGGGCGCGCAGCGTGCGCGCGCAGCGAATCGACTGTTCCATGGCACTCCTCCTTGGTTGCCCCCCGTCGCCGGTCGCGGTGCGCCGGTGATTCTGTCGAGGGCTGCGGTCCTGAAGGACCTTGCTTTCTTATACCGCCTGTGAGGTACCGTTGTCACGGCTCGACGTCGTTACCGCCCCTCCCCGCCAACGCGCGAGGGTGGGGCGGTGTACCCGGCCGGCCACTGCCGGACGGGCCTGCGACTCAGTGGCCGGACTCTTTCGGCGTCAGTTCGGCCACGCGTACCGCCTTCGAGGCCGCTGCGCTGCGCGCGAGGTACCAGCCGACAGCCATCACGATGGACGCACCCAGTGCCGGCAGGACGTACTCGGCCCACGGCCAGTTGGCCGAGACCCAGTCGCGCACGGCGACATCGTGGATGGCCATGCCCGCCGCGATCCAGCCGAGCAGGCCACCGCCGAGGATGATGATCCACGGGAAGCGGTCCATCAGCTTGAGGACCAGCGTGCTGCAGTAGACGATGATCGGGATGCTGACCAGCAGGCCGAAGATGATCAGTGCCCAGCTGTCCTTCGCCGCGCCAGCGACCGCCAGCACGTTGTCCAGGCTCATCACCAGGTCGGCGATGATGATCGTCTTGATCGCGCCGGTGAGCGAATCGCTGGCATCGATCTCGTGCCCGCCATCGCCCTCGTTGGGCATCACCAGCTTGAACGCGATCCATGCGAGCAGCACCGCGCCGACGATCTTCAGGTAAGGGATCGACAGCAGCGTCACGGCGAAGATCGTCAGGATCACGCGCAGCGTGATCGCGCCGGCGACACCCCAGATGATGCCCAGCTTGCGCTGCTTCTCGGGGAGGTTGCGGCACGCAAGGGCGATCACCACTGCATTGTCGCCACCCAGCAGGATGTCGATCGCGATGATCTGCAGCACGGCAACCCAGAACTCAGGACTTCCAAACTCCACCGAACACCTCCCTAAAGGCTCCGTTATTCATTCCCGCCGGACGGGGACTGGCGCAGCGCGATCCACAGCGTGCAAGCGACCTGCGCAAGCGGCAGGCCACCGGTGCGGCTCCGCGCCGCTCTTCCGGCCGCATGATACCTAACGCGCAGGCCCCCGGCCACTACCGCCGGGTGGCGGCTGCGCGGGCTAGAACAGCCCGACCACCTTGCCGTCGTCGGTAATGTCGATCTTCTCGGCGGAGGGCACCTTCGGCAGCCCCGGCATGGTCATGATGTCGCCGCAGACCATCACGATGAACTCGGCACCGGCGGCCAGCCGCACTTCACGCACGTTCACCACATGCCCGCTCGGGGCACCGCGCAGGCTGGCATCGGTCGAGAAGGACGACTGCGTCTTGGCCACGCACACCGGGTAGTGCCCGTAGCCGGCTTCCTGCAGTTCCTTGATGCGGTTGCGCACCTTGGTGTCGGCGGTGACGTCGGAGGCACCGTACACCTTCGTGGCGATCTTCTTGACCTTGTCCCACAGCGTGTCGGCGTCGTCGTAGACGAAAGTCGGTTTCGAGGGCTGGTCGCACAGCTCGACCACGATGCGAGCCACTTCGGCCGCGCCCTTGCCGCCATCGGCCCAGTGGGTCGCGACGACGACCTTCGCGCCGAGCTTGCCGATGCGGTCGGACAGCAGCGCCATCTCGGCGTCGGTGTCGGCGGTGAACCGGTTGATCGACACCACGCACGG
>CAIQON010000232.1 GCA_903873475.1 uncultured bacterium
GCGTGATGTTCGGCAGCCCGGAGACCACCACCGGCGGCAACGCGCTCAAGTTCTATGCGTCGGTGCGCCTCGATATCCGTCGCATCGGCTCGATCAAGAAGGGCGAGGAAGTGATCGGTGCCGAGACCCGGGTCAAGGTCGTGAAGAACAAGATGGCGCCGCCGTTCCGCCAGGCTGAATTCGACATCCTGTACGGAGAAGGCATTTCGCGTCATGGCGAGATCGTCGAACTCGGCGTGCTGCACAAGATCGTCGACAAGGCGGGTGCCTGGTACAGCTACAACGGCGAGCGTATCGGCCAGGGCAAGGACAATGCCCGCGATTACCTGCGCGAACATCATGAACTCGCGATGGAGATCGAAGGCAAGATCCGCGCGGCGGTCAGCACGCCACCGATCGCCGAAGAAGCCGAGGACGACGAGGAAGAAGAGGCCTGAGCTGAAGGCTTCGGCCTCCTGGCAGCCGGCTTCTTCCCGGAACCCCCGCAGGCGCTGCCTTGCCGCCTCGTCCACCGCTTTCGCTGCGCGGCCGGGCGCTCGGATACCTGGCGCGCCGCGAGCACTCCCGGGCCGAGCTGCTCGCCAAGCTCAGGCGGCATGCCGGCCCCGGCGAGGACATCGATGCACTGCTCGATGACTTCGTCGCTCGCGGCTGGCTTTCGGAACAGCGCCTGGTCGATCAGGTCGTCAACCATTCGCGTCGTTTCGGTGCCGCCCGGGTGCTCAACGACCTGCGTCGCCGTGGTGTCGATCCGGTCCTGGTCGGAGAGGCTGCCCGGCCACTGAGGCAGGGCGAACTGGCCATCGCCCGGGACGTCTGGCGGCGCAAGTTCGGCAGTGTTCCGGAAGATGCGAACGAACGCATGCGACAGATCCGGTTCCTGCGCAACCGCGGCTTCAGCGGCGCAACCATTGCCCAGGTACTGAAGGATCGTTCGATCGATGAAGAGCCGGAGGATCCGCTCGACTGAGTGATGTCACTTTCCGCCCTATAATCCAAGGCTTGTCACATTTTCCATCCGTGCATCGGCGCCCGCGGCGCCTGCATCGACCGAAAGCCGAAATGACAGCCAACGAGATCCGGGCGAAGTTCCTCCAGTACTTCGAGCAGAAGGGGCATGCCGTCGTGCGTTCGTCGAGCCTGGTGCCCGGCAACGACCCGACGCTGCTGTTCGTCAACAGCGGCATGGTGCAGTTCAAGGACGTGTTCCTGGGCACCGACAAGCGTGCCTACACGAAGGCGACCACCTCGCAGCGCTCGGTGCGCGCCGGTGGCAAGCACAACGACCTCGAGAACGTCGGCTACACCGCCCGGCATCACACCTTCTTCGAGATGCTGGGCAACTTCAGTTTCGGCGACTACTTCAAGCGCGAGGCGATCCACCATGCGTGGACGCTGCTGACCGATGTCTACCAGTTGCCGAAGGACAAGTTGTGGGTCACCGTGTACCACACCGATGACGAGGCCTACGCGATCTGGAAGGACGAGATCGGCGTCCCGGCCGATCGTATCGTGCGCATCGGCGACAACAAGGGCGCGCCTTATGCGTCGGACAACTTCTGGCAGATGGCCGATACCGGTCCCTGCGGTCCGTGCAGCGAGATCTTCTTCGACCACGGCCCGGAGGTCGAAGGTGGGCCGCCAGGGTCGCCCGACGCGGATGGCGATCGCTACATCGAGATCTGGAACCTGGTGTTCATGCAGTTCAACCGCGACGAGGCGGGCAACATGAACCCGCTGCCCAAGCCCTCGGTCGATACCGGCATGGGCCTGGAGCGGATCGCAGCGGTGCTGCAGCATGTGCACAGCAACTACGAGATCGACCTGTTCCAGGCGCTGATCGCCGCCGCTGCGCGCGAGACCGGCACGAACGATCTCGCGAACAATTCGCTAAAGGTGATCGCTGACCATATCCGGGCCTGTTCGTTCCTGATCGTCGACGGCGTGATCCCGGGCAGCGAAGGGCGCGGCTATGTGCTGCGGCGAATCATCCGGCGCGCGCTGCGCCATGGCTACAAGCTCGGGCAGCAGAAGCCGTTCTTCCATCGCCTGGTCGGCCCGCTGGTCGAGCAGATGGGCGGGGCCTACCCTGAACTGGTGCAGGAGGCCGCACGCGTCGAACAGGTGCTGAAGGCCGAGGAGGAACGGTTCGGCGAGACCCTCGAGAACGGCATGCGCATCCTCGAGGGGGCGCTCACCCGCGAGGACAACGTGCTCGACGGCGAAATGGTCTTCACGCTGTACGATACCTTCGGTTTTCCGGTGGACCTCACCGCAGACATCGCGCGCGAGCGGGGCAAGACGGTCGACATCGCCGGCTTCGAGCAGGCGATGAGCCGGCAGCGCGAGCAGGCACGAGCGGCTGGCAAGTTCAAGTCGGCCACGGCGGTCGCATATTCTGGTGACAAGACCCGCTTCAAGGGGTACGACACGCTCGAGTCCGAGGGCAGGGTGGTCGCGCTGTACGTCGGCGGCACCGCGGTGGACAAGGTGGGCGCGGGCGAGACGGCGATCATCGTGCTCGACGAGACGGCGTTCTATGCTGAATCTGGCGGGCAGGTCGGCGATGTCGGCGAACTGGTCGGCGCTTCCGGCACATTCACGGTCGACGATACGACGAAGATCCAGCCGGATGTCTTCGGTCATCACGGCAAGGTGGTCACGGGTTCGATCGCGGTCGGCGAGCTGGTCGGCGCGCGGGTGAACATCGCTGCGCGTTCGCGCGCGGCGGCCAACCATTCCGCTACGCACCTGATGCATGCAGCGCTGCGCAAGGTGCTCGGCACGCATGTGCAGCAGAAGGGCTCGCTGGTCGATGCCGACCGCACCCGGTTCGACTTCTCGCACGACAGGCCGATGAGCGCCGATGAGATCGCGGCGGTCGAGGTGCTGGTCAATGCCGAGATCCGCCGCAACACGGCGGTCGGCGCACGCGTGATGAAGTACGACGATGCGATCAAGGCCGGTGCGATGGCCCTGTTCGGGGAGAAGTACGGCGACGAGGTGCGGGTGCTGTCGATGGGCGGCGACAGGTCTTCCGCGTTCTCGACTGAACTGTGTGGCGGTACCCACGTGTCCCGCACCGGTGACATCGGCTTCTTCAAGGTGCTGATGGAGGGTGGCGTGGCGGCCGGCATTCGCCGGGTCGAGGCGGTCACGGGCGAAGGCTCGCTTGCCCATGTGCAGCGGATCGACCGTTCGCTGTCCGACATGGCGTCGGTGCTCAGGACGAGCCCGGCGGAATTGCAGGCGCGCGTGGGGCAGGTGCTCGACCAGGTGCGGATGCTCGAGAAGGAACTCGGCCGGCTTAAGTCGAAGATGGCTTCGTCGCAGGGCGATGATCTCTTCACGCGCGCGGTCGACGTCAAGGGCAGCAAGGTGCTGGCTGCGTCGCTCGATACCGGCGACGCGAAGGCGTTGCGCGAGACGATGGACAAGCTGAAGGACAAGCTGAAAACGGCTGTGATCGTGCTCGGCGGCGCCGTGGACGGCAAGGTCACGCTGATCGCCGGCGTGACGCCGGACCTCGTCGGCAAGGTGAAGGCGGGCGAACTCGTGAACTTCGTCGCACAGCAGGTCGGCGGCAAGGGCGGCGGCCGGGCCGACATGGCACAGGCGGGCGGCACAGAACCGGCAAAGCTGCCGCAGGCGCTGGCTGCGGTCGAGGCCTGGGTGACGGAACGGCTGTAGCGTGGGGCCGGTGGGTCCGCGTCGACGGGGTTGGCCGCGCCCGAGTGTGGCTGCCGTGGCGGCGGTGCTGGTAATCGCAGCTGCGGGCACCCTGGCCTTAGCCGTACCGGCTTCGGCCCGGCCGGTTCCGGCTGCGAAGGCTGCGCGCGAGCGGCCGGTGCCACCGGTAGCCCTGGAGCGCGCGAGCGAGGCGGGCGGCTGGTGGATGGTCGCGCAGACCGCCTGCGATGTCGTGCGCGGCACTGCGATCCTCGACCGGATCAACGAAGTTCTCGGCCGTATCCGCCCGGCCTCTGCGGGCATGGCCGTATCGGAACGCGTGCAGGATCCCTTCCTTTCCGAGCCCTCGCGGCTGAAGATGGAGGCCCTGATGCAGCGGGTGACCGAACTGCAGCGGAACGCTGGAGACAATCGCGGCGTCGAGGGTGCCGAGCAGGCGCTGGCCAGGGCCTGTGCCGACAGCATCGTGCAGATCGAGGTTCGTTTCGTCGACGCGAAGACCGGGATACTGCCGCTGCTGCGCTGAACGTCGGCTTTAGCCTCGTTTCGAACGCCGGGGGCTGGCGGCCGGTCCTGCTGCCGACGTGGTGCGCGTGCGATTGTCCGCTCCGGTCCCCGCGGGTCGGGTCCAGGCCCGCAGCATAAGGTCGGCGCAGTGCTCGACATGCCTTTCGAGTTCGGCCCGGCCCATCGGCGGCAGTCCCATCTGCGACAGCAGGAACGGCCGTCCCTTGATCAGGTCCAGGTAGTCGTGCGCAGCCTGCCGTGGATCGTCGACGCAAAGGTGCGCGTCGGGTCCGAAGCCGGCGATGACCGAGGCGACCTGCTCGGTCGTTGGCTGGATCGCCGAGCGGTAGAACAGTTCCGACAGTTCGCTGGACTGTTCCTGCATGATCAGCCGGAACATCGCGACCGCCTCGGGGCTGAGCAGCAGCCCGAGGAACGTGTGGCCCGTGGCGATCAACGCATGCCGGGGTGGCATGTGCCCGGTGGCTGCGAGGTCGAGCGGAGCCAGCATCTCGGCGCATTTCGCGGTGACCGCTGCGACGAACATGTCCTGCTTGGAACCGAACTGGTTGTAGACCGTCAGCTTGGATACGCCGGCATGCTCGGCGATCGCTTCCATGGTGGTCGCGCCGTAGCCGTTTGCGCAGAACAGTGCCTGAGCCGCCAGCACGATGGAGGCGCGCTTCGATTCGTCGCGCGGACGTCCGCGCCCGCGCGACCGTGCAGGAGCTTCCGCGGCAGGATGCGCACGGCCTGCGCCAGCGGTCGGAACCATCACGCCATGGGTAGACTGCTTGCTCATCGGAATATTATACTGTACCGTTCAGGTTATTAAGTATGAGGCGTGTGGCATCCGATGATCGAGATTGCGCTGCGCATGCTGTCCGGAGACCGGACAAAGTACCTCGGCCTGGTCAGCGGTATCGCGTTCGCGACGCTGCTGATCTCGCAACAGGCGTCGATCTTCGTGTCGCTGATGATACGCACGGCCAACCAGGTCCTGGACGTGCGCGAGGTCGACCTCTGGGTGATGGATCCGCGTGTGCGCTACGTGGACGAAGTCGAAGCGCTGCGCGACGTGGACCTCGGGCGCATCCGCGGGGTGGATGGCGTCGAATGGGCAGTACCATTCTACAAGGGCACTGCCATCCTGCGCACCCGCGAAGGGCTCATCAACCAGGTGTTCCTGGTCGGCGTGGACGATGCATCGCTGGTCGGTGCGCCGCACCAGTGGGTGAAGGGTGACCTGTCGGCACTGCGCCGCCCGAACGGCATCGTGCTCGACCTGCAGGGCGCGCAGTTCATCTGGCCCGGCGAGGACGTGCCGCTGGGGCGCAGCGCCGAGATCAACGATGTGCGGGTCGAACTGACCGGCATCGCGGATGTCTCGCCGACATTCATCACCTGGCCGATCGCCTACATGAAGTACTCGGATGCTGTGCGCCTGCTGCCGCCGCAACGAAACGTGCTGTCGTACGTGGTCGTCAAGGCCGCGTCCGGCACCGACCCGGCGGAACTGGCCGCGCGCATCGCCGCGCGAACCGGATTGCAGGCGCTGACCTGGGACGCTTTCGCCTGGCGCAGCGTCGAGTACGTGCTCACCCGTACCGGTATCCCGGTGAACTTCGGCATCACCGTGATGCTCGGCATCCTGGTGGGCGCAGCCGTGACCGCACAGACCTTCTACCTGTTCGTGTTCGAGAACCTGCGCCAGTTCGGCGCACTGAAGGCGATCGGTGCGACCAACAGGCAGATCCTGGGCATGGTGCTGGCCCAGGCTGCAGTGGTGGGCGCGCTCGGCTACGGTATCGGCTTGGGCCTGTGCGCGATCTTCTTCGAGGTGACCAGCGGCTCGGCGGCGCTCGAGGGCTTCCGGCTGGTTCCGCAGGTGGTTGAGGCGACCGGGGGCGTGATCGCGCTGATCCTGGTGCTGTCCTGCCTGTTCAGCGTGCGCCGGGTGTTCGTCGTCGACCCTGCCATCGTGTTCAGGGGCTGAGCGATGATCGCTGCAAGTGCGCGCAACGTGGTGATGGAGTTCGAAGGCGGCGGCGGCCGGACGCGCGTGCTGCACGGCGCCAGCATCGAGGTGCCGGCGGGCGGCCTGACCCTGCTGGTGGGGCCATCCGGTTGCGGCAAGACGACGCTGCTCTCGGTCCTGTCCGGGACGCTGGCCGCCACCTCGGGCGAGGTGGAGGTGATGGGCGAGCGGCTGTCCGACCTGGACGACGCCGCGCGCGTGCGACTGCGCCGGCGGCGCATCGGTTTCATCTTCCAGCAGTACAACCTGTTGCCCAGCCTCACCGTTGCCGAGAACGCGGCGATCCCGCTGGTGACGGCAGGCATGAAGCTGTCCGAAGCCAGCCGGCGAGCGCAGCCGGTCCTGGAACGACTGGGCATGGCTGCGCACCTGGACAAGCTGCCTCGGCAACTCTCTGGCGGGCAGCAGCAGCGGGTGGCGATTGCCCGGGCGCTGGTGAATGAGCCCGCGCTGATCCTGGCCGATGAGCCCACCGGCGCGCTCGATTCCGAAACCAGCGCAGAGGTCATGCAATTGCTCGATGCGCTGAACCGCCAGGGCATCACGGTGATTTTGGTCACGCACGAAGCCGACATGGCGGCCTGGGCGCGGCGGAGCTTGCTCTTCAAAGACGGGCGCTTGGTGGCCGATGAAAACAATCGGAAAAATCGGGATCTGACCCCCATTACCAGAGGTTCGGCATGAGCGCGTGGGCGGCGTTTCGCAGTGCGTGGCGGGCGCTGGCGGCCAATGCGCTGCGCAGCGTGTTGACCATGCTCGGGATCATCAGTGGCGTGGGGGCGGTGATTGCCATGGTGGCGGTGGGGCAGGGTGCGACGGACCGGGTGCAGGAGCAGATGCAGGCGCTGGGCTCCAACATCATGCTGGTGGTGCCCGGCGGCGTCTCGCAAGCGGGCGTGCGTTTGGGCGCGCAAACCCGCCAGCGCCTGACCGAAGAAGACGCGTTGGCTATCGGTTTGGAAATCCCCGAGGTGCAGGTGGCCGCACCCACGTCCCGCGCTACCGGGCAGGTGGTCTGGGGCAACAGCAATTGGGGCACCACCGTCATGGGGGTCAACAACGATTACCTGGAGGCGCGCGATTGGCCGCTGCGCAGCGGACGGGTGTTCGATACGGCGGAATTAGCGGGCTCAGCCAAAGTGGTGTGGCTGGGCGCGACCGTGGCGCGCGAGTTGTTTGGCGACCAGGACCCGGTGGAACAAACCGTGCGCTTACGCGGCATCCCGATGACCGTGGTGGGCGTACTCAGCCCCAAAGGCCAGAACTCCATGGGGCAAGACCAGGACGATGTGGTGATGCTGCCGCTGGGCACTTTGCGCAACCGGGTGTGGGGCGGCGACGCCACCAGCCGCTTGAAGCGCGTGGGCGCGATCTCGGTGAAGGTGCGCGAGGGGCAGGACATGGGCGCGGTGGAAGAGCGCATCAAAGAACTCTTGCGCCAGCGCTTCAAAGTGCAGCCCGGTGCCGAAGACCCGTTCAGCGTGCGCAACCTCACCGAGATGCTGCGCGCCCAGGAAGAGTCCAGCCGGGTGATGACGCTGCTGTTGGCCACGGTGGCCGGTATCAGCCTGGTGATTGGTGGTATCGGCATCATGAACATCATGCTGGTCAGCGTGACCGAGCGCACCCGCGAGATCGGCCTGCGCATGGCGGTGGGCGCGCGCGGGCGCGACATCCTGGCGCAGTTTCTGATTGAAGCCATCACCCTGAGCCTGGTTGGTGGCGCGCTCGGCGTGGTGCTGGGAGCCGCAGCCACCTGGTTGATCGGCACGCTGGCCGGTTGGCAGGTCAGCCTGAGCCCGGGCGCGGTGCTGCTGGCGGTCGGCTTCTCCGGGCTGGTCGGTATCTTCTTCGGCTACTACCCTGCGCGCCGGGCGTCGCAGATGCTGCCCATCGCTGCGCTGCGGCATGAATAATCGCCCGGTACTTCAAAGGATTGTGTGTGGATGATGTGTCGATACTGATCAACGGGGCGATCATGGGTGTGGTCGAAGGGATCACCGAGTTTTTGCCCATCTCCTCCACCGGGCATTTGATTTTGGCGGGCTCCTTGCTGGGCTTTGCGAATGACAAAGGCAAGGTCTTTGAGATTGCGATCCAGACCGGCGCCATCTTTGCGGTGATCCTGGTTTATTGGGAAAAAATCCGCGCCACGGTGCTGGCGCTGCCTGCAGACCGGGATGCACAGCGCTTCGCCTTGAATGTGTTGATTGGTTTTCTGCCGGCGGTGGTTTTGGGCTTGCTGTTTGGCAAAGCCATCCAGGCCCATTTATTCACCCCGGTGGTCGTGGCCAGTACCTTTATTGCCGGTGGGTTGGTGATTTTGTGGGCCGAACGGCGCCAGGCCCGGCGCGATGCCGATCCCTTGGCCTACCCGCAAGCGGTTGCAACCGTGGACGACATGACGCCGCTAGACGCCCTCAAAGTCGGGCTGGCCCAATGCCTGGCCATGGTGCCGGGCACCAGCCGCAGCGGCGCGACCATCATCGGCGGTATGTTGCTGGGGCTGTCGCGCAAAGCAGCTACGGATTTTTCGTTTTTTCTGGCAATCCCCACGCTGATTGGGGCCGGCGTCTACAGCCTGTACAAAGAACGGGCGCTGCTCAGTCTGGCCGACCTGCCCTTGTTTGCGGTGGGACTCTTGTTTTCGTTTGCCAGCGCCTGGTTGTGCGTGCGCTGGTTACTGCGTTTTATTTCTACCCACAGTTTTACGGGATTTGCCTACTACCGCATCGTGTTCGGCTTGCTGGTATTGGCTACGGATTGGTGGGGCTGGGTGGTCTGGGCGGCATAAGCCCGGCGCGCGCGGGGTCGCAACCGCCGTGCGCGGGCGACTTGTGCTCGGTTTACAAAGTGCATACACTAAGTGGCAACAAAATATGCAAAATTTGATTTAAATCCGGTAGTATTAAAAAGAAAATATATATTTTGAAATAAAATAGTTTTGCCAAATTAGTACAAGATATTTGTTATTCGTGCCAGATCAACACCAAATCCCGTTGTTTCCCCTGCGGCAGGGCATATTTCCTGACGGGCCATTGGCGTTGCATATTTTCGAGGTCCGTTATCTGGATCTCATCAAACGCAGTCACCGCGACAGCACCCCTTTTGGAATTACCTGGCTGGCCGATGGCCAGGAGGTGCAGACCCCTGGCCAGACGCCACTTTTGCATCCCTGGGGTTGTATGGCATTTGTCAGGCGACTCGAAACCTTGCAGCCGGCTTTGTTTCGCATCGATTGCCAGGGTGGTGTGCGTTTTCGGGTGGGTGCGGTCGAGCGCGGCCCACTGGGCGTTTGGGTTGCGCAGGTGCAGTACCTGGATCCCGACCCAGCAGTTCCTATCCCTTCTGAGTTCCAGTACCTGGCGGACCGCCTGGGTGGCCTGATTGCGGAGCACCAGGGCACGGGCATCGCACCCAACCTGGCGCTGTACCGGCCCTACGAACTCGAAGATTGCGGCTGGGTTGCCAACCGCTGGGCCGAAATGCTGCCTTTTTCGACTGAACAAAAGCTGCGTCTGCTAGCCGAAATGGACCCGCTGGAGCGCTTGCAGTTGGTCGCGGAGTGGGTGGGCAACTAAGTACCGGGCGTCTCAGGCCTTCAGCAATGCCTTGAGCTGGTAGAGCGCATCCATGGCCTCACGCGGGCTCAAAGCGTCGGGGTTGATCGCTGCCAGCGCCGCCTCCACCGCGCTGGGGCCCTGCGCCAGTATTTCCGGCGCTGCCGCAAACAAATCGACCTGGGCCTGTGAAGCTGCGGCGCTGTCTTCCAGCGCCTGCAAGGTGTGGCGGGCTTGGTTCAGCACCGCTGTCGGAATGCCCGCCAGACGCGCCACCTGCACCCCGTAGCTCCGGCTGGCCGGACCGGCTTGCACCGCGTGCAAAAACACAATATCGCGCCCGGATTCGGCAGCGCTCACATGTACGTTGTGCGCCGCGTGGTGGGTGGCGGGGAATTCGGTGAGCTCAAAGTAGTGCGTGGCAAACAGCGTGAAAGCCTGGGTTTTGTCATGCAACTGCGTGGCAATCGCGCTGGCCAGC
>CAIQON010000233.1 GCA_903873475.1 uncultured bacterium
ATGCCACCAGTACGGCCACGCCTGCGGCCGGCGCGCCGATGACCCGTCAGCCCTCAGACAACCGCCCCATGCGCAAGCTCTACATCCGCACCTTCGGCTGCCAGATGAACGCCTACGACTCGGGCAAGATGGCCGACATCCTGCACGCCCGCAACGGCCTGCAACAGGTGTCGGACCCCGCCGAGGCCGACGTGATCCTGTTCAATACCTGCTCGGTGCGCGAGAAGGCACAGGAAAAGGTGTTCGACGACCTCGGGCGTGTGCGCGAACTGAAGGAGGCGCGGCCCGGCGTACTGATCGGCGTCGGCGGCTGCGTGGCCAGCCAGGAAGGTGAGTCGATCCTCGACCGTGCGCCCTATGTCGACCTCGTGTTCGGTCCGCAGACCCTGCACCGCCTGCCCGAGATGATCGCGCGGCGCCTGTCGAGCGGCAACCCGCAGGTCGACATCTCGTTCCCCGAGATCGAGAAGTTCGACAACCTGCCGCCGGCGCGCATCGAGGGCGCCTCCGCCTACGTATCGGTGATGGAAGGCTGCAGCAAGTACTGCAGCTACTGCATCGTCCCCTACACGCGCGGCGAAGAGATCTCGCGTCCGCTCGAGGACGTTCTGGTCGAGGTGGCGGAACTGGCACAGCGCGGCGTCCAGGAAGTCACGCTGCTCGGCCAGAACGTGAACGCCTGGCGTGGCAGCGGTGACGACGCCGATGCCGACTTCGCAGCGCTGCTCGAATGCGTGTGCGAGATCCCGGGCATGGAGCGTGTCCGCTACACAACGTCCCACCCGCGCGAATTCAGCGACCGGCTGGTCGATGCCCACGCCCGGATGCCCAAGCTGGCGGCACACGTACACCTGCCGGTGCAGTCCGGTTCCGACCGCGTGCTCGCGGCGATGAAACGCGGCTACACCGCCCTCGAATACAAGTCGATCGTGCGTCGGCTGCGCCTCGCATGCCCGGAGATCTCCATCACATCCGATTTCATCGTCGGCTTTCCCGGCGAAAGCGAGGAAGATTTCATGCACACGCTGAAACTCGCCGAAACGCTGGCGTTCGACGGCAGCTTCTGCTTCGCCTACAGCGCGCGCCCCGGGACGCCCGCCGCCGGGCTGGCCGACGACGTGCCCGCCGACGTGAAGAATGCGCGGGTACGCCGGCTGCAGGCACTGGTCGATGCGACCGCCGCTGCGGTCAGCGCATCGATGGTCGGCAGCCTGCAGCGCGTGCTGGTGACCGGGCCATCGCGCCGCGATCCTTCCGAACTCGCTGCCCGCACGCCGAACAACCGGGTGGTGAACTTCGCCGGCGCACCGCGCCTCATCGGCAGGATGATCGACATCGAGATCACCGAAGCTCGCGCGCACACGCTGCGCGGCGTGGTGCCGGGCTCGATGCCGATGCAGCCGGCAGGCGCGCCTGCCGGGGTTGCAGCCGGCGCCGCACGATGACCGCGCGCAGCCCGGGCACCAGCACCCGGAAGGATGCACCGCGCGCCGTCGGCCCCGACCTGCCGCGCACCCAGGGGCAGGCTCGCTCCAGCACCCTGCAGGTCTCGTTCACACCGGTCGACAACCAGCGGCTGGCCAACCTGTGCGGCGCCCTCGACGAGAACCTGCGCGCGATCGAGCGCATCCTGTCCGTGAAGATCGCGCGCCGCGGCGCAACCTTCTCGCTCACCGGCGAACTCGACCGCGCGCGCATCGGCCTCTCGGCGCTCAAGCGCTTCTACGCCGGCGCCGACCGCGAGGTGTCGCTGGAAGACGTGCAGCTCGGCCTGGTCGAAGCCGGGCGCCAGGGTAGCGCCGAGCCCGGCACGACCGACATGCCGGTATCACCGGCGGCGCCGGCACTGATCACCCGCCGGCACGACCTGCATGCGCGCACACCGGCGCAGCAGCAGTACCTCGAACAGATCCGCCAGTTCGACATCACCTTCGGCATCGGCCCGGCGGGCACCGGCAAGACCTACCTCGCGGTAGCCAGCGCGGTCGACGCGATCGAGCGTGACCAGGTCAAGCGCATCGTGCTGGTGAGGCCGGCGGTCGAGGCCGGCGAGCGCCTCGGGTTCCTGCCGGGAGACC
>CAIQON010000234.1 GCA_903873475.1 uncultured bacterium
CGACGGCGCAGCAGGCAACGGTCACGTGACGGCCGTCCCCGAACCCTCGCCCGCGCCGGTCGCGGCAGCCCCGGAGGCGCCCGAAGCGGATCCTGCACTGGTGGTGCAGTTTCGCGACCTCGGCCTCGCGCCGGAGATCCTGCGCGCGCTCGACGAACTCGGCTACAAGGTGCCGACACCGATCCAGACACAGGCTATCCCGCACGTCCTGCGTGGCATCGACCTGCTCGGTGGCGCGCAGACCGGTACCGGCAAGACCGCCGCCTTCGCGTTGCCGATGCTGCAACGCCTGCGCGTGCACGCGAACAACAGCGTGTCGCCCGCGCGCCATCAGGTACGCGCGCTGATCCTCGCCCCGACGCGTGAGCTGGCCGCCCAGGTTGAAGAAAACGTCCGGGCGTATGCGAAGTACACGATGCTGCGCGTGACCTGCGTGTTCGGCGGCGTCTCGATCGATCCGCAGATCGCGCAGCTGCGCGCGGGCGTCGAAATCGACGACGCCACGCCGGGCCGCCTGCTCGACCATATCCAGCAGAAGACCCTGTCGCTGTCCCAGGTCGAATACCTGGTGCTCGACGAAGCGGACCGCATGCTCGACATGGGCTTCATGCCCGACATCAAGCGCATCCTCGCGCTGCTGCCCGAGCGCCGGCAGAGCCTGCTGTTCTCGGCCACCTTCCCGGAAGAGGTGAAGCGGTTGTCCGAGCAGCTGCTCAAGTCGCCGATCCGGATCGAGGTGGCACGCCCGAACGCGACCGCCGAAACGATCACGCACATCATCCATCGTTGCGATGACGGCAACAAGCGCCGCCTGCTGTCCCACCTGGTGCGCAGCCGCGAGCTCACGCAGGTTCTGGTCTTCACGCGCACCAAGCAGACCGCACGCAGGCTGACCCTGTCTCTGCAGCAGGAAGGGCTGTCCGCTGCGGAGATCCACAGCGACAAGACCCAGGCCGAGCGGATGCAGGCGCTGGCCGATTTCAAGGCGAACCGGATCACCCTGCTGATCGCCACCGACATCGCGGCACGCGGGCTGGACATCGACCATCTGCCGCACGTGATCAACTACGAGTTGCCGCAGTCGGCCGAAGATTACGTGCACCGCATCGGGCGTACCGGCCGTGCCGGCATGCTCGGCGAGGCGATCTCCCTGGTCAGCCCGGGCGAAGACGAGATGCTCGCCAGCATCGAGAAACTGATCAAGCGCAAGCTGCCGGTGCGCGACGTTGAAGGCTGGACGCCGTCGGACCGTCCCGGCCCCGGCCTTGGCGGCGGGCATGAACGTGCGCGGCCCTCGCGTGACGGCGATCGCGGTGGCCGCTCCGGCACGCCGCGCGGGCGCACGGCAGAGCCTGCGTCCGAGCGTCCTGCGCGTGGCGAACCGGTGCGCGAACGCAGCCGCGCCTCCGACCGGCCGGCGTCGAGCATCGTACGGCGGCGCATCCCTGACGATCCGCTGTTCACCACCGCTTACGTGCCGCCACCGCTGACGGACAAGCCTGCCCACGCAAGCCCGGTCGAATCCGCTGCGATCGTGCGCCGTCGCCGCTCGCCGGTGCCGGCGCTGTTGTCCGCACCGCCCGAGTCGGCCTGACCGGAACAACGATGCAGTTGAACGGGCGCATCGCCGGTGCGGCCCGCGCGATCGGGGCTGCGATCGCGATCGCGCTGTCGCCGTTACTCGTGCCGGCGAGTCTCTCGGCCCTGTTGTTCACCGCCCTGCCCGCCGCTGCGACCGGGCCGGCGACGAAGGGCGAACCGGCCGGCCTGCCTGCGCTGGCGCCGGCCAGGCGCGAAGGGGTCGCCTCCGCGCATCCGCTGGCGAGTGAAGCTGGCCGCCAGGTGCTCGCAGCGGGAGGCAACGCCTTCGACGCCGCAGTCGCGGTCGCCGCCGCGCTGGCTGTCGTCGAGCCTTATTCCTCGGGCATCGGTGGTGGCGGGTTCTTCCTGCTGCACAGGGCACATGACGGACAACAGGTCATGGTCGATGCCCGCGAGACAGCGCCGGCTGCAGCCGATGCGCACATGTACGTCGATGCGGCCGGGCGGGCGATCCCGCGCGCGTCGCTGGACGGGGCGCGTTCGGCGGCGATCCCCGGCCTGCCGGCCGGACTGGTGCACCTCTCGCAGCAGTACGGGCGGCTGCCGCTCGCGCGCGCGCTGGCACCGGCGATCGGGCTCGCACGCGACGGCTTCACGGTGGACGCGCGCTTCGCCGCCGTTGCACGCCTGGCCTCTGCGCGCCTGCAGCGCGATACGCGCACCGCCGCCGTCTTCATGCCCAACGACCGCACGCCCGCGGAGGGCGACCGCCTGCACCAGCCTGCGCTCGCCGCGACCCTTGAGCGCCTCGCCACGGAAGGCCATGCCGGCTTCTATGCGGGCCCGGTCGCGGCCGAACTGGTCGCCTCGGTGCGCGCCGACGGCGGAATCTGGCAACCGCATGACCTGTCCGGCTACGCGGTGGTCGAACGCCAGCCGATGCGGTTCCAGCACCGCGGCGCCACGATCACCGCCGCTGCGCTGCCGTCTTCCGGCGGCGTGGTGATTGCACAGAGCCTGGCGATGCTCGCGCCGTTCGGTGACATCGACCATCGCGTCCCGGCCGGGGCGCACCTGGTCGCCGAGGCACTGCGGCGAGCCTTCGATGACCGGGCGCGCTGGCTGGGCGACCCCGGATACGATCGCGTGCCGCTCGACCGCCTGCTGTCGGAGGCGTACCTGCGCGCGCGGGGGGGCGACATCGACCCGGGGCGGGCCACCCCGAGCAGCCATCCCGGTGACAGACCAGCCGCACGCGGCAGCACCGACACGACCCACCTGTCGGTGGTGGACCGCGACGGCAACCGGGTCGCGGCGACGCTCACGATCAACACGCTGTTCGGCTCCGGGTTCATTGCCGGCAACACCGGCGTGCTGCTGAACAACGAAATGGACGACTTCGCGCTGCCCGGCGAACAGCCGAACGCGTACGGACTGGTCGGGCGCGAGGCGAACCGGATCGAGCCTGGCAAGCGTCCGCTGTCCAGCATGACACCGATGTTCGTCGAGACGGCCCGCAGCGTCCACGTGATGGGCACGCCGGGGGGCTCGCGCATCATCAGCATGCTGCTGCTGGCAGTGCTCGACATCACCTCTGCCGATCCGCCCTCGCCGGCTGCGCTGGTGGCACGGCCGCGCTACCACCATCAGTTCAGGCCGGACCGGATCGAGGTCGAGCCGGACGCGTTCGCAGACGACTGGATCGGCGCGCTGCGCGGCCGGGGCCATGCGGTCTCGATCGGCGGCCGTGCATGGGGCAACATGCAGGTCGTCCACATCGACCGGGCCAGCGGCGAGGTCACCACGGCGAACGACCCCCGCGGACGCGCCGGCATTGCCTGGTTCTGAACCGCAGTGAACAGGCGCGCCGGCCTGCCCGCCGGTACGCGTACCCGTGCCGCCTACGCAGCGCGCGCGAGATGGTCGACGTAGCGTACGACGCCCTCTGCCACGCCTGCGAACGGTGCGGCGTAGCCGGTACGCCGCAGCAGCGACAGATCGGCTTCGGTGAAGCTCTGGTACTTGCGTGCGAGGTCGGCAGGCATCGGGAAATACTCGACCAGCCCCGCCGCACGCATCGCATCGAGCGACAGCGCCGCCTCGCCCTGCTGGGCGCGGCAGGCATTGATGGTGGCGACCGCGACGTCGTTGAACGTCTGCGCACGGCCGGTGCCGCAGTTGTAGATGCCGCTGGCGTCGGCATCGCCGAGGAAATGCAGGTTCACCGACACCACGTCGTCGATCGAGACGAAGTCGCGCCGCTGCTCGCCGTCTCCGTAGCCATCGGAGCCGGCGAACAGGCGGACCTTGCCCGTGGACCGGTACTGATCGAAGAAATGCATGGCCACGGACGCCATCCGTCCCTTGTGGCGCTCGCCCGGGCCGTACACGTTGAAGTAGCGCAGCCCGACGATCGGCGCGGTACGCGCGGCCAGTTGCCGGCGCACGACCTGGTCGAGCAGGAACTTGGAATAGCCGTAGACATTGAGCGGCCGCTCGAACTCGCGCGACTCGCGGAACACGCCGCTGCCGCCGTACACCGCCGCCGACGATGCATAGACCAGCGGTATCTCTTCGGACTGGCAGAACTCGAGCAGTTCCGCCGTCCAGCGGTAGTTGTTTTCCATCATGTAGCGGCCGTCGGACTCGACCGTGTCGGAGCAGGCGCCCTGGTGCAGCACGGCCTCGATGCCGCCGTCGAACGCACCGTTCGACAGGGCCTCGAAGAAGTCTTCCTTGTCGAAGTAGTCGGCGATCTCGCAGTCGACGAGGTTGTTGAACTTGTCGCCGCGGGTGAGGTTGTCGACCGCGATGATGTCCCGCTCGCCGCGCGCGTTGAGCGCCCGCACGAGGTTGGACCCGATGAACCCGGCCGCGCCGGTGACGATGTAGTAGCCTGCCATCTTCAGTTTCCTTCCTGCATGGGCGCAGCCAGTTCTTCCGGATGCACGACCGCCGTGCCCAGCTTGCCGACGACGATCCCGGCGGCGCGGTTGGCCACGCGCATTGCCTCGGGCAGCGCCGCGCCGCAGGCGAGCATCACGCCGATGGCCGCGATCACCGTATCGCCGGCGCCGCTGACATCGTAGACCTCGCGCGCATGCGTCGGCTGGTGGTGCATGCCGTCCGCGTCGAACAGCGTCATGCCCTCTTCGCTGCGCGTCACGAGCAGGGCTTCCAGCCCGAGCTCGGCGCGCATGCGCTGCGCCTTTTCGGCCAGCATGGCGTCGTCGCTCCAGGTTCCAGCGACCTGCCTGAATTCGCTGCGGTTGGGCGTGAGCAGCGTCGCACCGCGGTAGCGCCGGTAATCCTCCCCCTTGGGGTCGACCAGCACCGGCTTGCCCGCCGCGCGCGCGGCCGCGATCATCCGCTCGATGTGGGCGAGGCCGCCCTTGGCGTAGTCGGACAGGATCACCACGTCGGACTCGGGCAGCGCCGCCTCGAACGCGGCGAGCTTGGCGGCCAGCACCTCGTGGCTGGGCGGCGTCTCGAAGTCGATGCGCATCAGTTGCTGCTGCCGGCTGATCACGCGCAGCTTGACCGTGGTCGAGATGGACGGGTCGCGGTACATGTCGGCAACCACGCGCTCGGCGCCGAGCAGGCGCTCGAGCGCGACGCCCGCCTCGTCGTCGCCGACGACGCACAGCAGGCGGGTACGGGCGCCGAGCGAGGCCGCATTGCGCGCCACGTTCGCCGCCCCGCCGGGCCGCTCCTCGCTGCGCTCGATGCGCACCACCGGCACTGGCGCCTCGGGGGAGATGCGTTCGACCGCGCCGAACCAGTAGCGGTCGAGCATGACGTCGCCGACCACCAGCACGCGGCCGGTGCTGGCACGCTCGCGGGAATAGCCGCCAGGACGCACGTTCCGGGGGCCAGACGGCTCGGTCATGGTACCCCGGCCGCCTTCGACTGCGCCCGGCCGATCGGGTAATACTCGATCCCGGCGTCGGTCACCATCGCGGGATCGTACAGGTTGCGTCCGTCGATGATCACCGGATGCCTGAGATCGCCGCGGATCGACTCGAAGTCGGGACTGCGGAACTCTTTCCATTCGGTGACGATCAGCAGCGCATCGCAGCCCTGCAGGGCGCCACGGGCCGTGTCGGAGAGCGTGACGCCAGCATGCCCTTCGAGCAGGCTGCGCGCGACATCCATGGCCACGGGATCGTAGGCATTGACGGTCGCGCCCCGCGCGAGCAGCGCATCGATGATCACCAGGCTCGGTGCCTCGCGCATGTCGTCGGTATTCGGCTTGAACGACAGGCCCCAGAGCGCGAACCGCCGGCCGGCAAGCGATGCGCCGAAGCGCGCTACGACCTTGTCGACCAGGACGTGCTTCTGCCGCTCGTTCACGTCGTGTACCGCTTCCAGGATCGCCAGGTCCATTCCGCACTGCCGGGCGGTGTGGCGCAGCGCCCGCACGTCCTTCGGGAAGCACGACCCGCCGAAGCCGACACCGGGATACAGGAAGTGGTAGCCGATGCGCGAATCGGAACCGATGCCCCTGCGTACCTGCTCGATGTCCGCGCCCAGCCGTTCCGCGAGGTTGGCGAGCTCGTTCATGAACGAGATGCGGGTCGCGAGCATCGCGTTGGCCGCGTACTTGGTGAGTTCGGCCGAACGCACATCCATCACGATCAGCCGTTCGTGGTTGCGCTGGGCAGGTGCGTACAGCTCGCGCATGATGCGCAGCGCGCGATCGTCGCTGACGCCGAGCACGACGCGGTCGGGCCGCATGAAGTCTTCGACCGCCGCCCCTTCCTTCAGGAACTCGGGGTTGGACACGACACTGAACGGATGCGACACGCCGCGCTGCGCGAGTTCCTCGGCGATCGCCTCGCGCACCAGGTCTGCGGTACCCACCGGTACCGTGGACTTGTCGACGATCACGCAATAGCCGTCGATGTACCGGCCGATGGATCGCGCCGCGGCAATCACGTACTGCAGGTCGGCCGAACCGTCCTCACCCGGCGGCGTGCCGACGGCGAGGAACTGCACCCGGCCGAACGTGGCGGCCTGCTGCGGGTCGGTCGTGAAGTTCAGCCGTCCGGCGGCGACGTTTCGCCTGACGATCGCCTCGAGTCCCGGCTCATGTATCGGGATGCCGCCGGCCCGCAACTGAGCGACCTTGCGCTCGTCGATGTCGAGGCACAACACGTCATTGCCAAGGTCGGCGAAGCACGCGCCCGAGACGAGCCCGACGTATCCGGTACCGATGACAGTCACCTTCATGGTCTAGCCTCCGGTCTGATCGATGATCGAGGACAGTGCCGCGACAGGATCGGCGGCCTGCGTGATCGGCCGGCCGATGACCAGGTAGTGGGCCCCGGCGGCGACCGCCTCTGAAGGCGTCGCGATACGCGACTGGTCGTCGGCCGCGGCCGTCGGCGGCCGCACGCCCGGGGTCACCAGCACGAAGCCCGGACCGCAATGCTCGCGCAGCAGGCGTGCCTCGCGCGGCGAACACACCACCCCGTCCATGCCACTGTCTTTCGCGAGCAGCGCAAGCCTCAGCACCTGCGCTTCGGGATCGGCGGCGACGCCGACCTCGGCGAGGTCGCGTGCATCCATGCTGGTCAGCACGGTCACCGCGACCAGCAGCGGACGCGGGCTGAACGGGGCCAGTGCCTCGCGCGCGGCCTCCATCATCCGCCGCCCGCCGCTCGCATGTACGTCGAGCATCCACGCGCCATCGGAGGCGGCCGCCCGGCAGGCAGCCGCCACGGTATTCGGAATGTCGTGGAACTTCAGGTCGACGAACACCTCGAAGCCCATCGCGCGCAGCCTGGCGACCAGCAGGGGGCCACCGGTCGTGAACAGCTCCTTGCCGACCTTCACGCGGCAGCGGCGAGGGTCGAGGCGACGCGCCATCTCGAGCGCGGCGTCCGCGCTGGCAAGGTCGAGCGCGACGATCACGCGCGGGCCGATCGGCAATGAGGATTGGTCGGTCATCGTCAAGGTCATGGAATGGAATCGAAGTCCGGGAAAGGGGCGTGGTGCAGCCGAAATGCCCCTGTGGGAACGGCGGATCACGGGAACCGGTCAGACGCTCAGTTCGCGCTCCTCGGTACGTTTCGGTGAATACGTCTCCCAGCCGCGGCAGGCCGGGCAGTGCCAGTAGAACTGGCGGGCCTTGAAGCCGCACTGGTCGCAGCGATACATCGCCAGGCTGCGCGTCTGCTGCTGGACGACGTTGCGGATGAGTTCCAGGTCGGCGCGCTGCTCGATCGGCGTGGTCACGAGCTGGGCCTCGAGCAGCTTGCCGAGCCCGATCAGCGTCGGGGTACGTTTCAGCTCGTCGCGCACAAGACGGTAGGCCTCCTCGGCGCCCTGCTGCTCGAGCGTCGCCTGGAAAACCACCGCCATCAGGTCGAGGGATGGATGGTTCGCGAGGTAGTACTGGAGCAGCCGCAGGCCGACCTCGGGCTTGCCCATGCCGCGGTAGGCGTTGAGCAGACGTTCGGCGACCATGGACAGATAGGCCGGATTCTGCGATTCGATCCGCTTCCAGGCGTCGATTGCCGGCTCGACCTGCCCGGTCGCCAATTCGATGTCACCCAGCAGGATGCTTGCGCGAACGCTCTTGCGATGGCCGGCCAGGGCCTTTTCGAGGTGACGGCTGGCCTCGGCGGGACGCGCATGCGCGAGTTCGTTCGCGGCCAGCTCGCAGTAGTAGTTGGCGATGTCCATCTGGAACGAGCGGCCATCGCGCGATTCGGCGCGGCGCGCGGTCTCGATCGCACGTTCCCACTCGCGTTCCTGTTCGTAGATCTCCAGCAGGGCGAGCGCCGCGAGATCCTCCCGCGCCGTGCCTTCGAGCTTCCGGAACAGTTCCTCGGCGCGGTCGAGCAGGCCCGCCTTCAGGTAATCCTGTGCGAGTTCATAGATGGCGTCGAGCCGCTGTTCGGCAGGCAGGTCTTCCCGGTCGACCAGGCTCTGGTGCATGCGGATGGCCCGCTCGACCTCGCCGCGACGGCGGAACAGGCTGCCCAGCGCGAAGTGCAGCTCGACCGTCTGGGGATCGACCTTGACGACCTCGATGAACGCCTCGATCGCCTTGTCCTGCTGCTCGTTGACCAGGAAATTGATGCCGCGAAAGTACGATACCGGCAGCGCTCGCGACTCGGTCACCAGCTGCTTGATGTCGATGCGCGCGGCGAGCCATCCCAGCCCGAAGAAGATCGGAAAGGCGAGCAGCCACCAGAACTCAAAGTCCATGGGGCACCTGGCGGGCGCTGGCTGCATTGCCCGCTACCGGTGGCGCCGCATCCACCGTGACCGGCGCCGAAGGCACCAGCGCCGCGAGTTCGCCGCGCAACCGGTCACGCTCGGCGCGCAGGTCATCGCGCTCGCTGCGCAGCGTATCCGCCTGCGCGCGTGCACGGGACCGGTCGCGGCGCAGGCCGAACGCGTAGCTCGCCATCGCCAGCACGCCGAACAGCGCGCCGGCGCAGAGCGCGGCCACCAGGGCGAGCGCCAGCGAGGTCTCGACCTCGCGCCCCAGGAAGAAACGAAGCGTGACCGGCTCGCTGTTCTTGACCGCCAGCACGAACACGAGCGCGAACAGGGCAAGCTTGACCCCCAGCGCCACGTAACCGAGCAGTCGCCCCAGTGCCGAAGGCCCGCCCGGCGGTACCGGGCCCGGCACCCCGGCGCCAGCCACCGACTCTCCTGAAGGGGCGCTAGACACGGTCGGAGGAACCCAGGCCGGCAGCGCTCACGCGCCGGCGACGTCGACGCGTTCGCGCAATTCCTTGCCTGCCTTGAAGTGCGGTACGTGCTTTGCGGGCACGTGCACCTTCTCGCCGGATTTCGGATTGCGTCCGACCCGGGGCGGCCGGTAGTTGAGGGCAAAACTGCCGAACCCGCGGATCTCGATTCGATGCCCGTCCGCGAGGCTCTGTGCCATGGCGTCCAGGATCATCTTGACCGCGAGTTCGGCGTCCTTCGCGACCAGTTGCGTATGACGCGCCGCAAGGTTGGCGATCAGCTGCGACTTGGTCATGGCGGACGATTACTCCGACTTGTTGTCGAGTTTGGCCTTCAACAGGGCACCCAGGTTGGTCAGGCCCGCATTCGACGGCTGCTCGCGGGTGACCTGATGCATCGCCTGTGCCTCGTCGGCCATGTCCTTGGCCTTGATCGACAGGTTGATGCCGCGGTTCTTGCGATCGATGTTGATCACCATCACGCTGACTTCATCGCCTTCCTTCAGGTGCGTGCGGATGTCTTCCACCCGGTCGCGCGCCACCTCGGAGGCCCGCAGGTAGCCTTCGACCTCGCCCTCGAGCATGATCACCGCGCCCTTCGGATCGATCGCCTTCACCGTGCCGGTGACGATGCTGTTCTTGTCGTAGCGCGACACGAAGTTGTTGAACGGATCGCCCTCGAACTGCTTGATGCCCAGGGAGATGCGCTCGCGCTCGACGTCGATCGACAGCACCATCGCCTCGACCTCGTCGCCCTTCTTGTAGTTGCGAACGGCCTCTTCGCCCGGCGCCGACCAGGACAGGTCGGACAGGTGGACCAGACCGTCGATGCCGCCCGGCAGCCCGATGAACACGCCGAAATCGGTGATCGACTTGATCTGGCCGGTGACCTTGTCGCCCTTCTTGAAGGACATCGCGAACTCGTCCCACGGATTGGCCATGCACTGCTTGATGCCCAGCGAGATCCGGCGGCGGTCTTCGTCGATCTCGAGGATCATGACTTCGACTTCCTCGCCGACCTGCACGACACGGCCCGGGTTGACGTTCTTGTTGGTCCAGTCCATCTCGGACACGTGCACCAGGCCTTCGATGCCCTGCTCGATCTCGACGAACGCGCCGTAGTCGGTGATGTTGCTGACCTTGCCGAACAGGCGGGTGCCCGACGGGTAGCGGCGCGAGATGCCGACCCACGGATCTTCGCCCAGCTGCTTCAGGCCCAGCGAGACGCGGTTCTTCTCCTGGTCGAACTTCAGTACCTTGGCCTCGACTTCATCGCCGACCGCCAGCACTTCAGACGGGTGCTTGACCCGGCGCCAGGCCAGGTCGGTGATGTGCAGCAGGCCATCGATGCCACCGAGGTCGACGAACGCGCCGTAGTCGGTGATGTTCTTGACGATGCCCTTGACGACCGAACCTTCCTTCAGCGTCTCGAGCAGCTGCTGGCGCTCCGCGCCCTGGGTCTGTTCGAGCACGGCACGACGCGACACGACCACGTTGTTGCGCTTGCGATCGAGCTTGATGACCTTGAAGTCGAGCAGCTTGCCCTGGTAGGCCGAGGTGTCCTTGACGGGACGCAGGTCGACCAGCGACCCGGGGAGGAACGCGCGGATGCCGTCCATCATCACGGTCAGGCCGCCCTTGACGGCGCCGTTGACCATGCCCTGTACCACCGAGCCGGTGTTGTGCGCGTCTTCCAGCGCATGCCAGGCGGCCAGTCGCTTCGCCTTGTCGCGCGACAGACGGGTCTCGCCGTGTCCGTCCTCGAGCGATTCGATCGCCACGCTGACGAAATCGCCGGCCTGCACTTCGACCTCACCGCGATCGTTGTGGAACTCCTCGACCGGGATGTAGCTCTCGGACTTGAGTCCTGCGTTGACGACCACGTAGTTCGGGTCGACACGGACCACCTCGGCGGTGATCACCTCGCCCTGACGCATTTCCTTGAGCAACAGGCTTTCTTCGAACAGGGCGGCGAAGCTCTCGGGGGGATGCTGGGAGATCGCGTTGGGGACGGCGGAGGCAGCAGCAGAAGCGGTGGCGGTTGACATGCGGTAGGTGACCTGTGTTTTCTGTTTCCGGGTTCGCACCGGGGTGGGTAAGGAGAAGAATCCGGCCCTGTCCCGTGAAGGCACCCGGTTGCGGCGAACACGCCACCGGGCGACAGGGAGTGCTCCGTTGCGCTGCTGGTTCGACCCTGGCCTGCCGCGGACCCCGGCGGCGGGAAACCCGCCTGCCGCATGACCCGAAATCAATCCTGGAGCATCGAACCACCAGCGCCGGCGGAGCGGCCGGACGCCTGAAAACGCACGGCGGTGCTGTAACGATCCAGTACGGTCGCGACGACCTGTTCGATCGTCAGATCGTCGGAATCGAGGACAGCCTCGGGTGCGCCTGCCTGCAGAGGAGCGACCGCGCGTCCCGAATCCCGGGCGTCGCGCATACGCAGATCATGAAGGATGGTCGGGAGACTAGCAGGTAATCCCTTTTCCATCAACTGCTTATACCGCCGCTCGGCGCGCGTTTCAGCGCGGGCGGTGAGGAATACCTTGAGGATGGCGTCCGGGAACACCACCGAGCCCATGTCGCGGCCGTCCGACACCAGGCCAGGCGGCTGGCGAAAGGCCCGCTGGCGCTCGAGCAGCGCATCGCGCACGGGCGGATGGGCGGCGACGATCGACGCCGCTTCCGAGATCGACTCCGCGCGGATCGCAGCGCCGACGTCCTCGCCGGCCAGTTCGATGCGGCCGTCCGGAAACGCGACCGGCAGGGTCGCCGCCACCGAGGCCACCCGTACCGCATCGTCGGCCGGTACCCGGGCGCGCAGTGCGGCAAGCGCGGTCAGCCGATAGAGCGCACCGCTGTCCAGATAGTGGAAGCCGAGGGCCGTTGCCACCCGCTGGGCGATCGTGCCCTTGCCGGAAGCCGTAGGCCCGTCTATCGCGATCACCGGCACCGGGCCGTTCAAGGGCGCGTTCATGCCGTGATCGACGCGAACACGTCGAAATAATCGGGGAAGGTCTTGGCCACGCAATCGGGATCGTTGATCCGCACCGGCACCCCGCCCAGGGCCGCGAGCGAGAAGCACATCGCGATCCGGTGGTCATCGTAGGTGTCGATCGCCGCCCCCGCCAGCAGGGCCGACGGTGCCTCGACCCGCAGGTAGTCGGCCCCGGCTTCGACGGTGGCGCCGAGCTTGGCCAGTTCGGTCGCCATCGCATGGATGCGGTCGGTCTCCTTCACCCGCCAGCTCGCGATGTTGCGCAGCGTGGTCGGGCCGTCCGCGAACAGGGCCAGCACGCCGAGCGTCATCGCCGCGTCGGGGATCCGGTTGCAGTCGAGGTCGATGCCGCGCAGGCGCCCCTGCGGCGCGGCGGCCTCGATCCAGTTCTCGCCGAGGTCCACGCGCGCGCCCATCAGGCGCAGGGCATCGGCGAACGCGATATCGCCCTGGATGCTCGCGCGGCCGACGCCGTCCACCCGAACCGGCCCGCCGCCGATGGCGCCAGCAGCCAGGAAATACGAGGCTGCGGAGGCATCGCCCTCGACATGCACGGTTCCGGGCGAACGGTAGCGCGCGCCGGAGGCCACGCTGAACCGCTGCCAGCCGTCGCGAGCGACCTCGACGCCGAACCGCGCCATCAGTGCGAGCGTGATCTCGACATACGGTTTCGAGATCAGTTCGCCTTCGACCTCGATCACCAGCGGTGCGCCACCGGCATCGGCAGGCGTGCCGATCAGCGGCGCGGCAAGCAGCAGCGCAGTGAGGAACTGGCTGGATACGTCGCCGCGCACCCGGATCGGGCCCCGCGCGCGCAGCCGGCCCGGATGCAGTTCGAGCGGCGGATAGCCCTCGTTGCCCAGGTAATCGATGCGCGCACCCAGCGCGCGCAGGCTGTCGACGAGGTCTCCGATCGGGCGCTCATGCATCCTCGGCACCCCGCTCAGCCGGTAGTGCCCACCGACGGCGGCCAGCGCGGCGGTCAGCGGCCGGAAGGCGGTGCCGGCGTTGCCCAGGAAGAGATCGGCTTCGCGCACCGGCAGGTCGCCCGCGCAACCCTCGACCACCGCCGTCAGCCCACCGCCCGCGGCGCTGCCATCGGCAGACTGGGCGATGCCCACGCCGAGCGCCGCGAGCGCATCGAGCATGCGGGCGGTGTCATCCGAGCGCAGCAGGTCGAGGACGTGCGTGCGCCCCTCGCTCAGCGCGCACAGCAGCAGCGTCCGGTTGGAGATGCTCTTCGATCCGGGCAGCCGGACCGTGCCGGCTGCGCGCGACAGCGCAGGCAGGTCGAGGTATTCGCGTCGCGCGGCGTGGGTCATGTCGGATCCTCTTTCGGGCGGCTCGGATCAGTCGCGCGGCCGGGCACCGGCGTTGAGCGTCGCGGTCAGCGCGTCACGCGCCACCCGCGCGGACTCGAACTCGCGTTCCAGCGCAGGCCCGTCGCCCATGGCGATCAGGTGGCGCAACTGCGCCAGGCGCGCGCTGAAAGCATCGATCTCGTTGCACAGCGAGTCGCGGTTCGCCAGGCAGATATCACGCCACATCTCCGGATTGCTGGCGGCGATGCGGGTGAAATCGCGAAAGCCACCGCCGGTCAGCGACAGCATCGCCTCGGCCTGCGGTCGATGGGCGATCTCGTTCATCATCGCGAACGCGAGCACATGAGGCAGGTGGCTGGTCGCGGCCAGCGCCATGTCGTGCATGGCGACATCCATGCGCAGGGTCTTCGCGCCGGTGAGCTGCCAGGTCGCGCGCACGCGCTTGAACGCGAACGGGTCGGTCTCCTCGATCGGCGTGATCACCACCGGCCTGCCGACGAACAGGTTCGGCCGGGCTGCGGCGGCCCCGCTCTTCTCGGCACCGGCGATCGGATGCGCCGGCACGAAACGCGGCAGTGCGTTGCCCAGGGCGGCACGCGCATAGAGGACCACGTCGCGCTTGGTGCTGCCCGCGTCGGTGATCACGGTGTCCTTGCCGATGCGCGGCGCGATGACTGGCATCACCTCGGGCAACTGGCCGACCGGTACCGCGAGCAGCACGAGGTCGCAGCCTTCGATGTCGTCCCACCCGGTCGCGATCTGGTCGATCACGCCCATCTTGCGCGCGGTGTCGAGGTTGGCACGGCTGCGCCCGAAGCCGACCACGGTATCGACGGCCTTCACCGTCTTCAGCGCCAGGGCGAACGAGCCGCCGATCAGCCCGACCCCGACGATGCCCACCCGCCGGAAGCGCAGCGTCGACCCGCCCGCGGCATCGAAGCTCATCGCGCGTTCCCGCGCAGCACGCCAGGCAGGCCGGCGGTGACGGTACGCAGCGCGTCGAGGAAGCGCTGGTTCTCGTCGCGCGTACCGATCGAGACCCGCAGGTACTCCGGCATCCCGTAGCCGGCGATCGGACGCACGATCACGCCCTGCCTGAGCAGGCGGTCGAACACCTCGGCGGCCGGACCGACGCGGAACGACACGAAGTTCGCGCACGAGGGAATGTAGTCGAAGCCGAGCGCCCGGAAGCCCTCGGTCAGCTGCTGCATTCCGGCGAGGTTGACCTCGAAGCTGCGCTCCAGGAAGGCCGGGTCGTTCAGCACCGCGACCGCACCGGCCTGGGCCACGCTGTTCACGTTGAATGGCTGGCGGACCCGGTTGAGCAGATCGATCACCGCAGGCGAAGCCAGGCCGAAGCCCACGCGCAACCCGGCCAGCCCGTAGGCCTTGGCCAGGGTGCGCGACACCATCAGGTTGGGATGCTGCGCGAGCCAGGCGATGCTGTCGTAGCGCAGCGCCCTGGGCAGGTAGTCGGTATAGGCTTCGTCGAGCACCACCAGCACCTCGGCTGGCACCGCCGCGATGAACCGGGCCAGGCTGGCGCCGTCGATGAAGGTGCCGGTCGGATTGTTCGGGTTGGCGAGGAACACGATACGGGTATCGGCTTCGATCGCGGCCAGCATCGCATCGAGGTCATGGCCGAAATCGCGCGCTGGCACTTCGATGCCGCGCGCGCCGGTGGCCTGGGTGACCAGCGGGTAGACCGCGAAGGCGTGCTGTGCATAGACGGCGGAACTGCCGGGTACCAGGAGGGCGCGCGCGGCCAGTTCGAGGACGTCGTTCGAACCGTTGCCGAGCACCACCTGCCCCGGATCGACGCCGAAGCGCTGGCTGATCGCCGCCTTCACCTCGAAGCCATTGCCGTCCGGGTAACGCGTGACCTCGGCCAGTGCGCGGGTCATCGCAGCCAGTGCCGCCTCGTTCACGCCGAGCGGGTTCTCGTTCGACGCCAGCTTGACGATGCCAGACTCGTCCAGGCCGAGTTCGCGCGCCAGGTCGGAAATGGGCTTGCCGGGCTGGTAGGGGGCGATCGCCTTCACATGGGCGGGGGCGCGGTCTTGGACACTCATGGGATGCTCACTGGCTGCTTCAGGGTTGCGGGATGCCGGGCGCGCGGGACGCGCCGTGCCGGCGGCCGGGCACCGGCCACGGTCGGCTCAGCCGCGCGCGGCGGGATAGGCACCGAGGCGCTTGACGAAGGTGGCACGAGCCTCGATCTCGGCCAGCGCGCGTGCCACGTGGGGCTGCGACGGATGGCCCTCGATGTCGACGAAGAACATGTATTCCCAGCGGCCGGTACGCGCCGGCCGCGACTCGAAGCGCGTCATGCTGACGCCATTGGCCGCCAGCGGCTCGAGCAGCGCATGCACGGCGCCGGGCTGGTTCTTCGCCGCCACCACCAGCGACACCTTGTCCAGCCCGGATGCGGCGACCTCTTCCCGGCCGATCACCAGGAAACGGGTGGTGTTCTGCGGCTCGTCCTCGATGTTCTCGTGCAGCACCTGCAGGCCGTAGCGGTCGGCGGCGGCGCGCCCCGCGATCGCGGCTGCGCCGGGTTCGACCACGGCCTGGCGGGCCGCCTCGGCGTTGCTCACCACCGGCACCTGGCGCGCATCCGGCAGGTGGCGCGCCAGCCAGCGCGCGCACTGGCCCAGGCTCTGGCTGTGCGAATAGACAACGCGTACCGGTGCGGATGGGTCGCTGCCCGCGGCAGTCATCAGGCAGTGGTGGATCGGCAGCAGCAGTTCGCCGGTGACCGACAGTGGCGTGGCCAGCAGCAGGTCGAGGGTGCGCCCTACCGCGCCCTCGGTGGAATTCTCGACCGGCACCACGCCGTAATGGGCGCTGCCAGCCTCCACTTCCCGGAACACCTCGTCGAAGGTCGCGCAGGCGCGCCGCTCGACCAGCGTGCCGAACTGCCTGACCACCGCCTCTTCGCTGTAGGTGCCGGCCGGCCCGAGATAGGCGACCGCCAGCGGTGCCTCGATCGCCCTGCATGCGCCCATGATCTCGATGAAGACGCGGCGCAGCGAATCGGACGGCAGCGGGCCCGGGTTCGCGGACGTCAGCCTGTCGAGCACCTGCGCTTCGCGATCGGGACGGTAGACCGGCCCGGTACCCTTGAGGTGGCCGATCTCGCCCGCCAGGCGTGCGCGCTCGTTCAGCAGCCCGAGCAGCTGCGTGTCGATCGCGTCGACGCGGCCACGCAGGGCCAGCAGGGCCGCCGGTACCGCCGGCGTCGTGTCCGGCGTCGTTGCCACTGCTCCGGCCTCTGCGGGGCGTTCGCTGCGGGACGCGTTCATCGCAACCTCGATCCTGTTCTCGGTTTCAAATCGTGTCGACGGAATCGTAACGCCGAACCACCGCCTCAGCCGTTGCGCCGTTCGAAGTCGCGCATGAACGCGACCAGGGCCTCGACGCCGGCGCGCGGCATGGCGTTGTACAACGACGCCCGCATGCCGCCAACCGAGCGATGCCCCTTGAGCTGCTGCAACCCGGCCGCCTCGGCTTCCTGCAGGAATCGATCGTCGAGCCGTGCATCGCGCAGCGTGAACGGCACGTTCATCAGCGAACGGTCTGCCACGGCCACCGGGCAGCGGTAGAACTCGGTGATGTCGAACAGGTCGTAGACCAGCCCCGCCTTCTCGGCATTGCGGCGCGCGATCTCGCCCAGCCCGCCGAGGTCGCGCAGCCACTCGAACACCAGCCCGGCGATGTAGATCGCCCAGGTCGGCGGCGTGTTGTACATCGATTCGCTCGCGGCCTGCACGGCATAGTCGAGCATCGCAGGGGTCGACTTCGGCGCGCGGCCGAGCAGGTCTTCGCGCACGATCACCACGGTCAGCCCGGCCGGACCGATGTTCTTCTGCGCGCCCGCGTAGATCACCCCGAAACGGGACACGTCGACCGGGCCGGACAGGATGTCCGACGACATGTCGCACACCAGTGGCACCGGTCCAACCTCCGGGACCCCGTGGAACTGAACGCCGCCGATGGTCTCGTTGGACGTGTAGTGCAGGTAGCTCGCCGCCGGATCGCAGGCCCAGGTCTCGCGCGCCGGGATGCAGGTGAAGTTCGACGCCGCCGCGGTAGCCACCACGTTCACCGGACCGGACTTGAGCGCCTCGTCGATCGCCTTCTTCGACCACTGGCCGGTATTCAGGTAATCGACGCCCGCGCCTGCCCGCCGCAGGTTCATCGGGACCATCGCGAACTGCAGCGTCGCGCCGCCCTGCAGGAAGAGGACCCGGTAGCCCGACGGGATGCCCATCAGCGAACGCAGCCCGGCCTCGGCGCGCGCGGCGATCTCGATGAACTCATCGCTGCGATGGCTCATCTCCATCACCGACAGCCCGCGCCCGCCCCAGCTCAGCATCTCGGAGGCTGCGCGCTCGAGCACCGGCTCGGGCATCACCCCGGGACCGGCGCTGAAGTTCAACACGCGCTTCATGCGGCGGGCGCGTCGCCACCAGCGCCGTCGCCACCGGCATCAGGGCCGGCGCTGCCCTCGGGGCCAGCGTCGGCGTTGCCGTTGCCCGCGTCCTCGTCGGAATCGACCACTGTTTCGAGCCCGGCGAGGCGCTCGCCGCTGTCCAGCGCGATGAGCGTCACGCCCTGTGTAGACCGGCCCATCTCACGCACTTCGGAGACCCGCGTGCGGATCAGCACGCCGCCGGTCGTGATCAGGATGATCTGGTCGGCGGGCGCCACCAGGCGCGCGGCCACCACCTTGCCGTTGCGATCGCTCGGCTGGATGGAGATCATGCCCTGCGTGCCGCGGCCATGGCGCGTGTATTCGATCACCGGCGTGCGCTTGCCGAAGCCGTTCTCGGTGGCGATCAGCACCGACTGTCCGTTCGCCTCGTCGGCCACCAGCAGCGAGATCACGCGCTGGCCCTCGGGCAGGCGCATGCCGCGCACGCCGCGTGCCGTGCGTCCCATGGGCCGCACGTCGCGCTCGTCGAAGCGCACCGCCTTCGCGCCATCCGAGAACAGCATCACGTCCTGCGTGCCGGAGGTGAGTGCGACGCCCACCAGGTAGTCTTCCGGATCGAGCTCGATGGCGATGATCCCCGATGCACGCGGCCGCGAGAACTCCGACAGCGGCGTCTTCTTCACGGTGCCGTCGGCGGTCGACATGATCACGAAGCGGTGGTCGTCGAAGGCCTTCACCGCGAGGATCGCGTTGATCTTCTCGCCCTCGGCCAGCGGCAGCAGGTTGACGATCGGCTTGCCGCGGCTCTGGCGGCCGCCCTGCGGCACGTTGTAGACCTTGATCCAGTACACCCGGCCACGGCTGGAGAAGCACAGGATGTAATCGTGGGTGTGGGCGACGAACATCTTCTCGATGAAATCGTCATCCTTGGTGCCGGTGGCCTGCCGGCCGCGGCCACCGCGCCGCTGCGCCTGGTAATCGGCGACCGGCTGCGCCTTCATGTAGCCGCCGTGCGAAAGCGTGACCACGACGACTTCCGGCGTGATCA
>CAIQON010000235.1 GCA_903873475.1 uncultured bacterium
ATCTCGGCGGGCGAGACGGCGGGCAATGGCTACATGTTCAACGGCATCCCGGACGGGATCGGGGTGCTGGACAACGGTGACGGCACGCTGCGGGTCCTGGTGAACCACGAGCTGGGAGCGACGGTAGGAGACGTGCGGGCGCACGGGTCGAAGGGCGCGTACGTGTCGGAGCTGGTGCTGGACAAGGCGACGCTGTCAGTGGTTCGGGGTCAGGACTTCCTGCAGTCGGCGACCAACCTGTACATGGCCTCGCCGGACGGGGCGAGCTGGAGCAACGGGACGACGACGGCGTTCAGCCGGTTCTGTTCGGGAGACCTGGCGGCCGATACGGCCTTTCGCAGCGGCACGACGGGCTACGACGGCCGCATCTACCTGGCGGGCGAGGAGTCCGGGGCCGAGGGCCGCGCGTTCGCGCACATCGTGACCGGCGCGGAGGCGGGTCGAGTGTACGAGCTGCCTTCGCTGGGCAACCTGTCCTTCGAGAACGTGGTGGCCAACCCGGTGGCGCAGGGCAAGACGGTGGTGGCGGCGCTCGACGACACGAGCACGAACGGCCAGGTTTACCTGTACGTGGGTAACAAGAGCGCGACGGGTAACGCGGTGGAGCAGGCGGGCCTGGCGGGCGGCAAGCTGTTCGGCGTGAAGGTGGGCAGCGGCGCGACGGCGGCCACGGAGACGGGGGCGGTGCCAGCCGAGACCGGCCTGGGCCTGGTCAACGGCGCGGCCAGCTTCAGCCTGGTGGACCTTGGCGACGTGAAGGGCAAGACGGGAGCGACGCTCAACACGGAGAGCATCGCGGCGGGGGCGACGAACTTCCTGCGGCCCGAGGATGGCGCATGGAGCGCTGACGGCAAGACGTTCTACTTCGTGACGACCGCCACGACGACCACGGCGAGCCGGCTGTGGGCGCTGGAGTTCACGAGCGCGGCCACTCCGGAGTCAGGCGGCACGATCCGCGTGCTGCTCGACGGCAGCGAAGGTCAGATCATGATGGACAATCTGACGGTGGCCGCGGACGGTTCGATCCTGATCCAGGAAGATCCGGGCGCGAACGACCGTCTGGCGAAGATCTGGAAGTACACGCCGTCGAACGACACGCTGGTAGAGATCGCGCAGCACGACCCGGCGCTGTTCACCGGGGCGGGCAGGCTGACCAACGACGAGGAGTCGTCGGGCATCGTCGAGGTGACGAGCTTCTTCACCGGCGTGGCGGGCTACGACACGGCGAAGTACAACTACTTCCTGGTGGCCGACCAGATCCACAAGGGCGTCGCTTCCCCCACCTCGGTCGTCGAGATGGGTCAGCTCAGCCTGGTCGCGACCAGCAAGAACGAACTGCTCGGCGAACAGGATGCGCTGGCGAGCTACCTGAAGGCGTTCCATGCCACGCCGGCAACGGCTTTCACCCAGGCTGACACGACGCTTGCGCAGGACACCCGTATCCAGAACCTCAACTTCCGAAGCGAGGACGTGCTCGGCAATACGCCGCAGCTCTCCTTTACCCAGCCACAGAACAGCTTCGACCTCGCCAACTACTCGCTCACGGGTCGCTATGCGCTCCCGGCCGAGCCCATCGCCGCGGAGAAACTCGCGCACGAGGCCTCTGGCGTCACGTTCAACCGGGATACCAACACCCTCTTCGTGGTCGGCGATGGCGGCACCTCGGTCACCCAGGTCACCCGGCAGGGCCTGCTCGTAGACTCGATGGCGCTGGCCTCGGGCTCCAGCCCGCAGGGCACGTTCTTCTATGACCCCGAGGGAATCGCCTACATTGGCGGTGGCAAGTTCGTGATGGTCGAGGAACGTGAGCGTGAGGTGCACGAGTTCACCTATGCGGCCAGCACCACGCTGGGCGGATCGAGCGGCGTGCGCACGGTCAAGCTGGGTACCACCATCGGCAACATCGGGATCGAAGGCCTCTCGTTCGATCCGCTGACCGGCGGCTTCCTCGCGGCCAAGGAAGCGACGCCGACAGGCATCTTCCAGACGACCATCGACTTCGCGGCCGGTACGGCCTCCAACGGCTCGGCGACGACCGAAAATTCGACCAACCTGTTCTCGCCGGGCCTCACCGGGCTCTCCTCGATCAACGACATCTTCGCGCTGTCCAACGTTGTCGCGAACACCGCGCCGGATGCCGCGCACTTCCTGCTGCTGAGCGCGGCGGACGGAAAGCTGCTGAAGATGGACCGCGCCGGCAACGTCCTGAGCACGCTGCTGGTGGGAAGCGTCGCGAAGAACGAAGGCGTGACCATGGATGGGGCAGGAAACATCTACGTCGTGGGCGAGGAGGGCGGTGGCAGTCTCGACAAACCCGAATTGCTCGTGTTCGCACCGACGACCTCATCCACCGCGGTCGGCGTCGGCAGCAGCCTCTACCTGACCTTCAGTTCTCCGGTGGTTGCCGGGGCGGGGAACCTGGTGCTGAGCAACGGCGCGGGGGATACCCGGACGATCGCCGTCGGGGATGCCACGCAAGTGAGCATCAGCGGCTCTGTCGTCAAGCTGAACCCGACCGCCGATCTGCAGCCGGGTTCGTCCTACACTGTCGGCTACGCAGCCGGTGTATTCAAGAACGGCGCGGGTGCGGATGTTCCAGCGGTTGGCTCGAGCTCGCTCACGTTCAGCACCGTCGGCGACGTGCTGGCGCCAGCGCTGGTGGCTTCCACGCCACTCGACAATGCCTCCGGTGTGAACAGCAACCACATCATCCTTACCTTTAGCGAAGCAGTGCGGGCGGGTGCGGGCAACATCATCATCAGCGGGGTGAACCCCGGCGGCTTGACCGATGTACGCACGGTGCCGGTGGGCGACCTGACGCAGGTGACCTTCACCGGGACTACCGTCGACATCAACCCGGGCGCAGACCTGCGCAACGGCTACACCTACAACGTCCAGTTCTCCAGCGGCGTGATCACCGACCTCGCCGGTAACGCCTGGGCTGGTATCAACAGGCCGACGACCCTCAACTTCACGCGCGGATCGGGTGGCGCCGCCGGCCCGCAGACGGTGATCGTTTCGGAAGTGAACTCCAACGCCACCCCGGCGGACTTCTTCGAGCTCTACAACTATGGCACCGACACGGTCGACCTGACCGGGTGGCGCTGGGACGACGATTCCGCATCGTTCACCGACTCTGGCAGCGCAGCCTTCGCCAGCGGGACCACGATTGCGGCTGGCGGCCGCCTGGTCGTCGTCGCAGCGCCCGACGCCGCTGCGTTCCGGACAGCCTGGGGGCTCAGCCCGGAAGTCGTGACCGTTGCCACAGGTGGACCCGGGCTTGGCTCGGGCGATGCAATAGTCGTGTTCAACAGCGCAGGACAGGCGGTGACCGCGGTCAACTACAAAGGCACCGCAATCTCGGCCACCGACGGCGCGCTGATCCCGGTATCCGCGGCTGCCAGCGGCGTCACCTTCGCGGTCGGACACGCGGGCGCGGCCTACGGCGGCACCGCGACTGCCTCGGCGATCTGGGACGGCGTCTCGACGTCCGCTCCGGCGTACCGTTCCGCCGCGGTGGGGGTGCTTGGCGGATTCGCACAGCCTGCCGCCGCCGCCAACGTAGGCTCTCCGGGTGCGGTGGCTGCCGGCAGTGCGCCGGATACCACGGCGCCGACCCTGATCAGTTCGGCGCCCGGGGACAACGCGGCGTCGGTCTCGACGACGGCCAGCCTCGTGCTGACCTTCAGCGAGGCGGTCAAGGCCGGCACTGGCAGCATCGTGATCAACAACACCGCGACGGCCGGTGACACCCGCACCATCGCCGTGACCGACACCAGCCAGGTCACGTTCAGCGGCGGGGTGGTCACCGTCAACCCGACGGCCAACCTCGCCGCCGGCAACGCCTACCATGTCACCCTGGGCGCCGGCGTGATCCTCGACAACGCGAACAACCCATTCGCGGGTATTGCCGACACCACGACGCTCAACTTCGTCACGGCGACGAGCGCGCCGACGCTGCTGATCACGGAGCTGAACTCCAACGCGGGTCCGGAGGACTTCTTCGAGATCTACAACTACGGGGCAAGTGCGATCAACCTGTCGGGGTGGAAGTGGGACGACGATTCCGCCTCGTTCAGCGACCCCTCCGTCGGGACCTTCGCGGCTGGCACCACGCTGGCGGCTGGCGGACGACTGGTGGTGATCGCCGGCACAAACACCGACGCGTTCAGGACCGCCTGGGGCATGAGCGCAGACGCGCCGGTCGTGTCTACCGGTGGGTCAGGCCTTGGCCAGAACGATGCTGTAGTCCTGTTCAACGACGGCGGCTCGGTGGTCACCTCGTTCAACTACTCGGGCTCCGCGAAGAACGCCAGCGATGGCAGCGTGATCCCGACCTCCCCGGCCTCCCATGGAGTCACCTTCACCTCGGGCCACGCGGGGACGGCCTACGGCGGGACCCTCACGACCTCGGCCGTCTGGGATGGCCTGTCGGTGACGGCACCCTCTTACCGCGCGGCCTCTGTTGGCGTGGACGGTGGGGTCGCCCAGGCCGCCACCCCCGCGAATATCGGCTCGCCCGGTAGCGTGCCTTCTCTGGACGTTGGCGAGGTCCGTTTCCTGGCCGCCAATACCGATGCCACCGACGCTTTTGCCTTCATCCTGCTGCAGGCGGTATCGGCGGGAACCCGCCTCGGGTTCACCGACCGCAACTTCAGCGAGGCCACCGGCATGCCGGTGTCCGGTGAAAGCGCCTACCTGTGGACGGCGGACACGGCCTACAACGCCGGCACGATCGTGACCATCCAGCCCGATGTTGCGAGCGGCACGAACCCGATCGCGGACAAAGGCACGGTTCAGGGCGCGGGCGGGGGGCTGTCGACGACCGCTGAGACGATCTACGCCTTCCAGGGCAGCATCGCCGGGCTGCTCGACGGTGGGGCCGGTGCAATCACGATCGACCGCCTGCTGGCGAGCCTCAACGTGGGCGGCGCGGCGGCGGGTGACGTGCCCACGAGCATCGCGGCGGCTTCGCAGAGCTTCAACTCAGACAATGCGAAGTACACGGCATCGACCAGCGCGACCGACATCACCGCGCTGGTCGCGTCGATCGGCAACCCGGCGAACTGGACGCTCAACGACACGACGGCATTCGCGCTGAGCAACGGCAGTCTGTTCTGAACGCCTGTCGTACGCCTGGTCGTTACCTGCAGTCTGCACTGAGAGGGCGCAAGGAAGCGGAGTCTGTCCGCTGCTTCCTGCGCCCTGCGTGGGCGGCACTGTCTATCGCCCTGCTGCTCCCGCTCGGCAGTGCCCCGGTTTCCGCTGCCGACGACCTGCAGCGGTTGCTTGTACAGGCGATGCTTTCGCATCCAGCGATCGCCGGTCGTGCGGCGGCGCTTGAGGCCAGCCGTGCCGACCGCGAGGGTGCCGGCTGGCAGCGGTTTCCGACGCCATCCCTGGAGGCCTCGTCCCGGGATTCAGGTTCGTCCGCGAGCCTGCTCGCCGTGGAGCAGCCGCTGTGGACCGGCGGCCGCATCACCTCCGGCATCCGTGCAGCCGGCTTCCGCGAGGAGGCAGCCAGATCGGCGCTCGCCGAGTCGCGCGAGACGATCGCGCTGCGCCTGCTCAATGCCTATGGCGAGGTCGTGCGCCAGCAGCAGCGACTCGTGCATGCAGAGATTGCCGTGCTCGAACACGAAAGGCTGGCCGCGCTCATCGGTCGCCGAGTGGCCCAGGAGGTGAGTCCGCCGTCCGATCGCGAGTTTGCACTGGCGAGGCTGGCCCAGGCCCGCGTGGAGCAGTCACTGGTCAGGCAAGCGCTGCAGGCCGCCCGCGTACAGGTGTCTCAACTGGTCGGAGCGCCGGTGAACACCGTGGGTGAGCCGGCGCCAGGCCTGAGGCCGCTGCCCCTGTCCCTGGAATCGGCCTTCGACAGTGCGGTGGCACGATCCCCGGTCCTGGAGCGTCTGGACCGCACGGCGCTCGCAGCCGGTGCAGATGTCGATGCCCGCCGCTCCGTGCTCTACCCGCAACTGGCGTTCCGGCTCGAAAAGCAGTTCGGTACGGCGGCCGATAACCGCGCGCTGGTCGTGCTGCGCGCCCAGCCCGGTGCAGGGCTGTCCGCAGGCACTGCCGTGGCTGCCGCACAGCGCCGGGTTGACGAGGCGGTGCAGGCGCGCGCGGAAGCCGTGCGCGCCCTTCGCGAGCAGGTGGAAACGACCTGGGTGCAGTACGGCTCGGCCCTCGAACGACTCGAGGGTGTCCGGCAATCGGTCGACATGAGCCAGGCCGTCTCGGAATCCTATGCCCGGCAATATGTCGCCGGGCGCAAGACCTGGATCGATGTCCTCAACGCAGTGCGCGAAGTCACGCAATCGCAGTTTGCGTTCGTCGATGCAGGGGCCCAGGCAAGGACCGCCGGTCTGACACTCTGGCTGCTCACGGGTGGCCTCGATGGAATGGACGCCGTTGGCGTTGAAGCGAGGCGACCATGAGCGACGTCATCACCGAAGCGGCCCGCTTGTCCGGCCAGCGAATCGCGCGTGCCCGGCGAGACGCAGTCCGCCAGGCGGTAGAGCGTATCGACCCTGCCGCACCCGCGCTCGGGTTCAGCGCGGCCTGGCGGCTGGCAGGTCTCGCGGGAGAACCGCGGGCCGTGCAGTCGGCGGCGGTTGGCGACCTGCCGCTCGCGTGCTGGCTGCCCGGCGGCGAGATCTGTCTGCTCACATCGCCCGGTCCCGACGGACGGTTCGCCGGGCGCCGGCTCGATGGCCGCGCCATCGTCGTCGACCCGGCCGAGCCCGCGGCGCTTTTCGTCCGCATCGTGTCGAGGGCGGATGCGGCTCGCACGCCCGGCGCACTGGCCGTCGTGACCGCAGCCATCTGGAAGCGGCGCGGCACGCTGCTCGAAGCCGTCTGCGCGACGGCCGTCGTCAGCCTGCTCGGGCTCGGCGTCTCGCTCTACTCGATGCAGGTCTACGATCGGGTGATCCCGAACCAGGGCTATCAGTCGCTCTGGGTCCTGACCATCGGCGTCGCTGTCGCGCTGTTGCTGGAATGGATTCTGAAGCAGGTGCGCGCCTGGATCGTCGACCAGGCCGGCGTGGCCATCGACGGCGAACTCTCGCGCTGGCTGTTCGACCGACTGCAGCATTCCCGACTCGATGCGCGGCCGCCGACCGTCGGCTCGCTCGCCGCGCAGGCGAAGGGCCTCGAGACCGTGCGTACGATGCTCACCTCGACGACCCTCTTCGTGCTCGCCGATGTCCCGTTCGCGATCTTCTTCATGCTCGTGATCGCCGCCATCGGCGGTGCCCTGGTCTGGGTACCGCTGCTGGTACTGCCGCTGGCGCTGGGCGCCGGCTTCCTGTTCCAGCATGTGATTGCGCGCGAAGCCCGGCGGATGACCGTCAGCGGCTACCGCAAGAATGGCCTGCTGGTGGAGACACTGGAAGGCGCGGAGTCCGTGCGCGCCGCCCACGCGGAGTGGCAGCTCGCCACGCGCTGGAACCGTCTCGTCGATGAGGTCGCCACCGCGGATGCCCGCATCCGCAACGCTTCGGCCTGGTCGCAGAACCTGGTGGCCCTCCTGCAGCAGGGCGGCTATGTCGCGACCGTGGCGTTCGGCGCATGGCTGATCGTCGATAACCGTCTGACCATGGGCGCACTGCTCGCGATCACCATCATTGCCAACCGCGCGATGGCGCCGATCATCCAGCTGCCCGGGCTCATGGTCCAGTGGGCTCATGCGCGGGCCGCGCTCGATGGCATCGATCAGATCGTCGTGTTGCCGAACGACCTTGACCCGGACGCCGGGCGCACCGCGCCGGAGACGCTCGCCGGAGACCTTCGGCTGGAGGCCGCCACGTTCGCCTATGGCGCCCAACGTGTCGTGCTCGACGTGGAAAACCTGCAGATCGCGGCCGGCGAGCGGGTTGGCGTGCTGGGTACCATCGGTTCAGGAAAGTCTGCGCTGATCAAGGTGCTGTCCGGGCTGTACAGGCCGACTGCTGGCCGGGTATTGCTGGGTGGTGTCGACATGGCAGCGCTGCACCCCGCCTATTCACGCGAAGCCATCGGCTATCTCCCGCAGGATTCGCGACTGGTGAGCGGAACCCTTCGCGAGAACATCCTGCTGGGCCTGGCCGATCCCGGCGATGACGCGATCCTGGATGCAGCGCGCAAGACCGGCCTGATCGACCTGGTGGGCCGGCATCCCCAGGGCCTGGCGCTGGGTATCACCGAGGGCGGACGCGGCGTGTCCGGTGGGCAGCGCCAGCTGATCGCCCTCACCCGCCTGGTGCTGGCGAAGCCCCGCATCTGGCTGCTCGACGAGCCGACCGCGTCGATGGACAACGAATCGGAGCTGCGAGTCCTGCAGCTCCTGCAGTCCAGCGTCGGCCCGCAGGACACGCTGGTGGTCGCTACGCACAAGAGTGCCTTCCTGCCGCTGCTCACCCGGATCATCGTGATCCGCGACGGACGCGTGGTGATGGACGGGGCGCGCGATCTCGTCCTGAAGGCACTGCAGTCCCGGGTACCGGCCAACGGCGAGCCGCCGACGCAGCGAGGACAGGCATGAGGCAGATGAAGTTCGTATCCAGCAAGGGGCGCGCCGCGGTCCACGTGCTGCTCTGGCTGTCGATCGGCGCGGTCATCGCCTTCGTGCTCTGGACGCGCTGGGCGATGGTCGACGAGATCACCCGCGCGCCGGGTCAGGTGATCACGACCTCGCGCAACCAGGTCATACAGGCGCCACCCAGCGGCGGCGTGGTCGAGGCCATCCTGGTGCGCGAGGGCAGCACGGTCACACGAGGCCAGTTGCTGGTGCGTTTCGAGCGGCCGCGCCTCCAGGCCACCGTCGATGAGGTCGCGGGACGGGCTGCGGCCCTGCGCGCCACCATTGCCCGTCTCGAGGCCGAGGTGTTCGGCCGGCCTGCGCCGGTGTTTCCGCGCGAACTCGATGCATGGCCCCAGTTCCGCACGAACCAGCTCGCACTGTTCCAGCGGCGCGGCAAGCTGCTGGCCGAGGAGTTGTCCGCGCTCGACCGCCAGCGTGATCTGGCGCAGCAGGAGCTGGACCTGAACCTGCCGCTGCTGGCCAGTGGCGATGTCAGCCGCGCGGAGATCCTGCGCCTGCAACGCCAGGTCGCCGACTTCGCGGGACAGATCGTGAACAAGAGAAATCGCTATCTGCAGGACAGCCAGGCAGAGCTTGGCAAGGCACAGGAAGACCTGGCGGGCACCTCACAGCTCGTCGCACAGCGCCGCGAAGAGCTCGACCTCACCGAGGTGCACGCGCCCATGGACGGCGTCGTGCGCAACGTGCGCATCACCACGCGCGGTGCAGTCGCCAGGCCGGGCGACGAGCTGATGCAGATCGTGCCGGTGGACGATCGCCTGCTGATCGAAGCCAAGGTCCGGCCGACCGACATCGGCTTCGTGCGCACCGGCCTGCCGGCGAGCGTGAAGCTCGACGCATTCGACTACGCGATCTATGGTGCCCTTTCGGGAACGACCACGTTCGTGAGCGCGGATACGCTGACCGAGCAGGTGGGTGGCCAGGAAGTCGCCTACTACCGCGTGCATGTGCGCATCGACGAGTCCGGACCGCGCACCGGGCGTGGCGACCGAATACTGCTTCAGCCCGGCATGACCGCCACCGTAGAGATACGCACCGGCGAGCGCAGCATCTGGCGGTACCTGACCCGTCCGATCACGCGCACGATGGACGAGGCGCTGCGCGAGCGTTGAGTTCGCGCCTGCGCGGCGAAGCTGGCGCTTGCCGGATATTCTCGCGAAGCAATAAATGCAAGGTCATCCCATGAGCCATCGCTCGTGGATGCTCCCGGCTGTTGGCCTCGTCATTGACGGGCTTCCAACCGCGTGGCGGCGTCTCCGCTGCACGCGATAACCGGGAGACAGGATCATGCTCGAAAAGACGACTGCCGTCGCACTCTGCTTCGCGCTCGCAGTGGGTGGTTGTGCCACCGCATCGAAAGACATCGTGCCTCAGAGTGTGTCGCCCCTTTCCTATCAGGGCCTGGACTGCGACCAGCTCAGTGCCGAGCTGGGTCGAATCAGCAGGCGTACGGTGGAGCTTGGTGGGCGCCTGGACCAGGCCGCATCAAATGATGTCGCGCTGACGACGGCCGGCGTGTTGCTTTTCTGGCCGGCGTTGTTTTTTCTGGGCGGCACCCGCGCCCAGGAAGCCGAGTACGGACGGCTGAAAGGCGAAGCCGACGCCGTGCAGCAGGCGGCCGTAGTGAAGCGCTGCACGCTCGTGGTGCCCCCGACTCCGGCGCCTCCGTCCGCTCCGAAGACGATCGATGCCTCGGCGTCGACTTCTCAGTAGCGGGTAAGCGGCTGGCTCATCCAGTGAGCCAGCAACCGCGCACACTGGGCGGCCACCAGTGGTAATCAAACCGCCTTGAATCCCATCGAACGCTTCTATCGTATCGACCAGCTGATCACCGAGCACGGCAGCCTGTCGATGCAGTCGCTATGCAGTGAGCTCGAGGTCTCGCGCGCAACCGCCAAGCGCGACCTGACCTACATGCGCGATCGGCTCAATGCGCCGATCGTGTTCGACCGGTTCACGGGCGGCTATCGGTTCGAGAAGTCGAAGAGCCGTTCCGGGCCGCGGTATGCGTTGCCCGGTCTCTGGTTCTCCGCCGACGAGATCCACGCCCTGATGACGATGAACGCCTTGCTGCAGGAACTCGATCCGGGCGGCTTCATCGGTGCCGAGGTGCGCCCGCTGATCGACCGGCTCGAGGGGTTGCTCGGGCGGGCGAACGCGCCGGCGCGGGCGGTCATGCTGCGGGTGAGGCTGGTCCGCAGCATGGGCCGGCCAGTGCCGTTGAAGTGGTTCCAGATGGTCGGTGCGGCAGTCATGGCGGGCCGGCGGCTGCAGATCGCCTACCTCGGGCGCCATCGCAACGAGCGGTCGACGCGCGAAGTCTCGCCCCTGCGGCTCGTCTTCCATCGCAACTCCTGGTATCTCGATGCGTGGTGCCACCAGGTGGATGACTTCCGGACCTTCGCGATCGACGCGATCGAGCAGGCCATTCCCCTCGACGCACGGGCACGCCGCGTGTCATTGGCGGAAGTCGATGCACGGCTGGGCGGTGGCTACGGCATTTACAAGGGCGAGCGGCTGCGGTGGGCGCGGCTGCGCTTCGATGCGCGGGCTGCCGTTTGGGTGCGTTCCGAGCAATGGCATCCGCAGCAGAAGGCGCGTGCGCTGCCGGATGGCAAGTATGAACTGCGCCTGCCCTATGCCGAGCCGCACGAACTGGTGATGGACATCCTGCGCCATGCCGAACAGGTCGAGGTGGTCGAGCCCGACGAGTTGCGGGACGAGGTCGCTCGCAGGCTGCGCCTGGCGGTGGAACGATACGGCGCTTGATCGGGCACGCCGTCGGGCACCGCTTGACGCCTCGCCCCTGCGATTCCTACACTGCCTCCCTACAGGTGATCGTGAAGCCGCGCGACAGACGAGGCCACGATCCGGAGGAGAAACCGATGTCCCAGCCCCGTCCGCTCCGCGGACAGCAGCGCCGCCCGCGCCTGCTGCCTGCTGTCATGGCCACCCTGGCGTTGTCCTGTGCACTGCCCGCGGCAGCGCAGGCCCAGGATTTTCCCGCGCGTCCGATCCGCCTGATTGAAGGCTTCGGTGCCGGTGGTGTCGTCGACCTGGTGGCGCGATTGCTGATGCCGAAGATGTCCGCTGCGCTCGGCCAGCCGATCATCCTCGAGAACCGCGTCGGCGCGGCCGGGGTGATCGCGAGCAGCCTGGTGGCGAAGGCTGCGCCCGATGGCCATACCTGGCTGATCACCACTGGCTCGCATACGTCGAACACGGCCTTCAACCCGTCTGGCGTACCGTACGACCCCGTCAAGGACTTCGCGCCGGTCACGCAGATCGCGCGCACCTACGGCATGGTGCACCTGGTGCATCCGTCGATCCCGGCGCGCAGCGTCAAGGAGTTCGTCACGCTTGCGCGCAAGTATCCGGGCAAGCTCACCTACGGCGCCGCTGGCGTCGGCAACATCCTGTACATCGGGGCCGAGATGCTCAAGGCGGTGTCGGGCACCGACATCCGCTACGTGCAGTACAAGGGTGCGGCACAGGCCACCAACGATCTCATGGGCGGGCACATCGACACGCTGTTCCTCACCACCCCGGTGGCGATGCCGCTGATCAAGGGTGGCAAGGCACGCCCGCTGGCGATCACCGGGCCGATCCGCTGGAAGGGCCTGCCCGAAGTACCGACGATGCGCGAGGCAGGCTTCCCCGATTTCGACCTGATCGGCTGGTTCGGCCTCTGGTTGCCGCCCGGCACGCGCCCCGAGATCGTCGCCCGCCTGCATGCCGAGGTCGAGCGTGCCGTCGCCGATCCGGACATCCGCAACCGGTTCGATGAACTCGGACTGCTGGCCGGCGGCATGAGCACCGCCGATTTCGCGCGCTACGTGGCACAGGACCTCGCGCAGATGCGCGACCTCGCAGCCCGCATCGCGAAGGCGGGCGGCCACAAGACCGACTGAAGGTCCTCCTTCGACCTGCCCGTCGTCCACCGTATCCCCTTCCATCCACTGGCCCGCACATGAGCATGACCCCGATCTCCGACGACCCCTATCGCCACGCCCGCCGCAGCGAGGTGCGCGACGGCATGCAGATCGACTGGGACGTGCCGATCCTGATGGACGACGGCGTCGTGCTGCGCGCCGACGTGTTCCGACCGCTGGGCGAAGGCCGCCATCCAGTCATCCTGTCGAGCGGCCCGTATGCCAAGGGCCTCGATTTCCAGGAAGGCTATCCGAGCCACTGGGCGCGGCTGGTCAAGGCCGCACCCGAGATCCTCGAAGGTTCGTCCAACAAGTACCAGAACTGGGAACTGGTCGACCCCGAGAAGTGGGTGCCCGATGGTTACGCCTGCGTACGCGTGGATTCGCGTGGTGCAGGCCGCTCGCCCGGGGTGATCGACTGCTGGTCGCCGCGCGAGACGCTCGACATGAAGCTGTGCATCGAGTGGGCGGGCGATCAGTCGTGGAGCAGCGGCAAGGTCGGGTTGAACGGCATCTCGTACTACGCGATGAACCAGTGGCAGGTTGGTGCACTCAAGCCGAAACACCTGGCCGCGATGTGCATCTGGGAGGGTTCGTCCGACTACTACCGCGAACTCTCGCGCCACGGCGGCATCCTGTGCGGCTTCCTCGACGGCTGGTACCGGCGGCAGGTGAAGTCGGTGCAGCACGGCCTGGGCACGCGCGGCCCGAAGAGCAAGGTGACCGGCGAGCCGGTCGCCGGTCCGCTCGAACTGAGCGAGGCCGAACTCGAAGCCAATCGCGTCGACCTCGGCGGCGAAGCGCTCGCGCGCCCCATGATCGACGACTACTACCGCGCGCGCATGCCGCGCTTCGAGGACATCGAGGTGCCGCTGGTGTCGTGCTCGAACTGGGGCGGCATGGGGCTGCATCCGCGCGGCAATTTCGAGGGCTACCTGCGCGCGGGCTCGCGCCAGAAGTGGCTCGAGATCCATGGCGACACCCACTTCACGCATTTCTATACGAGCTATGGCATCGCCCTGCAAAAGCGCTTCTTCGGCCATTTCCTGAAGGGCGAGGACACCGGCTGGGGACGCCAGCCGCGCGTGTCGGTCAACGTGCGCCATCCGGGCGAACGCTTCGAACTGCGCGATGAACAGGAATGGCCGCTGGCCGGCACCCGCTTCACGCCGTTCTACCTCGACCCGGCCAGCCGGACGCTGACCACCACGCGCCCGTCCGCGAGCGCCACGCTCGATTACGAAGCGATGGGCGAAGGGCTGACTTTCAGCACCCCGCCGCTCACCGCACCGATCGAGATCACCGGTCCGGTGGCGGCGAAGCTGTGGCTGTCGTCGCGCACCCGCGATGCAGACGTGTTCTTCGTGGTGCGCGTGTACGACCCGCAAGGCAAGGAAGTCACCTTCATCGGGGCCAACGATCCGCGCGTGCCGGTGGCGATCGGCTGGCTGCGCGCGTCGCAGCGCAAGCTCGACCCGGGCGAGAGCCGGCCGTGGCGGCCGTGGCACACGCATGACGAAGCCTGGCCACTGCAGCCCGGCGTGCCGGTAGAGCTCGATGTCGAAGTGTGGCCGACGTCGATCGTGGTACCGGTGGGCTATCGGCTCGCGGTGACCGTGCTCGGGCGAGACTACGAAGTGGATGGCACCGATGCCTCGCCGCCAAACGCGCCGTATCCGATGAAGGGCGTGGGGCCGTTCCTGCACGACGACCCGGTCGATCGGCCGCCCGAGGTGTTCGGTGGCGTGAACACGCTGCACTTCGACCGCGAGCGGGCGCCGTATGTGCTGTTGCCGGTGATCGAGGCACGGTAGGCTCAAGGGCGGCCCGCGGCCGCGCTGGCTTCGTTATTGCTTCCGGTGGGGCGGTCGTGGCCCCGCACGCCGCGCGGCTCTCCGTGATGAAAGGCTCTCTCGTGTACGCCAACCTGCACCGTACCGCCACGCCGGCGCGCCTGTATCTTGTCGCAGCCGCTGCAACGATGGCCGCCTCCAGCGGTGCATCCGCCCAATCCTGGCCGGTGTCACCCGTGCGCATGATCGTACCGTTCACCGTCGGCGGTGCATCGGACACTGCCGGCCGTATCCTGGCCCAACAGTTCAGCGAGCGCTGGGGGCAGAAGGTGTTCGTCGAGAACCGACCGGGCGCCGGCGGCACCATCGGCACCGAAATCGCCGCGCGGGCGAAGCCCGATGGCTACACGCTCCTGCTCGGGTCGTCGACCGAACTCGCGGTGAACCCGAACCTGTACCCCAAGCTCGCGTACGACACGCTGCGCGACTTCGCACCGATCGGACTGGTCTCCTCGACGCCGATGCTGCTGCTGGTGCATCCGTCGCTGCCGGTGAAGACAGTGGCTGACCTGGTGAAGCTCGCGAAGGCGCGACCGGGCGACCTGATCTATGCCTCGTCCGGCAACGGCGCCAGTACACATCTCGCGCCGGAGATGTTCAAGCGCGCAGCGGGCATCGACCTGCTGCACCTGCCACATACCGGCGCGGCACCGGCCGTCGTGAGCATCATGAACGGACAGGCGCAGGCAGGCATCCATGCGGTGCCGGCCGTGCTTGGCCAGGTGCGCAGCGGCAAGCTGCGCGCACTCGCGGTCACCAGCGCAAGGCCGATCGACCCGTTGCCGGGCGTGCCGACGCTGGTGCAGTCGGGCTATCCCTCGATGGACGTGGTGATCTGGAACGGCCTGCTGGCTCCTTCAGGTACGCCGGCCGAGGTACTGTCGCGTATCGAGTCGGACCTGCTCGTGGTGCTGAAGGATGCGCAGGTGCAGAAGAGCTTCGCCAACCAGGGCGCCGAGATGACGCCCGGCGATGGCAAGGTGCTCGGGCAGCTGATCCGCTCCGAGCTCGCACGCTTCGGGCAGGTGATACAACAGGCGAAGATCCGGCTCGACTGATCCGGCTCGACTGATCCGGCTCGACTGACCCGCAGGAGGAAGGCAATGGCACTTGATCACGCGCACTTCATGGACATCGCGCTGGAACTGTCGCGCGAAGCCTGGGTGCAGGGCAACCGGCCGCTCGGCTCGCTGATCGTCGACGGCGACGGCAACATCCTCGCGCGCGGCGGCAACCGGGTGTATTCCGACTCAGACCCGACCGCGCATGGCGAGATGGTGGTGATCCGCGAGGTCTGCCATGCACAGCAGCGCGTGGATCTGTCCGATTGCACGCTGTATACCGCGCTGGAGCCCTGCCCGATGTGCTGCTGGGCGATCCTGGAAGCGAAGGTCGGCTGCCTGGTGATCGGCGGACGCCATGCGGGCATCGGCCGCAAGGATGTCGGCCGCTACAGCGTCGAGACGCTGCTCGACCTCACCGGCCGGAAGCTGGATTTCGTCACCGGCGTGCGCACGAAGGAATGCGAGGAACTGCGGCTGACGTGGATCGCCGAGCGCGCGGCGCGCGGGCTCGGGCCGAGGTAGGGGGCGCATGATGCACCCAGCGACGCGCGTCACACAAGATTCGCTGCAGGATTGATTTTTTCGGCAAGCTGCCAGAGAGTGGGATGACCATGCAATCGATCAAGCACACCATCGATCCGGCCTGTGCCGGAGTTCCGTTGCAGGACCTGATCGACACTCGCGTCGCCCGCTTCACCGAGATACCGGGTGACTGGGACGCCTTCGCCGACTCGCAGGTCGAAGGCCGGCGGCGCGGCCAGCACCGCTTCATCGGCGCTGGCGGGTCGGGCAAGCATGATCCGCGCGCGATCCCTGCAGGCGGCTTCACGCTGAGCATCATGCAGGTACCGCCAGGCCAGGGGGGCTCGGCCCATACGCATGAAGTCGAAGAAGCGTTCTTCGTGCTCGAAGGCGTACTCACCGTCTTCCTGGAAGATGCCCAGGGCAACCGGGTCTCGACCCGGCTCAACCGCTGGGAGGCCATCTCTTGCCCGGCAGGGGTGCTCCACGGCTTCGAGAACGAGGGTGACGTGGACGTCTACATGCAGACCTTCATCGGCTCCGGCAAGCCGGGGCCCGTCGGCTACGCCGACGACGCGATCTACTCGGAAGAAACGACGCGGCTGGCCGCGCGCCAGTCCGCGACCTGATTGTCGGACAGGGACACCAGGGGTGGCGGCGCATCGTTGACCTGCAGGTGGAACACGTCCGGCCGGTTGTAGTGCCCGCCGAAGTCGTGCACCAGCCGCGCGCAAACGGTGAGCTCGAGGTCGATGTCCGCATCCGTCGCGGGCAACCGCTCGGCCATCTCGGCAGTGACAATGCCGCAGGCGCTGATCACGAAGCACTTGCAGGTATAGGCGACGTTGCGTGCAACCAGCAGGCTCATCTCCGGCATGTCGGGGAAGCCTGGCGTGGGCTTGAAGTGGTTCGGCCATGACGCCACATGGATGCGCGAATACTGCGAGGCGATGACGGCCTGCGCCAGCGGGTTCGAGTTCTCGCCGCAGATCAGCCCGCTTACCGGCCCGAACTCGGAGGGCCAGGTGCGCTGGCTGTCGCCCCCACCGCCGGTGTGCACCAGGCGCTCGCTCATGGTGGGCATCAGCTTCTGGTGCCGGCCGACGATCGTCCCCTGGTCCAGTGACAGTCACTGCAGCGAGATCTTCGCCTCGCGGATGATGGGCCCCAGCCGACGCAGGTCATCCGCGATGGCCTGTCCCAGCTGCTCCGGCGTGGATGTGGCGTTCACGAGCCCCATGCCGTTGACCCGCTCCATCACCCCCGGCTGGCGCATGATGCGAACGATCTCGGTGTTGAGGCGGGACACCACGTCCGCTGGCGTGCCGGCGGTAGCCATGACGGCATAGAAGCCGTTGACGGCGGTCATGTCGGCGAAGCCCAGCTCCGACAGCGCAGGGACCGTTGGCAGCGAAGACAGTCGTGCCGGACCCACCACGGCCAGTGCCTTCACCTTGCCGGCCTGCACGTGCGGGATCGAGGTCGCCGAGTCGAACATGTAGTCGACCTGTCCTCCCAGCAGGGCATTGAGCGCGGGTGCGATGCCGCCGAATGGCACGTGCAGCGAACTCGTGCCGGTCTGCATCCCGAACAGGATGCCACCCAGCTGCGGGTTGGTGCCGTTACCCGACGAAGCGTACGTGAGCTTGCCCGGCTGCGCCTTCAACAGCTCGACGAACTCCTTCACCGTGTTCACTGCATGGCGCGGATGCACGGCGAGGATGAGGTTCAGGCGCGCCGGCATCACGATCGGCGCGAAGCTCTTGATCGAATCGAACGGCATGTTCTTGTAGACATGCGGGTTCACGGTCAGTGTGCTCGAACTGCTGATCATCAGCGTATGGCCATCGGGCGCCGCGCGCGCGACGGACTCACCGGCCAGGTTGCCACCCGCGCCGGGGCGATTGACGACCAGCACCGGCTGGCCCAGAACCGGGGCGAGATCGACCGCGATCAGCCGGGCCACGGCGTCGATCGAACCGCCTGCGGGGACCGTGACGACCAGGTTGACCGGCTTCGAGGGGAATCCCTGCGCGGCAGCGGGCGCTGCAAGCAGCAACGCTGGAATCGCGACGGCACCTGCAAACGATACGTGTGGCCGGTTCATGGTTGGCATTCTCCTTTCGGCTTTTCGGATGCTACGTCAGTGCAAGCTTCGTACCACGAAGAAAGCTGCCGCCTGGAGGTTGCCAGCGATCTTCTTGCCGGATCGTCGGGAAGACCGAGGTTCGATGATTATCGGCCAAAGCGATACGCGACAGATATCGATCTGCCCGGTATTGCGCGTCCAATGAATCAGATCCTCGCTCAGGGCGACCCACTCGGTCAGATCCTCGATACGCATGGGCGTGCCCTCGGGCCGTCGCAGCGCGCCTGCAGGAGATGGCAGAGGCATGGCCGACCTGGCGGCAAACATGGCAAAGTATCTGTACACGTCGCTACCCGGTGGCGGACTACCTGTACGGACGCCGATGGCCCGAATCTCATCCCGTATCTCGTTCTGTCCCTCCTTCCGCGCCTTCCCGGCTGTCGTCGCCCTTGCGCTCGCCCCTGCCGCAAGTGCCCAGCCCTGGCCATCGAAGCCGGTGCGCCTGATGGTCTCCGCCTCGCCGGGCGGCGCGATGGATACCCTCGCGCGCATTTCCGGCCAGGCGATGTCCGAGCGCCTCGGCCAGCCGGTGGTCGTCGAGAACCGTCCCGGCGCAGGTGGTGCGCTCGGTGGCGAGATCGTCGCGCGTTCCCCCGCCGACGGCTACACGCTCAACATCAACTCGATCGCGCATGCCGTGCTGCCGAGCGCGAACCGCAAGCTGTCCTACAGCCCGGAGCGCGACCTAGCCACGGTGAGCGTGATGGCGAACGGGCCGAACGTGCTGGTCGTGCATCCGTCGCTGCCGGCAAGGTCGGTGAAGGAACTGGTTGCGCTGGCGCGCGCGCGGCCCGGAGACCTGCTCTACTCGTCCTCGGGCATCGGCGGTAACCCGCACATGGCGATGGAGATGTTCAAGCTGCTGGCGAAGATCGACATCGTCCACGTGCCCTACAAGGGCGCCGCACCGGGCATGGTCGACCTGATCGCCGGTCGCGTGGCGATGACCTTCTCCAGCGTCGTCTCGGCGCGGCAGGAGGTCGCCATCGGACGGCTGCGCATGCTCGCCTCCGCCGGCGCGAAGCGCTCGGTGATCGTGCCCGACCTGCCGACGATGGCCGAGGCCGGCGTGACGGGCTATGCGGTCGACATCTGGTACGCGCTGTTCGCGCCGGCGGCGACGCCGAAGGAGGTGCTCGTCCGCCTGAACACCGAAGCCGCCCGCAGCGTGCAGGCACCCGCCGTCACTGCACGGCTGCTAGAGCAGGGGCTGGAGCCGGTCGGCGAGACGCTCGAGCGCAGCGATGCCTATATCCGCGCCGAGACGGCACGCTGGGCGAAGGTGGTGAAGGCGGCCGGGATCAGCGCGGACTGACGCACTGCACGTAGCGGCCGGCGCTTGCACCGGCGATGCGCCCGAACACCGCTCCCGATGCGAGCCCGGTGCCGCCAGGATAGTTGTGGAAGAAGATCCCGCCGACCATCTCGCCGGCGGCGAACAGGCCGGGGATCGCATGGCCGGTGGTGTCTTCCACTTCCGCCGACGTGCTCACCTTCACGCCGCCGAAGCTGAACGTGATGCCGCAGGTCACCGCATAGGCCTCGAACGGTGGCTGGTCGATGGTGTCGGCCCAGTTGGTCTTGTCGACCGGCAGGCCCTCGGTGCGGCGGCCGTCGCGCACCGCCATGTTGAGCGGGATGTCGGTGCGCACCGCGCGGTTGTAGGCGAGGATCTCGTCGAGGCAGGCCTTCGCATCGACGCCTTCGAGCTTCGCCACCAGTGCTTCGAGCGTGTCGGCGCGCACCTTGGTCACCTGCTTGATACGGTACTCGCTGCGCAGCGTCGGGATCACCTTGTTGTCGAAGATCTGCCAGGCGAACATGCCGGGCTGCTCCAGGATGCGCCGCCCGTAGCGGGCATAGGTGAAGTTGCGGAAGTCGGCGCCTTCGTCCAGGAAACGGCGGCCGTTCGCGTTCACCATGATGCCCCAGGGATAGCCGTGCTTCTGGTACTGATCGCCGACCGCCAGGTCGCCGAAGGGCGGGGCGTTCTGGTCCCACCCGACCGCATGGCAGCCGGACCAGTGGCCATAGGGCATCGCGCCGGCGGCGAGTGCCATCTGCAGCCCGGCGCCGGTGTTGTAGCGCGTGCCGCGCACCTTCGCGAGGTCCCAGCCTGGCCCGAGGTAGCGGGCGCGCATCTCGGCGCTCGACTCGAAGCCGCCGCAGGCCAGCACCACCGCATCCGCGGCCACGACCTCCACCCGGCCGTTCGAGCGCACCTTCACGCCGGTGACCGCGCCATCGTCGTCGATGACAAGGGCGGTGACCGGTGTGTCGTAGCGGATCTCGATCCCTTCGCGCGCACAGGCCTTGTGCTCGGCTTCCACCAGTCCGGGACCGCCGCCCCACGCTTCGACGGCCAACCCGCCCCAGAACTTGCGCCGCTTGCCGTCGATCGGATGCGACTGGTTTCCGTAGCTTGCCTGGAAGCGCACGCCCTTGCCGCTCAGCCAGCGTGCGGTGTCGAAGCTGTTGGAGATCAGCACTTCGCACAGCTCCGGGTCGCTCTGGTACTGGGTGATGCGCGCCATGTCCTCGAAATAGCTCTCGCGGGTGTAGCGGCCGAAGTCGTGCAGCGACTTCTCTTCGTCGGTGAGGTCGATCACCTGCGCGAGGTCATCGACGCCGTCGAAGGTGATGCGCATCGAGCCCGCGGCATAGCGGCTGTTGCCGCCGCAATCCTCCTGCGGAGCGCTCTCGAGCATCACCACTTCCGCGCCCGCCTCGCGGGCCGACAGCGCCGCGCACGATGCTGCGTTGCCCGCGCCGACCACCACCACCTTCCGTGCTCCGGATGCCATCGTGTATCCCGTCCCCGCGCCGTGCGCCAGCCGGGCGCCCGGTCGATTGCTCGGTTGATTGTTCAGTTGATAGGAATGCCCGCCGCCTTGATCGTCGCAGCCCACAGCGCGATGTCATGGCGCAGCAGCTTGTCGAGCTGCGCGGGCGTCGATGGCGTCGGCTCTATGCCCTGCGCGGCAAGCTGCGCACGCAGTTCCTGGTTCTCCAGCACCTTCAGCGTCGCCTTCGACAGTCGGTCCAGGATCGGCCGCGGCGTCTTCGCCGGCGCGAACAGCGCATGCCAGACCTCGTAGACGTACTTCGGTACGCCCGACTCCGCGACCGTGGGTACGTCCGGTACCACGCTCGACCGCTTGGCCGTGGTCACGGCGATCATGCGCAGCTTGCCCGCCTTGACCTGGGGCGTGGCGCTGGGCAGCGTGGGGATGGAGAAGTTGACCTCTCCCGTCATCGTGGCCAGCACCGAAGGTGCGCCGCCCTTGTACGGCACATGGTTGAAGCGCGTGCCCGAGACGTATTCGAGCAGCGCCACCGCGAGATGCCCGACGCTGCCCACGCCGGCCGAGCCGTAGGTGAGCTTGCCCGGATCCTTCTTCGCCAGCGCGACCAGGTCGACCATGTTGCGCACCGGCAGCGTGTTGGTGACCACCACGGCCGAGGGTGCGACCCCGACCAGCGAGATCGGCGCGAAGTCTGCGAGGGCGTCGTACGGCAGCTTCGCGTACAGCGTTTCGTTGATCGCCATGCCGGAGTGGCTGACCAGCAGCGTATAGCCGTCCGCCGGTGCCCGAGCGACGATGGCGGTGCCGATCGTCGCGCCGGCGCCGGCGCGGTTGTCGATCACGAAGGTCTGGCCCAGTTCTTCGCCCAGCGCCGTGCCCATCAGCCGGCCGACGATGTCGCTGGTGCCACCGGGCGCGAAGGGCACGATGAAGCGCACCGGCCGCTGCGGATAGGGCTGCGCGATTGCCGCCGGCACAGCCAGCGACGCGGCAACGACCGCGGCAAGGTGGACGTGCCGGAAGCGGTTTCGCCCAACGGGCCGCGGACCAGCACCGCCTGCTGGCCCTGGTTGCGCACGGTCTGCGCCCACGTCTTCGCCTCCGTCCGGATGGGTTGTACGAATGCCGCGCTCACTTTACCCCACACGGCGTGGGCGGCCAACGCCGCCCGGGCTTGCTGTGCCAGCCCGCAGCATCGTTATATGCTTGCCGGCTCGTCCAGCCGATACCGGGTTCGCCCTTGCGCACCGTCGCCGAAGCTGCTGCAGCCATCCGTTCCGGCGCCCTGTCGCCGATGGACCTCGTGGACGAGTGCCTGCGCAGCATCGAGCATCACGACCCGGTGCTGCACGCATTCAACCTCGTGCTGCCCGACGCGGCGCGTGCAGCCGCGCGCGCTGCGCAGGCCGAGCTGCGGGCCGGGCACGATCGCGGCCCGCTGCACGGCATCCCGTTCGGCGTGAAGGACGTGTACGACGTGGCCGGCCTGCCGACCACCGGCTATTCGCGCGCCTTCCTCGATCGAAAGGCCACCGGGCATGCGACGGCGGTCGCCCGCCTGGTCGATGCGGGCGCTGTCTTCGTGGGCAAGCTCGCGACCCACGAGCTCGCCAACGGTGGCCCCTCGTTCGACCTGCCGTGGCCACCGGCGCGCAATCCCTGGGACCTCGAGCGCGTGACCGGCGGATCCAGCACCGGCGCAGGTGCCGCCGTCGCTGCCGGCCTGCTGCCGGCAGCCCTGGGGACGGATACCGGGGGCTCGGTGCGCATCCCGGCGTCGCTGTGCGGCGTGACCGGCCTAAAGCCGACATCGGGACGCGTGAGCCGCGCCGGCGTGCTCGCCCATTCGCACAGCATCGACCACTGCGGTCCGCTGGCCTGGACGGTGGAAGACTGCGCGATCCTGCTGCAGGCGTTCGCCGGTGCCGATCCGCGCGATCCGGCGGCCTCGGTCGAGCCCGTACCCGACTACCGGGCCGGCTTCACGCCGCACCTGCGCGGCCTGCGCATCGGCATCGTGCGCCGCTTCTGGGAGACCGACCTGCCGGCGGATGCCGAGACCGCAGGCGCGCTCGAGCAGGCAATCGGCGTGCTGCGCAGCCTCGGTGCCGGCGTAGAGACGGTCGACCTGCCGCCGCTGCAGCAGTACTACGACGTCAAGACCGTGATCGCCAAGCGCGAGGTGTTCGATACCTACCGCGCGTTCCTCGTCGAACGGCTCGACCGCTTCGGTGCGGATTTCCTCGGCATGACGCTGGGCGGCTGCCTGTACGGCGAGGACGACCTGCACCATGCGCGCGCCGCGCGCCGGCGCCTGGCCGCGGCGATGGACGATGCGCTGCAGCGATGCGACGTGCTGATGACCGCTGCGAGCGGCCCGGCCGGACGCTTCGAGGACGCCGGCCCCGCCCGCGTGATCGACCACTGGAGCCGGCCCAACCGCGAGACGCCGTTCAGCGTCACCGGCTGCCCGGCCCTTGCGCTGTGCATCGGCTTCAACCGCGGCGGGCTGCCGCTCGGCATGCAGCTGGCTGGCCGCCGCTTCGACGAGGCGACGGTGCTGCGAACGGGTCATGCCTACGAGCGCGCGGCAGGCTGGCGCAGCAGGCGCCCGATGCTCATCGATGCACCGGCGCGACTGCGAGCGCCTGCTCCTGCCGCGTATCCGGAACCGGAGGCGGTGTCGCTGGCAAGAGCGGACGAGACCCTGCGCGCCTTCGACCTGCAACCTGGCGATGCACATCTGCGGCAACTGTGCGCCGTATTGCCACATGCGCTCGAGGCAGCGCGCCGGGTGAGGATGATCTGACGATGGACGACGATCGGTCCTGGACCGGGAGGAATGGATGATGGCAATGAACGGGAAAGCGTGGTCCCTGGCATCGGCTGCGGCGCTGCTGCCGTGCCTGCTCAGCTCGGCGGCAGTTCATGCGGCGGAGGCCTGGCCGTCGAAGCCGATACGCTTCGTCGTGCCGTTCGCTGCCGGCGGAGGTGCAGATTTCACAGGGCGACTGTACGGCCGCTACCTCGCCGACGCATGGGGCGGCAGCGTGCTCGTGGAGAACCGGCCGGGCGCCGGCAGCAACATCGGCACCCAGTTCGTCGCGCAGGCACCTGCTGACGGATACACCGTGCTCGTCACCAGCACCGCGTTCGCGATCAACCCGGCGCTGTACGCGAACGCGGGCTATGACCCGATCAAGGGCTTCGAGGCCGTGGTCAACGCCGGCTACAGCCCGACCATCCTGTTCGTGCATCCGTCGATGCCCGCGAAGACCGTGAAGGAGCTGCTCGCCCTGGGCCGCTCGCGTCCGCTCTCCTATGCATCGGCCGGCGTCGGCACCGTGCCGTTCCTCACCGTCGAGTACCTGTTCAACCTCGTGTCGAAGGCGGACATCACCCACGTGCCCTACGGCGGCGCCGGGCCTGCGCTGCAGGCGGTGCTCGGCGGCCATGTGCCGGTGGGCGTCGCCACCTATGCGACGCCCGGCCTGAACGACCGTTTCGAGGCCGGCAAGCTGCGGCCGCTGGCGGTGATGGCCGCGAAGCGCACGAAGGAGCGGCCGGAAGTGCCCACCGCGTCCGAGGCCGGCTTCCCAGGCTATGTCGACTCCACCTGGCAGGGCGTGTTCGTCCCGGCCGGCACGCCGCCGGCGATCGTCGAACGGCTCAACGCCGGGTTCAACGAGGCGATGAAGTCGTCGGTTGTATCCGAGGCCCTGAACCGCATCGGCTTCGAGCGTGAGCCCAACGGTGCTCGGCAGTTCGCGGACTATGTACGTGGGGAAGTCGGCCGCTGGGCAAAGGTGGTGAAAGAAACCGGCGTGAAGGCCAACTGAGCGTGTTTGCGCGGTAAGCTGCAGGTCGAACGTAGACGACGAATCCGCCATGCGTGTCAGGACCAGCATTACCGATCCCCTTCGGCAGGACCTGCTGTCGGTGGGTAGCCAGGGCGGACTGCTCTGGATCAGCCTGTGTCCCGGCAAGACCGCGCCCAGCCTCGAGGGTACGCCGTGGGCGCGCGACCTCGACCTCGACCTCCATGCGATCCAGCACTGGGGTGCGCAGGCCGTGCTCACGCTTATCGAGGACGCAGAGTTCGAAATGCTCCAAGTTCAGCGGCTGGGTGCCTCGGTGAAGGCGCGTGGCATCGACTGGCACCACCTGCCGATCGCCGACCAGCATGCGCCCGATGAGCGCTTCGAGGCGCGCTGGGCCGAGGTGGGCGCGCAGGTCTGCGGCCTGCTGGCCGGCGGTGGCCGTGCGCTCGTCCATTGCCGGGGCGGGCTCGGGCGCGCCGGCACGGTCGCGGCACGGATCCTCGTCCAGACCGGTACCCCGCCGGCCGATGCGATCCGCCAGGTGCGCGCTGCACGCAAGGACGCCATCGAGAACGCCACTCAGGAGCGGTACGTGATGGCGCTCGGCGCGGCCCCGGGACGCTGAGCGCGCGCTCCTACCTGAAGGCTGCAACCAGGTCGCGCAGCTCCGGAGAGGGTTCGCGGAAGCTGACCACCTGGACGTCCAGTGGGCTCTCCTTGAACAGGTGCATCGCACGGCCCATCGCAGCGAGCACCCAGGGCTCGGGATTGCCGAAGACACCACCACCGATCAGGGTCAGCAGCAGCCGGCGCGATCCGCCAGCCTGCGCACGCGCGAGCGCGGCACGGAACGTGGCTTCATAGGCGGCCTCCAGCACCAGTGTCGCGAAGGCCTGCCAGCGTGCACCGGCTGCCCGCCTGGCGTAACTGACCGGCAGCGCGGAGCAGAACGCCTGCGAGACGAGCGGCCGCCTGCTGGTCCCGCCGTCGGCCTGCGGCGCATCCGTGACCTCGACGTCGTGGTGCAGCCCGATGCACAGGCGGCCGCGCAAGCGGTCCCGCCCGGCTTCGTCGAGCCCGGCCAGGCAGTTATCGATCGCATCGACGCCGCTGCGCGTGCACAGCGCATAGCCATTGCGCATCGTCCACAGGGCTTCGACCGGCAGGCCGGTGGCCTGCGCCAGCGCTGCGCCCAGAGGTGCCAGCGCGTCGATCTGCCGGCCACTCGTCTGGCCGACCTGCCCGTCGACCGGCGCGAAATAGTTGCGGTAGATCGTGGCGGCGCCGGCGGCGATCGCACAGGCCGGTCCCTGCGTGGGGTCGGACGCATAACGCGTGACGCCCTGCTCCGGCGTCACGTTCTCGTCCAGCATCTCCAGCAGGTTGAACTGCGATGCGACCTGGAACAGGGCGCCGGCGTTCTCCGGCAACCGATGCAACTGCCGCGCGTCGCCCCGCACGATGCTGACCTTCAGCCGCCCCAGCAGCGCTGGCCGGCCGGCGACGCGCTCGCGCAGCGCCTGCAGCGAAACCAGCTCGAGCGTTCCGATGCCCCAGGCTGCGCCGTTGACATTCGAGTGCAGGGTCGTGCCTCTCACCTCGAGGCTGGCCTGCACCTGCGCGTATGACGATTCCGGAAAGCCGGTGAGCTGTTCGAACCAGTCCATGCGATGGAATGCTGTTGCCCGGTGGTCTGTCGTCTTGGTCTGTCGTGGTGGTGCTTGCCGATCGCACCAGTGCCACTGTAACCTGAAGTCGATGGCGCACAGACGCCGACGGAGGAGGAGAAGCGATGTACACCCGGAGCTGCATCGGGGCGGCGTTCCTGCTGTCCGCGGCCGCATTGTCACGGGCACCGGCACAGGCGCAGGCACAGGCACAGACCGCAGCCTATCCGGGCAAGTCGATCCGCATGGTCATCGGCTTCTCCCCCGGCAGCAACAGCGATTCGCTGGCCCGGCCGATGGCGCAGCGCCTGTCGGAGATGGTCGGGCAGCAGGTGATCGTGGACAACCGCCCGGGGGCAGCCGGCAACATCGCGATGGAGATGGTGGCCCGTGCCGCCCCCGATGGCTATACCGTGTTCAGCGGGCCGGGCTCCTCGATCACGGTGAACCCGCACATCCAGGCGAAGATGCCGATCGACGTGCTGCGCGACCTGCTGCCGATCGCACCGACCGGCCAGTTCTCTGCGCTGCTGGTCGTGCATCCATCGCTGCCGGTGAAGTCGGTCACGGACCTGGTCGCGCTGGCGAAGCGAAAGCCCGGGCTGATCAGCTTCGGATCGCCCGGTCACGGCACCGGCTTCCACCTGGCGACCGAGCTGTTCAAGGTCCGCGCCGGCATCAATGCCACCCACGTGCCCTACGCCAACGCCAGCGCGATGATGTCCGACCTGCTCGCGGGTCGTGTCGAGATGATGATCTTCTCCGCGATCGTGATGCAGCCTCATGTGAAGACGGGCAAGCTGCGCGCGCTCGCCACCACCGGCCGCGAACGCAGCAGCGTGATGCCGGAGCTGCCCACGATCGCCCAGGCCGGCGTCGCCGACTACGAATACACCGGCTTCCAGGGCGTGTTCGGCCCGGCGGCGATGCCGCGCGAGGTGGTCGACCGGCTCAACATGCTGGTCCTGAAGGTACTGGCGCTGCCGGACGTGCGCGAGTTCTATGCGACGCAGAACGTCGATCCGATGGTCCTGAACCCGGCGGAGTTCGCGGCCAGGGTGCGGCAGGAGCACGACAAATGGGGCAGGCTGATCCGGGAAGCCGGTTTGAAGGGCGGGCAGTGAAGATGACATTCGATCGAGCGAGCGTGGCCACGAAACGCATCATTCCCCTGATTGCCCTTGCAAGTGGAGCCGCATCGCCGCGCAGACGGGACTGAAGTTCGATTGATGCTCGCCCCTTCGGTATTGCACCCGGGGATGTACGCATAGCGCGAAAGTCTGGCAGGGGGCGAATCCCCAGTCTGATGCCCGATGTGTCCCGGATCCAATCCGGCCGTCCGTGCGCTCGAGGCGCTCTGGGCGGTGGAATCGATCGCTGATGTCAACCACCTCACCCGGCTGATGTGCGGACAATGATGGAGGACTGCCATGTCGAATGACGTTTCCCTGCTGCCCGGTGCCACGCGTGACCTGGCGACCTTCGCTGCCGGACTGACCTATGAGGCGATCCCCGCCGAGGCGGTCGAGCGCATCAAGTCGAGCGTGCTCGACAGCATCGGGTGCTTCCTTTTCGGCTCCACGTTGCCATGGACGCGCAAGGTGATGGCACTGGCCCGCGCCGAAGGAGGGACCCCGGTCGCGTCGGTCTATGGAACCGGCGAGCGGACCTCGCTGTCGCTTGCGGCGCTGGTCAACGGGACGTCGGGCCATGCATTCGAACTCGACGACATCCACAAGGAGTCGATCGTGCATGCGGGTTCCATCGCCACGCCGATCGCCCTGTCGTTCGCGGAGAAGCAGGGTGGTGCATCGGGACGGTCGGTGATCACCTCGATGGTGGCAGGCTACGAGGTCGGGCATCGGGTGGGTAGCGCCGCAACGATGAGCCTGTTCTTCCGCGGCTTCCATCCGCAGGGCACGTCCGGGGCATTCGTCGCGGCCGCCACCGCGGCGCGCGCGATGGACCTCGACGACAAGCGGTTCCTGCACGCGCTTGGCATCGTCGGTTCCCAGGCAGGGGGGCTGATGGCTGCGCAGGAAGGCGCGATGGTCAAGCGCTTCCACAGCGGCCGCGCCGCGCAGAGCGGCATCTATGCCGCCACCCTCGCTGCCGACGACTTCACCGGGATCACGGATGTCCTGGAGGCGGGTTACGGCGGCTACCTGAGCTCGTACTCCGACAAGCCGGCCCCGGCGCGGCTGACCGACGGCCTCGGGACGCGATGGGAGACCCTCGCGGTCGGCTACAAGCCCCATGCGAGCGTCACGAGCATCCACACCGCGCTCGACGGCCTGGGCGAGATCCTGAAGGAACATTCGCTGGCGGCGGGCGACGTGGCTCGCGTGGACGCGGGGTTGAGCCCGATGACGCACGTGCACTGTGCCTGGGAGTACAAGGCGCAGGGCGTGACGGCCGCCCAGATGAACCTGTACTACGGTCTGGCCGTGATCGCGGTCGACGGCATGGCGTTCACCGAGCAGTACCGCGAGGATCGGCTCAAGGATCCGAGGCTGCTCGACTTCATCTCCCGGGTTTCGGCGACCGTCGATCCGGAGATCGAGGCAATGGGCGCCCCGTTCCGGCATTCGGCGCGCATCCGGGTGACGACGCACGACGGCAGGGTGATCGAGAAGATGATCCTGCATCGCCGTGGCAGTCCCGAAGCCCCGCTGAAGCCCGAGGACATCGAGTACAAGTACCGGCATGTCGTCCGCTCGTGCATCCCCGAGGCGCGCATGGAGCGCATCCTCGAGCTGGTGCGACGTCTGGAACGCCTCGACACGACCGCCGAACTGATCGAACTGCTCGCCGCACCCACCCACTGAACCGGACGACCGATCCGAAGCTGCCGCGCGGTGTGTCCTGCCATACGACGATCACGATGGCATCCGGCGAGGCTTACGTATCGCAGGTCGACTTTCCGAAGGGTTCGGTCCAGAACCCGATGTCCGATGATGAACTGCGTGCGAAGTTCGAAAGCCTTTCCGTGCCGGTCGTTGGGCGCGCCCGTGCGGCCAGGATCGCCGATACCGTGGTGGCGATCGAAAAGTGCCCGGACGTCGGGCAGTTGATGCGCCTGACGATGGGGCGCGCGGGCTGAGGCGATGTTTCGCGCCTGCCGACCGGCGGTATCGCGCGTGCTAGTCTTCGTCCGGGCGGCAGGATCGCTGCCGCCCTGTGGTTCGACCCCGACCGTGATCTGACGCGGCGGGGATCGGAACATCGAGGAGGAGATCGCTCGAATGATGAAGCCTGTCGTCTTGCACGCCTTTGCATGCTTCGTGCTGTACGGGGCCGCGCCGGCATCGGCACAGTCGTATCCGTCGAAACCGATCCGCATGATCGTGCCCTTTGCCGCTGGTGCACCGGACGCGGCGGCGCGCATCCTCGCCCAGCAGCTGCAGGTGCAGATGGGACAGCCGGTGCTGGTCGAGAACCGTCCGGGCGCCAATGGCCTGCCTGGTACCGAGGCGGTGGCCAGGGCAGACCCTGATGGCTACACCCTGCTGATGGTCTCGACATCCATCGCGATCAATCCCAGCCTTTATCGCAAGATGCCGTTCGACGTGCAGAAGGACCTCGAGCCGGTGACCGCCGTGGTCACAGGCCCGGGCTACATCCTGGTGGTGAACCCGGCGTTGCCGGTGAAGACGGTGAAGGAACTGGTGGCGCTGGCGAAGACCCCCGGCAGGCAGCTCACCTACGGCACGCCCGGTTTCGGCAATGCGCTGCACCTGGCGACCGAGATGTTCACCACGCGTGCCGGCATCAGCGTCACGCATGCGCCGTACAAGGGTGCAGGGCCTGCGATTGCCGACCTGATCGGCGGCCATATCCAGATGATGTTCGTGACGCCGCCGCTGTCGATGCCGCATATCCGCTCGGGCAAGCTGCGTCCGATCGGCTTCGCCGGCCCGAAGCGCTGGTCCGAGCTGCCGGACGTGCCGGTGATGGCCGAAGCGGGCATCGAGGGCGTGGTGCTCGACGGCGGCTGGTACGGGCTGTTCGCGCCCGCGCGCACGCCGTCCGTGATCGTGAACCGGCTGCACGCCGAAGTTCAGAAGGCGCTTGGCGTCTCGGACGTGCGCGAGCGCTATGCGAAGATGATGCTCGATCCGGTGGGCAACACACCGGCCGAATTCAGGGTGGAACTGGCGGACCAGATCCGGAAGTACGCCGAGCTGGTGAAGGCGGCGAAGATCGAGCCGCAGTGACCCGCAGTGTCCATGAACAGGGAGGGGGAGCGCATGAAGATGAAGGTACGCCGGGTCGTCACCGGCCATGATGCACAGGGCAAGGCAGTAGTTTGCATCGACGAGATCGCAAAGAACGTGCTGTCGCGGCGCCAGGGCATCGAGGCAGCCGTGGTCTGGTCGACCGACACCTTCCCTGTCGACAACGACGACGACGAGGACGGCAGCTTGCGTCCGATGGACACCACGCTCGACAACGGCACCGTGTTCCGCATCGTGCGCTACGAGCCGGGCGTCGTGCCGCGCCGGCATCGCACCGACTCGGTCGACTACGCGGTGGTGATGTCCGGGTCGATCGACATGGAACTCGACGGGCAGACCGTCACGCTGAACGCCGGCGACGTGCTGATCCAGCGCGGTACGATCCACAACTGGGTGAACCGCGGTACCGAGCCGTGCATGATCGCCTTCGTGCTGGTGTCGGCGAAGCCGGTCACCGCGGGCGGCAAGCCGCTCGAGGCGCACGGCTGACCTCGCCTCGCCGCGCAACGACCTGCATCGCATCCCAGTCAACACACCGGAGAAACACCAATGCCCGAGGCCCGTGTCCGCGGCGTCATCCTCAACTACGAAGTCATCGGCAGCGAAGGTCCGTGGATTGCGCTGACCCCGGGCAGCCGCCGCTCGTACCATGAACTGATCCCGCTGTCGAAACAGCTGGCGAAGGACGGCTACCGGGTGCTGCTGCACGACCGCCGCAACTGCGGGGCCTCCGAGGTCGGCATCGAGGGTATCGGTTCGGAGCACGAGATCTGGGCCGACGACCTGCATGCGCTGGCTGGCCAGCTCGGCGCACTGCCGCTGTTCGTCGGCGGTTCCTCGGCTGGCGCGCGGTTGGCGATCCTGTTCGCCCTGCGCCACCCGGAAGCGGTCAGCGGGTTGCTGCTGTGGCGCCTGACCGGTGGCCAGCATGCGGTGCAGAAGCTGGCGCGCCAGTACTATGAGCAGTTCGCCGAGATGGCCAAGGCGGGCGGCATGGGTGCGGTCTGCGAGTCCGAGCACTTCAAGGCGTGCATTGCTGCACGAGCCTCGAACCGCGAGCGCCTGATGGCGATGGACCCAGCCGAGTTCATCCGCGTGATGGACCTCTGGCGCGACAACTTCCTGGCCGCGGCCACGCTGCCGATCGTCGGTGCGACCGAGGAACAGCTGCGCAACCTGAAGATGCCGGTCTGCCTGATCGCCGGCAACGACAAGGTGCATACGCCGGTGACCGCGCGCAAGGCGGCCAGCCTGCTGCCCAACGCGGTGTTCCACGACGACGTGGTCGAGAAGCACCCGGACGACAACCTGCTGAACGACTGGAACCCGGCCGAGTGGCGCAGCAGGGAACCCCGCATCGCTGAACTGTTCCTGGCGCTGATGGCCAAGGCGACCGGACGGTCCTGACACGCCGGGGCGAGGATCGCCTCGGACGCGCTGCCGGGGCGCTCGCCTATACTCGAATTCCGCACACGACCGCGATCGCCCCATGGACCACGCACCCGCCTCTCCCTCCTCCGACGAAACCCGCATGCTGCAGGAACTGGTCGCGAAGTTCGTCGACCACGACCTGATGCCGCTCGAGCCCGCCGTACTCAGGCGCGAGGCGCAGGGCGAGGGCTACAAGCTGACCGAGGACGAGGAAAAGGCGCTGCATGCGCGCTGCCGCGAACTGGGCCTGTGGGGGCTCGACGTGCCCGAGGAATTCGGCGGCGCCAACCTGCCCCTGCTGTCCCTGGCCGCGGCCGAGGAGGAGATGGGCCGCGCCTGCGTGCCGTTCCTGATCCCGCCGGACAGCCCGAACCTGCACATGATGCTCGCGGTGGCCACGCCGATGCAGCGCGAGAAGTACTTGGCGCCGTACGCGACCGGCGAGATGCGCTCGGCGGTGGCGATCTCCGAGCCTGGTGCCGGCGGCGATCCGGCCGGCATGATCACGCGCGCAGTACGCGAGGGCGACCAGTGGGTGATCAACGGCCGCAAGATCTGGGTCTCGAACATCCCGCGCGCCGACTTCATCATCCTGATGGCGCGCACCGGCGCCGGCAAGCGGCAGGACGGCATCTCGGCCTTCATCGTCGAGAAGGGCACGAAGGGCTACATCATCGAGCGCGAGATCGCGATGATCGGTGGCCGCAAGACCTACGAACTGGTGTTCGACGATTGCCGCATTCCGGCGGAGAACCTGCTCGGCGAACTCGACCGTGGCTATGCGCCGATGCAGCTGCGCCTGAACGTGCGCCGGATGCAGATGGGCGCGCGCTGCGTCGGCATGGCGCGACGCGCGCTCGAGATGATGGCCGAGCATGCCCGCCAGCGCGTCACCTGGGGCGTGCGCCTGGCCGACCGGCAGGCGATCCAGTGGTTCGCCGCCGATGCCGCGATGGAAATCCATGCCTGCCGGCTGATGGTCAGCGACCTCGCGGTGAAGCTCGGCGCGGGCATCGACGTGCGCAGCGAAGCATCCATCCTGAAGGTGCGCTCGACCGAAATGGCGCAGACGGTGCTGGACAACGCGATGCAGACGCTGGGCGCGATGGGCATGACGAAAGAACTGCCGCTGCAGCTGATGCACCAGCAGGTGCGGGTGATGCGCATCTACGAAGGCCCGTCCGAGGTGCACCGCAGCGCCATCGGGCGCCGGGTGCTGGGGTCGAAGGTCTGACGGACGCGGCGCGGTGGAGAGTGACCGGGATCTGGTCGAGGCCGTGATCGCGGGCCAGGCGGGGGCGATCGACCGTTTCGTGGACCGTCATGCACGCATGGTCTTCTGGGTCGCCCGGTGCGAGACTGGCCTCGGCCTTCAGGATGCGGACGCGGTCCTGCAGCGCGTGTTCATGCACCTGCTTGACGACGATGCCCGCCGGCTCCGCGAATGGCAGGGCGATGAAGTGGAGCCGTATCTGCGGCAGGTTGCGCGCAACGAAGCGATCGCGTTCTCGCGCGAGATGGCTCGTACCGGGCAGGGCAGGCCCGACGTGGAGGGCCTGCCGGACTTCGCCGACAGAGCGTTCGATGCAGCCGCGCGTGCGCAGCTCTCGGACGTGCGTGATTGCCTGGTCGATTGCTACGACCTGCTCGCCCCGGCGGAGCAGCGCGTGGTGGTGTTCCACTACCAGGACGAGCTGGACCAGCGTTCGATCGCCATCATGCTCGGCCTGACCCCTGCCGCTGCGTCGAAGCGCGACGCGCGCGCGACGCGCAGGTTGCGCGGTTGCCTGTCGACGAAGCTCGGGCGCAAGCGATGGGTGCTTGCATGAGCCTGCGCACGACGCGATGCTGAATCGAGGTCATTTCGATTCGCTCGAACTCGACGCAGTGCTGCGCGGTCGCCAGGACACCATCGTCGATGCATACCACCTCAATACCTGCCGCACCTGCCGGGAAGCCCTGCTCGATCTAACCTTGCTGGCCGGGCTCGCCAGGGGCGCGCCGTTCGACGACCCGCTCGAGCCCGGCGCGTCAGGGGACGATGGAAACATGGACGGAACCGGACCAGCCGTGGACCGCACCGGCGGCGGCACGCTCGACGTCGAATCGGTGTTTGCCCAGTTCGCTGCGCTCGAGGTCGCGGGCCGGGCGTCGCGCGAACCGGCGACGGGGCAGCCGTTCCCCGGCGTCCTCAGCGAGGAGACGGATCACCTGCTGGCAACCGACATGCAGGCCCTGCTTGCCGCCGCCTTCGCCGCGGACGCGCAGGAACCTCGTTTCCTCGACCACCTGCGTCATCTGCGGGCATGCGGAACGTGCCTTGGGCGTTTCCTGCGCGTATCCAGCCGGGACATGCCGTCACCCCGGCTTGTCAGGCGGATCGCACGCGCGTTCCAGCCGGCGCCGAAGCCCGGTCCCGATGCCGAGTGAACCCTTTCCGCGATCGCCGCGCGGGCCGGGCTCGCGGCTAGAATGATCACTCGACCACCGCGAGCCTCGCCCTGGACTCCGATACCGAGCGCTACTACCGGCTGAACGCCAGCGAAGTCGCCGGCCGCTACGAAGCGGTGGCGAGCCCCGTCGCCCGCTTTTTCAGGCTCGCTTTCCCGGAGGGCGGCCGCGTGCTCGACGTGGGCGCGGGCTCGGGTCGTGACCTCGCGGAACTGCTCGCGCTCGGCTACGACGCATGGGGCGCTGAGCCGGTGGCGGAAATGGCATCGGCCGCCCGGGCTGTCCATCCGCAACTGGCCGGGCGACTCGGCGATGCCTCGCTGCCCGCGCTCGGCCAGCCGTTCGGCGGCGGGTTCGACGGCGTCCTGTGCAGCGCGGTGCTGATGCACCTGCCCGAGGCAGACCTGTTCGATGCGGCGTTCTCGATCCGGAACGTGCTGCGCCCGCACGGCCGGCTGCTGCTGTCCTTGCCGCTGGCGCGCGGTGACCTGGCCGGGGGCGAGCGCGGCGTCGATGGGCGGCTGTTCAAGTCCTATGCACCGGAGTACCTGCAACGGCTGTTCGAGCGCATCGGGTTCCAGCTGGTCGGGCGCTGGGATTCCGACGATGCGCTCGCTCGCGCCGGGACGCGCTGGTATACGTTGTTGCTTGAGTCGCGCCCGGGCATGCCGGACGCAGTGGCACGCTTCTAGCATCATGCAGGTCCATCGCTCACGGAGGTCCGGATGAAACGATCGCTCGCACTGCTGCTCATCGCCCTGTGGTCCGGCCCGGTACTCGCACAAACCGACTATCCGAACCGACCGGTTCGGGTGATTGCGCCCTTCCCGCCCGGCCAGGGAACCGAGCTCATCGCGCGCGCCGTAGCGGCGCAGCTGACCGTACAGATGGGCCAGAACTTCTTCGTCGAGAACCGTCCGGGTGCGGCTGGCATCATCGGCACCGAGGCGGTGAAGAACGCCGCGCCCGACGGCTACACGCTGCTCGTCGCCGGCGGTGGGCCGTTCGCGATCAACATGGCGATGTACGCGAAGCTGCCGTACGACACGCTGCGCGACTTCCAGCCGATCGGGATGATCGCGGCGGTGCCGAACGTGCTGGTGGTGTCGAACGACTTCCCGGCGACCAACGTGAAGGAGCTGCTCGCCCATGCGGCGAAGCAGGGCGAGAAGCTGAACTACGCTTCCTCGGGCGTCGGCGTTCCGAACCACCTGATCATGGAGATGCTCAAGTCCGCAGCCGGCCTGAAGATGACGCATGTGCCATACAAGGGCGCGGCGGCCAGCATCGCAGCACTGATCTCGGGCGAGATCGGGCTGATGTTCGAGACCCCGGGCGCGATCGTGCCGCACATACGGTCGGGGCGGGTGCGGGCGCTGGCGGTCAGCAGTGTGCAACGCTCGGTGGCACTGCCGGACCTGCCGACGATCGCCGAGGCCGGGGGGCCCAAGGGATTCGGCGCCCAGGGCTGGTCGGCACTGGCCGCGCCTGCCGCCACGCCGACCGCGGTCGTGCAGAAGCTGTACTCGGAACTGAAGACTGCACTGGCTCGTCCCGACATGAAGAAGCGCCTGCTCGACATCGGGGTCGACCCGCTCGACTTCACGTTCGAGCAGACGGCAGCCTACTTCCGTTCCGAGGTCGAGAACTGGGCGAAGGCGGTGAAGAGCGCCGGCATCAAGCCGGAGTGATCCGGCTGGTGGCCGTCAGGGCGTGAAGTCTTCCTCGGAAACCGCCGACGCGGGATCCACCTCGCGCTGCCGGTAGTAGTCCTCGTATCGGCGGTATTCGGTCATCAGCCTGCGCAGTGCACCCACGGCTTCTTCATGCAGGTCGACCCGCAGGTCGGTCTCTGGATGGTCGAGGCGGTCGACTACCCGGATCCACGCGGAGCGTTCAGCCCAGCGCTTGCCTTCGGAGGCCTGGCCGCCGGCGTCGCGACCGCCTTCGAGGGCCTGCATCAGCCGCTCTGCCAGCGGCGCATCGGGATCGCGCAGGAAGCCAGCCTCGATTCCCGCAAGGGTCTGCGGCCCGGCCAGCACATTGCCGTAGGTCGCATAGCCCGGGCCGACGATGTGGCCGGACCATGGCTTCGTGCTGCGGCCGGTGTGCGCGACCACGTTCGCATCGCGGTCGATGATGCCGAACTGCCGGTAGTCGAAGTCGGGATCGCCAGCTTCCAGGGTGCGCAGGATATGCGTGGGCGTGTGTCCCTGGCCGAGCAGGTTCAGCGCGAGCACGTCCACCTGTCGCAGGTAGAACGCCTGCGACTTGCTGATGCCCACGTTCGGACGGACGCTCTCGTTGCGCCGGCCACAGGCGATCGAGAAGGTCGAACTGCCCATGCCGAAGCGGCCGGTGCGCGCACAGCGCGCGATGATCGAGAAGGTCATGTGCGCTCCCTGGCCTGCTGCTGGCGCAACCGCTCGGCGAAGGCGATCGGAGACTCCGCGTTGCGCGGGTTGCGTCCGCGCTCGTCGTAATAGGCGATCGTCGGTTTCGTGTCGTCGTGCAGCCGGCGCAGCTCGCCGACGGCCTGGTCATGGAGGTCGACCCGCAGGTCGATCTCGTTGAAGTCGCGCAGGTGCCAGCAGACCAGCGCAGCCGATCGTGCCGGCAGCGGCCCGCTGCGGCCGGCGCAGCCGCCGGACCGGTGGCCGGCCTCCAGGGCCACCAGCAGCCGCACGTCGAGGTCGTCTTCGGGGCTCGCGCCGAAGGATGCTGCCATCGCGTCCAGCACCGTCTCGCCGTGCAGGCCGTTCCCGAACGTGGCCCAGCCCTCGCCGGACCGGTGGCCAGCAGCGCGCAACCGGTCGCCGGTGTGCACCCGGGCGCATCCTTCACGATCGAGCACCGCCACCTGCCGCCAGGCGTGGTTCTCGTCGTTCGACGCCAGTGCGTCGAGCACGGCCTCGCACTCCCAGCCCTGCGCAAGCAGGGCCAGCGCGAGCCGGTTGTTCCGGGGCCGACCGTTGCCGGCGGTGAAGGTGGCGCCGAGGCCGGGGCGCACCGCGCCATCGCAATAGCGACCGATGGCCAGCGAGACACTTGCGGTTGCCATGCCGAGGCGTCCGGTGCGTGTGCAGCGGGCGAGGATGCCGTAGTCCATCGAGTGTCCCGGGGAAAGTGTCACGCCGCATGCTAGAGAGCCTGGCCCCCCGTGTCCATCGCATGCGTACATTGCGATGAGATACCGCGCCGGCCCCGTCGAGGGGTAGAGTGGTACTCGACCGACCCGGCACAGACCGGGCGGCAGACCCGAGGAGGAGCCTAATGCCGGAACCGCGCCGTTCGCCGCAGGTCTTCGCGCCTGCCGTCGCCCGTCCGACGACGATCGCCGTCGTCGCATTCATCGCACTCGCTGCCACCGCCCTGCCTGCAATCGCCCAGGACTATCCGGCGAAACCGATCCGCATGGTCGTTCCGTTCGCACCCGGCGGCAACACCGACATCATCGCGCGAGCGATCGCACCGGGCATGGCCCAGGACCTCGGGCAGCCGGTGATCATCGAAAACCGCGGTGGCGCCGGCAGCACCCTGGGCACTGCGATCGGTGCGAAGGCACCACCGGACGGCTACACGCTGCTGATGGTATCCAGCGCGCACGTGATCAACCCGGCGGTTCGCAAGAGCCTGCCCTACGACTCGGTGAAGGACTTCGCGCCGGTGACGCTGGTGGCCGACGTGCCCAATGCGCTCGCCGTGCACCCGTCGGTGCCGGTGAAGGACGTGCGCGGGCTGATCGCGTTCGCCCGCAAGCGCCCGGGCGAGCTCACGTATGCGACGCCGGGCGCTGGCACCTCCTCCCACCTGGCGGTCGAGATGCTCGCCGCCGCCGAGAAGCTGCAGCTGGTGCAGATCCCCTACAAGGGGGTCGGGCCGGCCACTGCGGATGTCGTCGGTGGCCATGTGCACATGTTGTTCTCGAGCATGCCGGCGTTGATCGAGCACGTCAGGGCGGGCCGGTTGCGAATGCTGGCCCAGGCTGGCATGAAACGGACATCGGCCGCGCCCGACGTGCCGACCATGATCGAGGCCGGCTACAAGGACTTCTTCGTATCCAGCGGCTTCGGCATGTTCGCGCCCGCCGGCACGCCGCGGCCGATCATCGATCGCATCAACGCATCGGTGCGCAAGGTGCTCGCCGACCCGACCGTGCGCAAGCAGCTGGACGGGCAGGGTGCCGAGCCGGTCGGTAATTCGCCGGACGAATACGGCCGCTACAACCGCGCCGAGATCGAGCGCTGGGCGGCGGTGGCTCGGCAGGCGAATGTGCCGATGGAGTGACCGATCACTACCTTGCCCGCAGATGGCCCTGAAATCGGGTCGCTTGCCACGCTACTTGCGATGGATGCAGCTGACGGATGTACGTACCATGCACACATAGGTGTACACACCAAGGAGCGATTCATGGGTGCAGTGGTCAGCAGGGTGTTCCGCAACGGGAACGGTCAGGCGGTGCGGATTCCGCAGGAGTTCCGCCTTGATGCGACCCGTGTCGAGATCAGTCGCAATGGTGAAGGTGACCTCGTCCTGAAGCCGCTGGCGGAAGATCGTGGCCAGGCGCTGCTTGATGCGCTCGGGGCGTTCGATGACGACATGACGGCAGAGTTCACCGCGCTCGTGTCTGCGGATCGCAAGGAACAGGTGCCGGTCCAGGAGCGTGATGCGCTTTGAATTACATGCTGGATACGGACACGCTGATCTATTTCATCAGGAACAAGCCGCCATCGGTGGCAGCCCGGTTGAACGGATTGCCTGCAGGTGACTCGATCTGCATGTCGTTCGTTTCGTGGGCGGAGTTGTTGAAGGGCGCCGAGGGTAGCAAGCTCAAGCATGAAGTCCTGAAGCGGCCTTCGGTCCTCGTGCAGAGCATCCCCGTGCGCTACCCCGCAGGGCCTGGCATCTGTTCGCACTACGCTGCTCAAGCCGCGCGCCTGAAGGCCGATGGGAGGCTCATCGGTGGCAACGACCTGTGGATCGCGAGTCATTCGCTCGCCGAGGAGGCAACGCTGGTCACCAGCAATGTCGGCGAATTTCGCCGGATCCAGGGACTGCAGGTGGAGGACTGGGCTGGCAGGTGAACCAGCGGCTGTGAGCCAGCCCAGCGGGGCATGGACTTGGTCAGCAGAACCTTGGCGCCAGCTTCAGGTTGTGGCCTGGATAGGCGCGTGCGGTCTGCAGCAGTTTCATGTTGGCCATCGCGAGCGCCATCTCGATGCCGGCGGGCAGCGTGCGGATGATCGGGATTTCGCCGTATCCCTTGTCATCGAGCCGCTGGCGGATGCCGTCGGCCATCGCCTGCAGGTGTTCGCACGACAGGATGACCGAATCGGCGCGGTTCTCGTCGACCGCCGCGATGCATTCGGCCGCGAGGTCGTCCATGATCTTCATCAGGCCGGGATCCTGCAGACGTCCAGCCCAGTTCTCCTTGTACTTCGCGAGCAGCAGGTAGGACTCCGTCGACGTGTGCATCGGGATGCGCACGCTGACCAGCTTGTCGCCGAAGCCGTACTTCCGGGCGAGGTGGCGCACGATCAGCGAAGAAGACGGTACGGTGTGGATCTCGCTCGTTCGTTCGCCGATCAGCGAGGCCACATGCAGCGCCGCGTGGATCGCTCCGGTCACGGCCACCTTGTCCTGCATCACCACGCGCGCCGCGATGAAACCCGGATCGATCCCGCCCGTGAGGACGATGCCGTCGTACTTGCCGCTGAGCCCGTAATGCTTGACGCGGTTCACGATGCCGACATTGATGACCGCCAGGACTTCTTCGTCGCGCGTCTCGGAGGCGCTGTCGACCATGTAGCCTTCGTCCACGTCGACCTCGACACCCTGCAATGCGCCGGTGCTGCGATAGTCCTCGATGAGGTAACGCAACACCCATCCCCATTCGACCGCGGGGTTCCGGTACGGTGGTATGGCAACCAGCCTCATCTTCCAGCTCCTTTCGTGCGTCGGGATTCTTCTAACGACCTGTCATTCGGCCTGGGCGATGCCTTCGGCCTTGATCACCCGGATCCATTTGTCGATCTCGGTGCGGATGAACGCTGCGAATTCCTCGGGCGCGCTGACGACGGGCGTATTGCCTGTCCTCACCAGGCGCGAGGCGGTGTCGGTCTGGGTCAATGCACGGCGCGATTCCGCATGCAGCCGCTGCACGATCTCGACCGGTACGCCGGCGGGGCCGTACAGTCCGTACCAGCCGGACACGTTGTAGCCGGGTACGCCCGACTCGGCGATCGTCGGTACATCCGGCAGTTCACTGAACCGGCCCAAGCCGGTCAGCGCAATGCCGCGCAATCGGCCGGCTCGGACGGGCTCCAGCAAGCCCGTGGTACTTGCGATCACGAATTCGATCTCGCCGCCGAGCAGCGCAGCGGTGGACGGGCCTGCGCCCTTGAACGGCACGTGTGTCCAGCGGATGCCGGCCATGGACTGGAACAAAGCGCCGGCCAGGTGGTTTATTCCGCCCGTCCCGGAGGACCCGTAGTTGAGCTTTCCCGGGTGCTGTTTCGCCAGCGTAATCAACTGTCCGACGGTCTTCACGGGCACCGAGGGGTGCGCCGCCAGCACGAACTGTCCTTCGGTCAGCTGCGACACGAAGGTGAAATCCTTGAGGGGATCGTACGGCAGCTTAGCTCGCATTCCGGGGTTGATCGAGAACTCCGGCGCCGAGACGAGCAGGGTGTAGCCGTCGCCCGCGGTCTTGGAGACAAGGGTAGTGCCCGCGACTCCACCGCCTCCCGGGCGGTTGTCGACGATGAATGGAACACCCGTCTGCTCGCCGAGCTTCTGTGCGAGCAGGCGCGCCACGGTGTCCACGCCTCCGCCAGGTGCGAAAGGGACGATGATGCGGACGGGTCGTACGGGCCATCCTTGAGCCCAGGCCGGGAGGGCCAGCAGGCAGGCAAGGACCAGCCCCGCGCCGGACAACAATCGACGTCGGGTCATCGTAAGCCTCCTTGGGTGCTCCCCGCCTTCATCGTTGGCTCTGCTGGCCGCGAGGCAGTGGACGCAGGAGAAGTCTAGACTTCGTCACGGCAGGTCCGCCATGCACTGCACTCGATAGCTACTATTCATGTGAAAGAATGAACATGCAGGCGATGGATCGCAGCGAATTGCGTCTGCTCCGAGTCTTCCGCATCCTGATGACGGAACGCAGCGTTTCGCGTGCGGCCGAGCGACTTGGGTTGAGCCAGCCGGCGATGAGCCATGCGCTGCAGCGACTGCGCGTGATGTTCGACGACCCGCTGCTCCTGCGATCGAGCAAGGGTATGGTGCCGACGGAACGCGCCAGCCAGATCATCGGCGTCGTCGATGGCCTGCTAGCGGACTACGACCGCCTCGTTTCGCCGCAGGGGCCGTTCGATCCCGCGCTTTCGCAGCGACGTTTCGTGCTGACCGCACCCGAGTATGCAGAGCACCTGCTGCTGCCACTATTGTTCAAGCACCTGCGTGAACACGCACCGGGCATCAGCGTGGAGGTACGCACCCCCGACCGCGATCGGGGTCCGATGTGGCTCGAGCGGGGCGAGGTCGACCTGCGCATCGCCTGGATCCTGAAGCCGCCACCCTCGCTGCGCTCGACGCCGCTGTTTCAGGACCGCATCGTCTGCATTGCCGATCGCGATCATCCGACCGTGCACGGCACGCTGTCGCTGGCGCAGTACCTTGCGCTGCCACATATCCGGTTGCTCGGCGGCGGGCGAACGACGGCAGGCCAGGTGATTGACGGGGCGATCGAGAAGGCCGGTGGCGGCTCGCGGCCGATGTTCCTCGTGCAGAATGTGTTGACCATACCGCTGATGGTCGTCGGCACCGACATGATCGCCACGCTGCCCCAGGCGCTTGCGGCACGCTTCAGGCAGCAGCATCCTGTGCAGGTGCTTGATGTGCCATTGCCATTGCCGCGGGTACGGTACGCGGCGTACTGGCATGAACGCAGCCATCGCGACGCCGGACACCGGTGGCTGCGCAGTGCAGTGGCGCTGGCTGCAAAAGGATGCATCGAGGCGCCGATGGACCCTGCCGGCGCGAGGACATAGACTCCAGCGACCGAGTTTGTCGTGTCGAAGCAAACTGCGATGTCCCTGTCCAGATCCCTTGCCGTACTGCTGACGCTGCCCTGTGCCGCCTTCTTTCAGGCGCAGGCGCAGACTTTGAGCCCCGCTACCTGGCCCGACCGCCCGCTCCGCCTGATCGCCCCAGTCTCCCCCGGCGGCGGCGGCGACTTCTCCGCGCGGCTGCTGGCGAAGTCGCTGGCCGCTTCGCTGCGCCAGCCGGTGGTGGTCGACAACCGCCCCGGTGGTGGCGGCGTGCTGGGCACAGCACTGGCCGCACAGGCCCCGGCCGACGGCTACACGGTGCTCTGGGTGTCGGGCTCGCATGCGATCAGTGCCGCGTTCGAGCGCAACCTCCCCTATGACCCGTTGAAGTCGTTCGATCCGGTGGCGCTGTTCGCGAAGCTGCCGTTCATCCTGGTTGTGAGCCCGACGCTGAACGTCTCCACGCTGCCGGAACTGATTGCCCGTCTGCGTGCGAACCCGGGCAAGCTCAACTACGCCAGCAGCGGCATCGGCAGCATCTCGCACGTCGGGCTCGAGATGCTCAAGCTGATGGCCAAGGTCGACATGGTCAACGTGAACTTCAAGGGCGCAGCCCCGTCGATCGCGGCGCTGCTGTCCGGAGAGGTGCAGATGGCGATGCTCGGCCCGCTGTCGGTGAAGCCGCAGATCGCCAACGGCCGGCTGCGGGCGCTGGCGGTGAGCACTGCGAAGCGCTCACCGGCGCTGCCTGGCGTGCCGACTTTCGCCGAATCCGGCGTGCCGGGCTACGACATCGCATCCTGGTACGGCATGGTTGCGCCGCGTGGTGCGCCGCGGGCCGCGATCGAACGGCTCAACGCGGCGATCAACGCGGCCGCGGACGAGCCCGCGGTGCGCGAGGCGCTCGCCGAGGAAGGCGCCGAACTGGTGAAGGGTACGCCACAGGCGTTCGACGCGTTCCTGCGCGCGCAGGTCGCGCAGTTCGTCGCGCTGCGCGGCAAGGTCGACCTCCAGCTGCGCTGACGCGATTGCGGCAAAGGCTGTACCGTAGCGATGCAACGCATCCCGGAGCCCCCGCATGACCCGTGAATCCGCCGTCTCGCGCGCCACGCGCCACTTCGATGAAGGCCGCTTCATCGAGGACCTCGCACGCCGCGTCGCGATCCGCACCGAGAGCCAGGTGCCGGAGAGCCGTCCCCACCTCGATACCTACCTGCGCGACGAGATGACCGGTGCCTTCGAGGCGATGGGCTTCCGTGTCGAGATCCTGCCGAACCCGGTGGAAAGTGCCGGGCCGATCCTGCTCGCCGAGCGCATCGAAGACGAATCGCTGCCCACCATGCTCTGCTATGGCCACGGCGACGTGATCCGCGGCCTCGAGGGTCAATGGCGCGACGGCCTGTCGCCCTGGGTGCTGAAGCAGGAGGGCGAGCGCTGGTACGGACGCGGCTCGGCCGACAACAAGGCGCAGCACTCGATCAACATGGCGGCGCTCGCGATGGTGATCGCCGAGCGGGGCCGGCTCGGCTTCAATGCGCGCTTCATGCTCGAGACCGGCGAGGAGATGGGCTCGCCCGGCCTGCGCGAGTTCTGCGACCGGCATCGCGACCGGCTGCGCGCCGATGTCCTGATCGCCTCCGACGGACCCAGGCTGTCGGCGCACAGGCCGACGCTCTACCTCGGTTCGCGTGGCGTGATGAACATCGACTTCGCGATCGACCTGCGCGAGGGCGCGCACCATTCGGGCAACTGGGGCGGGTTGCTGGCCAACCCGGGCATCGTGCTGGCGCATGCGCTGGCGAGCATCGTCACGCGCGAGGGCAAGGTGCTGGTGCCGGGCTTGCTGCCCGACGGGATCCCGGACAGCATCCGCGAAGTCCTGGTCGACTGCGCACCGCAGCCCGAGCCGGGCGAGCCGACGATCGACGAAGGCTGGGGTGAACCAGGCCTGACCACCGCGGAGAAGCTCTACGCGTGGAATACCTTCGAGGTGCTGGCATTCCGCACCGGCAACCCGGAAAACCCGGTCAACGCGATCCCCGGCCGGGCGACGGCCACCTGCCAGGTCCGCTTCGTGGCCGGCTGCGATCCCACGACCTTCGTGCCGATCCTGCGCAGCCACCTCGATGCCTCGGGATTCCCGATGGTGCGGGTGAGCCCGGCGCGCTCGAGCTTCATGCAGGCCACGCGCATGGACCCGAAGGATCCGTGGGTGCAGTGGGCCGCCGAGTCGATGGAGCGCACCACTGGCGAGCGGCCAGCGATCCTGCCGAACATCGGCGGATCGCTGCCTAACGACTGCTTCGCGCACGTGCTGGGCCTGCCGACGCTGTGGGTGCCGCACTCCTATGCCGGCTGCTCGCAGCATGCACCGGACGAGCATGTGCTCGCGCCGGTCCTGCGCGAAGGCCTGCAACTGATGACCGGGCTGTTCTGGGACCTGGGCGAGAAGGACGCAGGCGCCGCCATTCGGCCTTGATTCCGGCGGCTCTCCTCTCTACCGAGCACTGTTCAGCCCCCGGTTTCCATCCGCGATCCGCCCGCCCCCGGGGCAGGGTGTCCTTCCATCCTCGAGGCGAGTTCCGGAGCAAGCCCGAGCGTGGCGACCGGCTCGGGCATGGCATGCGTGCCGGCAACCGCCTTCTGCAGTGCGAGTCCGCCCAGGGCTTCCGCGGCGGTCACCACCGCATGGACAGAATCGATGAGCGGGACGGGAACGCGATGCGCGATGCGCGACGCGAGCCCGGCCAGCCCGGCACCGCCGAGTATTACGGCTTCGGCACCGTCCTCCTCGACAGCCGCTACGCATTGCGCCGCGAGCAGCGCAAGGGCGGACTCGGGGTCGGCGGCGATGGCCGCTCCGGTCGGTGCCACCGTGCGCACCGAGGCGAGCCGGCTGGACAGTCCGATCGACAGCACGAACTCCTCCAGCATCGGGCCCCAGCGCGTACCGCCGGTGACGATGGAGAACCGGGCGCCGCGCGAGGCCGCGAGCATGCAGGAGGCCTCCGCCATGCCGACCACCGGCTGGGTGGCGAGTTCCTTCAGCGCCGCGAGCCCGGGGTCGCCGAAGCAGGCAAGCACGATGACGTCGGCCGTGTCTCCGTGGCGTGCATAGGCATCGAGCGTCGAGTGGGCCGCGATCGCGGCAGCGGAGCGCGTGGTGATGTAGCGCGCACCGAACCGTCCGGTGGCACCGGCGACCGTCGTGCCGGGACGGGCGACGGCGCGGGCGGCGAGGACGACCTTGTCCGTGATCTCGGGACTGGTGTTCGGATTGATCAGGAGCAGGTTCATGTTCGGCGATGTACGACGGGGCTTCCACGCATTAGACATCATGCGGCAGGGGCAGGCCAGCGGGCGCGGCAGCCTCGCGGGCGTTGACACGGCCAGCCGCGCCACCCCAAGCTCCGGTAGCTGCGCCGGCGCATCCGCCGGACGCATCCCGTGCGAAAGTGCTTCCGATGTCCCGTCTTCTTCCCGTGCCGTGCCTGCAGCCGGCGATCGTCCTGCTGCTGGCCGGGCTGCTACCCCCATCGCTGGCGCAGGCGCAGGCCTGGCCGGCGAAGCCCATCCGCATGATCGTGCCGGTTGCACCGGGGGGTGGCGCGGACATCACGTCGCGTCTGATCGCCCAGAAGCTGTCCGAGCGCTTCGGGCAGCAGGTGATCGTCGACAACCGCTCGGGCGCGGGCGGCATCGTCGGCCTCGAGATGCTCGCGCGGTCCAACCCGGACGGCTACACGATCTCGCAGGGCGGGGTGGGTCCGCTGGCGGTGAACCCGAGCCTGTACGCGAAGCTGCCCTACGATCCGCTGAAGGATTTCGCGCCGATCCTGCGCGCGGTGTCGGCGCTCAACGTGCTGGTGGTGCATCCGTCGCTGCCGGTGCAATCGGTCAAGGACCTCATCGCATTCGCGCGAGCCAACCCGGGCAAGCTCAACTACGGTTCATCGGGCGCGGGGCGCGCCGACCACCTCGCGGGTGAACTGTTCTCGATGATGGCCAGCGTGCGCATGCAGCACGTGCCGTACAAGGGTGGCGGCCCGGCGATGACCGACCTGGTCGGCGGCAACCTGCAGCTGATCTTCGCCACCGTGTCGACTGCAGCCAGCCACATGAAGAGCGGCAAGGTGCGCACCATCGCCAACACCTCGGCCGTGCGATCCGACCTGTTCCCCGACCTGCCGACGATCGGCGAATCCGGCGTGCCCGGCTTCGCGATCGACAACTGGTACTCGTTCATCGCACCCGCCGGCACGCCTGCGCCCATCATCGACACGCTCAACGTCGAGATCGCCCGCACGCTGTCGCTGCCTGACGTGAAGGAGCGGCTGCACGTGCTGGGCATCGTGCCCTTCACCACGGCGCGGCCCGCCGAGTTCGCGCAGTACCTGCGCGCCGAGATCGCGAAGTACGCGAAGCTGGTGAAGGCCGTCGGCATCACGCCGGAATAATCCGATGCCGCGCTTCCTGCACACCGCCGACTGGCAGATCGGCCGCCAGTACAGCCAGTTCCCGCCCGACGACGGCGTGCCGCTGGCCGAGGCGCGGCTCGAAGCGGTCGCGACGATCGCAAGGCTGGCCACCGAGCACGCGGTCGATGCGGTGCTGGTGGCCGGCGACGTGTTCGATGCGCAGGCGGTCTCCGAGCGCACGATCCGCCGGCTGTTCGCGCAGCTTGCCGGCTTCGCGGGTCCCTGGCTGATGATCCCCGGCAACCACGATGCCGCGCTCGCCGAGAGCGTCTGGACCTGCGCGCGGCGCATCGGTGCGGTGCCGCCCAACGTCCACCTGGCCCTCGAACCGGGCGTGATCGACTTCGCGGCGCTCGGCTTCGTCGCGCTCGCGGCACCGCTGACCCAGCGCCATACCTACAACGACCTCACCGAGTGGTTCGATACCGCTGAGACCCCGCCGGGCCTGCTGCGCATCGGCCTCGCGCACGGCTGCGTGCAGGGCCAGCTGGCCGAGGACATCGATTCGCCGAATCCGATCGGCGCCGACCGCGCACGCCGGTCGCGGCTCGACTACCTCGCGCTCGGTGACTGGCATGGTTGCCGGCAGATGGACGAGCGCACCTGGTACAGCGGCACGCCCGAGCCAGACCGCTTCCGCGACAACGATCCCGGCCATGTGCTGCGCGTGGAGATCGACGCGCCGGGGGCGCTGCCGGTGGTGACGCGTATCGCGACCGGCCGCTACTGCTGGCGCACGCTCGAGGCCAGCCTGTCGGTGGCAAGCGACGTGGACCAGCTGGCCGCGACGCTCGCCGCTGCACGGCCGGCTGACGTGCTCTCGCTGCAGGTTGCCGGCGAAGTCGACCTGCCGGGGCTGGTACGCCTGCGCGAGGCGATCGGCCTGGCCGAGGCGGGCGTGCGCCACCTGCAGCAGGATCTCTCCGCCCTGCGGCTGGTGCCGACCGCGGAGGATATCGCCGGGCTCGATGCGGACGGCTACCTCGGCGAGCTGATCGCCGAGCTTCGGGACGCGCAGTCGCTGCGTACCGACCCCGAGGCAGCGCGGGTGGCCAGCCATGCGCTGACCCTGCTGGCCACCTTCCTGCTCGAGGGCCGTGGCGCGGAGTCCCCGGCATGAGGCTGCAGCGGCTCAAGGTCGAGCAGCTGCGCCAGTTCCGCGCGCCGTTCGAGATCGACGGCATCGAACCGGGGCTGAACCTGTTCGTCGGCGAGAACGAGGCGGGCAAGAGCACGCTGGTGCGGGCGATCCGCGCGGCCTTCTTCGAGCGGCATCGGTCGTCCACGGTCGAGGATCTTCGGCCGTGGGGCGAGGCCGCTGCGGCTCCGACCATCGAGCTCGACTTCACGGTGGGCGACACCGCCTTCCATCTGCGCAAGTCGTTCCTGCAGCGCAAGCGTTGCGAGCTGAAGTACGGGGCCTGCACGCTCGATGGCGAGGAGGCGGAACAGCATCTCGCCGAACTGCTCGGTTTCGGCTTCTCCATCAAGGGTGCCAGCCGTCCCGAGCACTGGGGTATCCCCGGGCTGCTCTGGATCGAGCAGGGGCAGGGCCACCTCATCAAGTCCTCGGTCGAGAACGCGGCCGACCACCTGCGCAAGGCACTGGACGCTTCGGTCGGCGAAGTCGCGAGCACGCAGGGCGACGCACTGATCGCGAAGGTGCGAACCGAGCGCGACCTGCTGCTGACCCCGAAGGACGACAAGCCGCGCGGCGAACTGAAGCGTGCGCTCGACGAGCGCGACGAGTTGCAGGTGCAGCTGGCCGAGCTCGATGCGCGGATCGAGGCCTACCGCCGGCAGGTGGACCAGCTCGCCGCGCTGAAGGCGGAACACGCACTGGAGCAGGCGGCGCGGCCCTGGGATGCGCTGCGGCTGCTACAGCAGGCGGCGGAACAGGCGCTTGCCGCGAGCGAGGTCCTCGCGCAGCAACTCGACGCGGAGAAGGCATCGCTGCAGACGGTCGAGGATCGGCTGCAGTTGGTCGAGCAGCAACTGGCCGGCTTCGACGAAGACCGGCGTGCACTGGCGCAGCGCGAAGCCGGGCTGGCCGAGGCGGCGCAGCGCCTGGAAGCGGCGACGGCGATCGAGGCGCGTCGTGCCGGCGAACAGGCCCAGGCCGAAGCCGCCCGCGGCCTGACCGCGGCTGCGCTCGAGCGGGCACGCCACGACGACCTGCGCCGCGACCTGGCCGAGCGTGCGGCCGACGCCGACACGCGCATGCGTGAACTGGACACGCTGCTGCAGCGGGCCGTTGCGGAGCAGGCGCGCATCGAACAGCTGCGCCAGCAGGCCGCGGCCGCTGCCATTGATCCGGCGGACGTCGAACGGCTGCGCAGCCTGGCCGCGGAACTCGAGGCCCTGCGCATCCGGCAGCAGGTCGTGGCAACCCGGATCCGCTTCCGGCTCGTCGACGGCGCCCAGGTGACGCTCGCTGGGGAACCGCTGCAGGGTGAGGGTGAGCGTATGCTCACTTCGGCGGTATCAATTGAAATACCGGGAGGTCATCTTGAGGTCGTGCCCGGCGGCGATACGCTGGGCGCACTCGCACGGGACGAGGCCGATGCCCGCGCTGCCTGCGATGCGCTGCTGCAGCGCTGCAGCGTGGTGACCGTCGCGGACGCTGAAGCCCGTCTGTCCGGGCACCGGCAGGCGCTGCAGGACGGTGCCCAGGCGGCGCGGACCCTGGCGAGCCTGGCGCCGAAGGGCATCGATGCACTGAAGGCCGACCGGGTCGGGCTGCTCGCCCGGATCGAGGTGGTGCAGCAGCAGATGGCGGCGCTTCCAGCGGACGAACGGGCGGCCGGCGACCAGGGCGTGAACGTATCGCTCGCCGAGGCCGAAGGCCGGCACCAGGCTGCGCGCGCCCAGGCCACGACGATCGGTACGCAGCTGGCCGAGGCGACGCAGTCGCGCCTGGTCGCGCATGAACAGCATGCCGCAGCGATCCGGGAGCACGCCCTGCTGCAGGTCCGTCTCGGCGCGGCCGACCGGCAGTCGCGCGAGCAGGATGCGGGCCGGCAACTGCTCGCCGCCCGTGCCGAGCGGCAGGCATTGCTTGCGTCGATCGCGTCGAAGTCGGACGCGGTCGCGGGCACGCAGCCCGACATCCTGAGGCAGTCGGTGGAGCGGTTCCGGCGCAGCGCGGACCTCGCCGAGCGGGCGCACCAGGAGCGCGATCGCGACATCACGCGGCTCAACGGCATGCTGGAGGAGGCCGGCGCACAGGGCTTCGAGGAAGCCCGCGCCGCGCTGGCCGTGCGCCTCGAGGCCACACGGCGCCGCCAGCGCGAGCTCGACCTGCGCGCCAGGGCGCTGCACCTGCTGCTCGAGCGGCTCGAGGCGAGCCGCCGCGAACGTACGCGCCAGCTGCGCGCGCCGCTGCAGGCGCGCATCGACCACTACATCCGCCTGCTGTTTCCGAAGGCTGCGCTGGAGATCGGCGACGACCTGCTGCCCGGCCTGCTTACCCGTCCGGCGACGCAGGGCGAGGAGTCCGGCGCGGTCTCGGAACTCAGCCACGGCGCGCGCGAGCAGATGGGCGTGCTGACCCGCCTGGCCTATGCCGACCTGCTGCAGGAGGCCGGCCGCCCGACGCTCCTGATCCTCGACGATGCGCTGGTGCACAGCGATGCCCAGCGGCTCGACCGGATGAAGCGCGTGCTGTTCGATGCGGCGCAGCGCCACCAGGTGCTGCTGTTCACCTGCCATCCGGCGGCGTGGCGCGACATGGGCGTGGTGGCGCGTACGATCGCGCGCGGCTGAGGGCCGGCGCGCGGGTGGTACGCGCCTTGCTGGAGGGAGGTCCTGTCCGATACAGGGGAACTTCCCATGCCTGCCCGCCGTCCTTCCTACCGTTCTGCAATCCCGGCTGCCCTTGGGGCGGCCGCACTCCAGCTGCCCGCCGTGGTCCATGCGCAATCCACCGCCGCCGGCACCTATCCCGCGCGGCCAATCCGCATGGTGGTGCCCTATGGTGCAGGCGGAGTGTCCGACATCCTCGGGCGCACCATCGCGGCGCGCATGTCGGAACTGCTGGCGCAGAACATCGTGGTCGACAACCGGGCCGGTGCCGGCGGCGTGGTCGGCTCCGAGTTCGTCGCCAAGGCAACGCCCGACGGCTACACGATCCTGTTCTCGAGCATCAGCGTGTATTCGATCATCCCGCACATGCGCAGGCAGATGCCGTTCGACCCCGATACGGCCTTCACGCCGATCGGCGGCGTCGCGCAGTCCTCGACGATCATGGCGATCGGCAGTGCGCAGCCGATGAAGACGGTGAAGGAGGTGATCGAGCGCGCGAAATCCGGCAAGGGCAAGATCAGCTACGGCTCTTCGGGCATCGGCAGCGTCGGCCACCTCACCGGCGAAATCCTCGGGCAGCTGGCCGGGACCGAACTGCTGCACGTGCCGTTCAAGTCGGCTGCGATGGCCTATCCCGATGCGATGAACGGCACCATCACCATGGTGATCGACTCGCTGCCCTCGGCGATGCAGCACCTGAAGTCGGGTTCGATGCGGCCGCTGGCGATGCTCTCGGCGGTGCGCGACCCGGCGATGCCGGACGTGCCGACGATCGCCGAGGCCGGTTTCCCGGAAGCGGTGCTCGTGTTCTGGTCCGGCCTGCACGGCCCGGCCGGGCTGACGGGCGCGGTCACCCAGCGGCTGGCCGAGGTGCTCGGCCGCTCGCTGCAGGCGCCCGAGCTGCGCGAGCGTTTCGCGGCGCTCGGCGCGCTGCCGCTGCCGATGACCGGCAAGGAACTGGCCAATCGCATCCGTACCGACCGCGAGCGGCTGGGCAAGGTGATGAAGGCAGCCGGAATACAGCCGGAGTAGCGAGCCGCGCGCCGTAACCTGCTACCCTCGCCCGCTTCGAGGATGGCACGCGCACATGAGCAGCAAACCCGGCCGCAACGATCCCTGCCCCTGCGGCAGCGGACGCAAGTTCAAGCTCTGCCACGGCCGCGATCCCGGCCCGGAGGCGGCCGGCGACCGTTCGCATGTCGATGCCGGCCGGCGCGCGCTCGAGTGGATCGGCAATCGCCACCGCAAGGCGCTCGAACGCGAGACGACCGACCTGCTGTTCGAGGATCTCTGGCCCGAGGATGGTCCGCATCCCGAGGATGTCGATCCGCAGTTGATGCAGCAGATCATCATCAACATCAACGAGTGGATGCTGGCCGCCGGATCGATCGAGATCCGGAAGGAGCTGCACCGGCTCAATGACATGGTCCTCGCCGATGGCGGGCCGCCACTGAATCCTGCGCAGCGCGAGTACCTCCGGCAACTCGGGACCACCCCGCTCGGCCTCTACTACGTGACCGATGTCACCGCACGCGAAGGCGTGACGCTGGTCGATGCGCTCGCGCCCGGCCAGCCGCCGGTGTTCGTCAACGACGTGGCGCTCTCGGATACCGCCGATCCGGGCCTGCTGCTCGGTTGCCGCATCCTGAAGCTCGGCGATCGGCACGAGCTGTCCGGGTCGGTCTATCCGTTCCCGGAACTCGGTGCGGGCCACGCCATCGACGGCGTGCGCGAGCACCTGGCACACGAGGACATCCCAGCGGAAGAGCGCATTTACGAGCAGGGCTGGGCGATCATGGCGATCTGGCTCGACCATGTACTGATGCCGGTCGAACCGTCGGAACTCCGGGACGCATCGACCGGCGAGCCCCTGGTGTTCGTCACCGACCACTACCGCGTGCCTGATGCCGGTGCGCTGAAGGCCTTGCTCGATGCGTGTCCCGAACTCGAGGCCGATGGCCATGGTGGCTGGGTGAAGCTCTCCGTCGCGGAAGACGGCACCCGGCGTGCGGCCCTGCATGTCCATCCGGGCAAGGTCGCGTCGCGGCTGGAAGTGTTCTATCGCACCGAGGCACTGGCCGACGAAGGCCGGCCGTGGTTCGAGGGCGTGGCCCGCGATTCGGTGAAGCACCTCAGCCGGGATCGCACCGACCCGCTCGAAGCGCTGCGTGGCGGGCTCGAGCAGGACGACGACCGCTGAGGCTTCACTCGGGCTGGAGGCCTGCCGCCTTCGCGATCGCCGCGAACTTCGGCACTTCCGCGCGCATGAACGATGCGAACTCGTCCGGCGTGCTGCTCACCGGGTCGAGACCCTGGGCATCGAGGAACTTGCGCATCTCGGGTTCGGCCACCATCCTGCGCAGTGCATCGTTCAGGGTGTCGACGATCGGCTTCGGTACGCCAGCCGATGACACCAGCCCGAACCAGGTCGTGATGTCGTAGCCGGGCAGCCCCGACTCGGCTACTGTCGGTACGTCCTTCAGCTGGCTGGAGCGCGTGCGTCCGGTCACCGCGAGCGCACGCAGCTTGCCGTTGCGCGCATAGGGCAGCGCACCGGAAATGCCGCCGAAGTAGAAGTCGATCTGGCCGCCCATCAGGTCGGCCAGCACCGGGGCCGCACCCTTGTACGGCACATGCAGCACGTCGACCTTCGCCATCGCCTTGAACAGCTCGCCGGCCAGGTGCGGCGGCGCGCCCACGCCCGAGGAGCCGTAGGTCATCTGCCCGGGGCGGCTGCGCGCGAGCGCGATGAGTTCCTTCACGTTCTTCGCCGGCACCGATGGATGCGAGACCAGCAGGTACTGGTTCTGCGCGACCAGCCCGATCGCGGTGAAGTCGCGGTTCACGTCGTAGCCGAGCTTCTTGTAGAGGCTGGGCCCGATGGTGACGAAGCTGCCGGCGAGCAGCAGGCTGTAGCCGTCGGGCGCCGAGCGCGCAATGTTCTCCGCGGCGATGTGGCCACCCGCACCGGCACGGTTGTCGATCACCACCGGCTGGCCCAGCATCTCGGACAGGCGGCGGCCGACCGCGCGGGTGACGATATCGCTCGGCCCGCCAGCCGGGAAGGCGGCGACGAAGCGGATGGGCTTTGCCGGGAACGCCTGTGCCGACACGGCCAGCGGCAGCAACAGCGGCGCTGCCGCGCAGCAGATCGCGAGCATCGCCGCTGTCGGCAAAGGGGATACGGTGGTCAGGGGTTTCATCAGTCGTGTACCGGCTTCATCTGTGGCGGGAAGTCCGGCTCGAGCGGCACGCGGAATGCGTTGACGATCGAGCCGAGCCCGAGGAAGTAGGCGCAGGTGATCGTGAGATCGGTGATGCACCGATCGCCCAGCTTCTGCTGCACCGAAGCGAAGGTGTCGTCGTCGACCTGGCCGTGGTGCCTGAACGCGCGCGCATAGGCGATGGCCGCCTTCTCCGTGTCGTCGGTCGTCGCCGGTACCTCGCCGGCGTTCAGCGCATCGAGTTCGGCCTGCGTGATGCCGGCCTTGCGTGCGGACGGCACATGGTGCGTCCAGGCGTACTGGTTGCCGCGCGCCATCGACAGGATCGCGAACTCGCGCGGCCGGCCCGACAGCGAGCTGCGGTAGCGCACGTACTCGCCCAGCGCAGCGAAGCAGCCGAGCCCGTCGGGCGCGTGGCCCATGCTGGCCAGGATGCCGGAGACGTAGCCGCGGGTGGCGGTGATGCGGTCGTAGACGAGCGCGAGCTCGGCGCTCTGCGCCGGATCTGCGGGCGTGATGCGCGGCGCAGCGCCGTCGGTCGCCGCCGGCCGCCCCAGGCCCGACAGGAAGCCGCGCAGCACGCGCGAGCACTCGTCCGGTATCTGCGCCGTCATGCCATGGCCACCGCCCGGGATGCCGACATAGGTGCAGTGGCGCAGGTGGGTGCGCATCAGCGCGTACTCGCTGTCCTCGACCGAAGGATCGGGCTCGGGCACGCACATCAGCACCGGGAACTCGAAGGCTGCGAGTTTCTCCGGGAAGTAGTGGCTGGCCAGCAGCGGCACGAAGCGGCCGAGGAACTCGGGCGTCACGCCCTCCGCCGTATCGAGGTACCAGCGGATCATCTCGGGTGAGGCCTCGCCGATCCGGTCATGGACGGTCTCGTTCAGGAAATGGCGCACGCCGTTCCTGCCGACCCGCTCGAGCCAGTTGCCCTTCTTCGGCCGCGACGGATGGATGCCAGGCGTGGCGGCGAACAGCGCCAGCGAGGCGAAGCGCGACGGCGCCTGCAGCGCCGCGTCCATCGCGATGATGCCGCCCGCGGACGAGCCCATCACATGCGCCTGGGCGATGCCCAGATGATCGAACAGTTCGAGCAGGTCGAGCCCGAGCCGCTCCAGCGTCAGCGGCTGGTCGAGGCCGGCGTCGGACCGGCCGTGGCCGCGCAGGTCGGGCCGTACCACGCGGTAATCGCGCGCGAAATGGGGAACCCAGGCCTGCAGCCGCTCGGCGCTGCCCATGCCCGGATGTATCAGCACCAGCACCGGGGCTGGCTTCCAGGCGTCGGTGAAGTCGTCGACGCGATAGGCGAGGCGCACGCCGTCGCTGGCAGTGAAGTACTCCGGTGCGGTCATCGCCAGCCTCAGTGCGCGTCGTCGGCCAGTTGCGCCAGTTCGACCAGGCAGTTGCCGGTGGCCGACGGGTCGAGGAAGGCGATGCGCGCGCCGCCATGGCCGATGCGCGGCACCGCGTCGAGCAGCGGGATACCCTTGGCCTTGAGTTCCTCGAGCGCCTCGTCGATGTCCTCGACCTCGAAGCAGATATGGTTCAGGCCGCCCTTGCCTTCGGCGACCATCTTTGCCTGCTTGCTGTCGGGCGTCGTGCCGGCGATCAGTTCGACCATCGAATCGCCGACCGGGTAGAACGCGAGCTCGACCGGACGACCGGGCATCTTCTCGGTGCCGGTGAGCTTGATGCCGAAGCAGTCTTCCCAGAGCGCGCGGCTCTGCTCGAGGTTTCCGACGACGATGCCGACGTGTTCGATGCGCTTGATCTTCATGGAGGGCCCGGTGCGATCGCAGGTGCGGTGAAGGAGGCGGTGATAGTGCGCCTCGGGTGGATCATTTTCAACGGCACGGCCATGCGTGCGCAGTCCCGGCGCAGCTCACACCCGTGCCAGCACGCCCGCATCGGTGGCTGTCTCCAGATTCCACATCAACCCGATCATGCGGCTGGCGTCCGCGTCGTGCCTCCCGTATGCCACCAGGCTGCGGAACTTCTCCTCGAGCTCGGCATCGGTCAGCGGCACTTCCGCGCTGCCCTTTGCATGTTCGATGAAGGTCTCGTGCCGGGTGCCGTCCTTCATCACCACGCACACCGATGCGGCATCCTTCGCCATCGTGTCCGAGCAGAGCAGCCGGGCACGGCGGCGCATATCCGTCACGGCCAGGTCGCGTACCACCGCATCGGTGAACTGCTGTACGCCGGCCGCACCCTGCACCATCGCCACGGCGATGCAGTGCTCCGCGGATACCTTCGAACGCATGCCGTCGGCCGGCTCCGGGCGTGACATGATGACCTGCACCGCCGGGTTCACGGTGACCTCGACGCAGTCGATGTCGCCCGCGCGGATGGCGTGGCGCTCGCGCAGCAGCAGGCAGCCGTCGATCACCGGATGCACGACGATGCCGCAGGGATAGGGCTTGAACGCATTGGCCGCGAGCTCCCAGGTCACGCCGAGCGTGTCGGTGAGCGCGGACCAGTCGCAGCGGGTCGTGAATGCGTTGCCGAAGCCGCGCGGTGCCTCTAGCGCGCAGGCGGAACTGGCGATGCCCCTGGAGGCGTACCACGCAGCCATGAAGCCGCTGCGTGCGGCGTGGCCCATGTTGAACATGCGGGTCGGGCTGCCCAGCATCTCCGACAACCCGGCCGACTGGCTGGCCGCCATGCCGATCGCATAGGCGGCCTGCGTCTCGTCGAGCCTGAGCAGCCGCGCGCAGGCCGCCGCAGCGCCGATCACGCCGCAGGTCGAGGTGACATGCCATCCGCCAGCGTAGTGCTCCGGCGAGATCGCGTTGCCGACCTTGCATGCCGCCTCGATGCCGATGACGAACGCATGCATGAAGGCCTCGCCCGGAACCTGCAGGTGCTCTGCCAGCGCCAGCGTGGCCGAGGCTACCGGTACCGACGGATGGATCACCGTCTGCAGGTGGGTATCGTCGAAGTCGAGCACGCTCGAGGACACGCCGTTGATCACGGCGGCGGTGGCCACATCGAAGCGGCGCCCGCGATTGATCACCGTCGCCTGCCCCGGCCCGGAGAACGTAGCCAGTGACTCGATCGCCAGTTCGACCGAGGGTGCGTTCGAACCGCCGATCGCGCAGCCCAGCCAGTTGAGCAGCGAGCGCTTCGCGTCATGCCGGACGCTGTCCGGGACGTCGGCCCAGCTCGAGGCCGCGATGAAGCGGGCGAGCCGGGCTGTCGCGCTCATCGCGCGTGCAGCTGCTGTTCGGCGGGCAGCGCGGCGTAGTGCGCGGCGATGTCCTTCGGCATCGCTACCCAGACATCGTCGCGGTGCGACAGCATGTGCTGCAGCGCCCGCCGCAGCCGGGCCAGCCGGTAGGGTTGCCCGACGACGAAGGTATGGATCGAGATCGCGTAGACGAGTGGCGTGTCCTTCGAATTGCGCAGCATCTCGTCGAAGTTGTCGACCAGCATCTCGGCATACTCCGCGCCGGTGTTGCGCCGGTAGACGACGGCGGGCTGGTCGTTGAGTTCGATCGGATAGGGCATCGCCAGCATGCTTCCGGTCGCCGACTTCACCCAGAACGGCTGCTCGTCGCAGATGCCCCAGTCCATGCAGTACTGGTAGCCGCTCTCGGCCAGCAGATCGGTCGTGTGCTCGCTCGGCGTGAGGTAGGGCGACATCCAGCCCACCGGCTTGACGCCGTTGCGCGCGGTGAAGGTACGGGTGACGTCCTGCACCATCTCGCGCTCCTGCTCGAGCGTCATCTCGATCTGGCGCTCGACCTGGTTGCGGCCGTGCGCGATCAGTTCGTCGCCGCGCTTCACGTGCGCCTCGAGCACCTCGGGGCAGTGGTCGTAGATCGCGGTGTTCGCGATCACGCCCACCGGCAGGGCGAGTTCATCGAACAGGTTCATCAGCCGCCAGGCGCCGACGCGGTTGCCGTATTCGCGCCACAGCCAGCTGCGCTGGCTCCAGGGCAGCGTCGGACGGTCGAGGTCGGGGCCGGAGTTCTGGCCCCAGGGGAAGTGCTCGACGTTGACCGAAACGTAGAGCGCGAGGCGCTTGCCGCCGGGCCAGGTGAACGCGGGCCTGCGCGAGACCGGCGAATAGCCGAACCGGTCGGGTTCCTTCAGCATGGTGTCCTCGGTGTGTTGTTCGGGGTGGTTCAGATCGACGGCGGGTCTTCGCGCACGATGCGCTCGGCGAACTGCGGGTCGACATAGTCTTCATATGTGCCGGGCTTCGAGATCGCGCCGCACGACAGCATCGCGTCGCGCTTCCACTCGAGCCCGGCGCGCTGGACGATCGGGTCGGTGCTCCAGACGCCTGTGGCCTTGTAGCCGTCGAAGCATGCGGCCAGCATGTCGTGTGGGACATCGGGCAGGTAGCCGGACACGACCCCGGCCAGTTCGGCGCCCGAGTGCGCCGCGATCCACTTCTGGGTGCGGTGCATCGCCCGCGTCACGCCCAGCACCGTGTCGGGATGGCTGCGGATGAACGCACGCGTCGTGTTGAGCGTGGTGTAGCAGGCCAGGCCGCGGTCGGAGGCGCGGTACCAGACATGGCCGATGCCCTCTTCGATGGCCGCCTGCGCGAGCGGCTGGAACACCTGGATCACGTCGACCTCGCCTGCGCGCAGGGCAGCCACGTTCTCGGCCATCGTGCGCTCGGGCGCGCGAAGCACCTGCCCGGGATCGATGCCGGCCAGCACGAGGTCGCGCTGCAGGCAGATCCAGGGCGTGGGCACTTCGCTCACCGTGGCGACCCGCGGACCGACCAGGTGCTGCATCGTGAAGCCCGGGTTCGGCGCGCGCCCGAGCACGAAGAACGGATCGCGGCCGACCACTTCGCAGAACGCCACCGAATCGGACGCGGGGTCCTTGTCGAGCGCGATCATCAGCCGCATCGGGCCGCCCCACGACACCTCGGCGCCGCCGGCCGCAAGGATCTGGATCGTCTCGGCCGAGGTCTTCGGCGTGATCATGCCGACATCCAGGCCTTCGGCCCGCCAGGCGCCGAGTTCGGCGGCGGCGTAGAAGGGCGCATAGAACAGCGCACGGAAGTTCTCGATCAGGGTGAGTTTCATCGGGGCCTGTGCTGCGGACGATCGGAGCGAGGTCGGTGATCCTACAATGCATCACGGGGGCGTGCTGACGGGCACGCCCGACGCCGGACTTACAATAGAATGCGGCCACCTCGCGCCGCACGAACCGGAGGAACCACGATGTCCCGCCTCGATCCACTGCCCATCGGCGCAGTGCCCGAATTGCAGGAAACGTTCGAGAAGCACCTGGCCTCGAACGGTTACGTCCCCAACAGCCAGTTGATCATGCAGCGCCGCCCGAAGCTGGTGAAGGCGTGGCGCGTGCTTTCGCAGGCCGTGTTCGATCCCGATGGCGAGGTGAGCATCGCGTTCAAGCGCCTGCTCGCCTATGTCGTCGCGCGTACCCACGGCTGCCATTACTGAATGGCGCACAACGCTGGGGGGTCTCTCCAGCAGGGTATTCCGGAAGACAAGCTGGCGCAGGTGTGGGAGTACCCCACCAGCCCGTTGTTTCCCGAGGCCGAGAAGGTCGCCATCGAGTTCGCCATCGCTGCGGCGTCTCAGCCGAACGACGTGACGGACGAACTGTTCGACCGGATGAAGCAGCACTGGGACGAAGGCCAGATCGTCGAGATCACGGCCCTGATCTCCTACTTCGGCTTCATGAACCGGTGGAACGACACGATGGCCACGCCGCTCGAGGACAAGCCGGCGGCCGAGGCGCAGGCACACATCGCCAGCCATGGCTGGGAGCTGGGCAAGCACGGCAGGTAGCGCAAAGGCAG